>JBCCET010000056.1:0-25882 GCA_039030095.1 Pseudomonadota bacterium | reverse complement strand
GTGAAAACTGGCAAGCCCGATCCCCATGCGCCCGACACCGATGATCCACAGGATTTGGCTGATCGCCATGGCACCAAACGCGTAGACGCCAAGCAAGGATAGGGCAGCCGCATCAGAGTTGCCAAAAGTGATCCCCGGCAAGCCGAAAATCACGCAGACCATAAACGTTGCGACGCAAAAAAGCATTGCTCCGATCATTGTGACGGTGGCCTGAGCCAGACCAGTTGAAGTCGGCAGGTTTTTCACCGCCGCGCTGGGCCTATTAGCAACGGTTCTTTTCACTTGGGGCTCACGGGCGGCGGTGAAAAACCTGCCAACTTCAACTGGTCTGGCTCAGGCTACCGTCACAATGATCGGAGCAATGCTTTTTTGCGTCGCAACGTTTTTGGTCTGCATGATCTTTGGCTTGCCTGGGGTTACGTTTGGCGACACTGATGCTGCTGCGCTGTCCTTGCTGGGCGTCTACGCGTTTGGTGCCATGGCGATCAGCCAAATCCTGTGGATCATCGGTGTCGGGCGCATGGGGATCGGGCTTGCCAGTTTTCACCTGAACGCGGTGCCGTTCTACGTGATGCTGATTGCGCTTACCTTTGGCGGAGCGTGGAGCTGGGATCAGGCGTTTGGCGCTGGCCTATTGGCGATCGGCGTGGTGCTGGCGCAGCGGTCGGACCGCCGAGTAACCGTGCCGGCGGAATGATCAGAAACGTTCCACCCAAGGTCTGAGGCTCAATTCCTCTGACCATGCACTGCGATGCTGATGGACCAGGTTCATGTATTCCTGCGCAATCGCATCCGGGTCCAGCATGCTGTCCGGATTGTCCGGGGCGTCTATGCGTTCTGGCCGGGCTGCATTGCGGATACCGCCGTCGATGTTGATCCATGTGACGTGGATGCCCTGCGGATGCAGTTCGCGCGCCATGGACTGCGCTAATCCGCGTTGAGCGAATTTACCCATTGCAAAGGTTGCAGATTGTGCAAACCCTTTGACGCCTGCACTTGCGCCAGTGAAGAGGATCGTGCCGCGTGCGCCGTCTTCTGGATCTTGGGCCAACATACGCTTTGCAGCAGTTTGGCCGAGCAGAAACGCGCCCCAAGCCGTGACTTCCACGGATTTGCGGACTGTTTCAGGGTCCAGTTCAACCAAAGGTCCGCGCACCCTTGCAGACGGGTTGTAACAAGCAACTCGCACGTCACCGGGCAGTCCTGCCACCAACGCTGCCACGCCAACTGCATCCGTGCCGTCCAATGCATGCGCTGTCGCCCCGGTTTCAGTAATTAGATCCGCCAAATCCGAAGGATCGCGTGACGCCAGATGCACGTCGTACCCTGTTGCTGCAAGTTTGCGCGCAAAACTGGCAGACAAACCCGCGCCAGAACCAATGATAAGGGCTGTTTTCATGTTTCTAACTCCGCGCTTGGAATAATGGGGAAGAACTGACCGCCGGACCAAACGCCAAACCAGCTTGTCCCGTCCCAGCTTTCGTGAATGCCGCGGTCCACCAGCCGGTAAAAACTTTTCCGGTCGATCAATGCCTCCAGGTTTGCGCGGATCAGGATGTAGGGGCTGGGTTCGCCGGTGTCAGGGTCCCGCACAACGCGGATCGGATTGTCCGGCCCGGCCATGACCTCATCATCCACATGTGTCAGAAAGGTCAAGTTCTGGTCGGCACCGTCGCCCGAAACCTCAAAGTCGATCGCAACAAACGGAGCATCGTCAACGGTGATGCCAACCTTTTCCACCGGTGTGACCAGAAAATAGTCATCCCCGTCTTTTCGAATGATCGACGAAAAGAGCTTCACCAGCTCGCGCCGCCCAATGGGTGTGCCAAGGTAAAACCACGTCCCGTCGCGCGCTATGCGCATGTCCAGATCGCCGCAAAACGGCGGATTCCACAGGTGCACGGGCGGTGGGCCCTTCTTGGCTGCGTCTTTTGCAGCCTTCACAATGCTATCAGCGCTCACTTTCACGCCATTTTCATCGCCGTTGGGATTTGTCATTTGTGTCTGCTGCT
Organism: Pseudomonadota bacterium; assembly: GCA_039030095.1. Classification (GTDB taxonomy): domain Bacteria; phylum Pseudomonadota; class Alphaproteobacteria; order Rhodobacterales; family Rhodobacteraceae; genus Amylibacter. Next base: position 23,870 of record JBCCET010000056.1, on the reverse strand, counting down.
ATACTTCGATTGAATGAACGTGATGGGCAGCCCGCCCCCGGTTTGAAAGGTATTTCCAATGGATCAGAATGCAAGCGCCTTGGCAGAGCAAGTTGAACAGACGGGCAGCTTGCTGGCACAGGCCAAAACGCAGATATCCAAAAGGATCATCGGTCAGGAACAGGTCGTAGAGCAGGCCATCGTGGCAATGTTGTGCGGCGGGCATGCATTGCTGGTGGGTGCACCGGGTCTGGCCAAGACGCGATTGGTGGATACGCTGGGCACGGTTTTTGGGCTGTCTACCAACCGTATCCAGTTCACCCCGGACTTGATGCCTGCGGATATTCTGGGCTCTGAAGTGCTGGAAAGCGCCGAAGATGGCGCGCGCAGCTTCAAGTTTTTGAAAGGGCCGGTATTTGCCCAACTTCTTATGGCCGATGAAATCAACCGCGCCTCTCCCCGGACCCAATCCGCGCTGCTGCAAGCCATGCAGGAACGCCAGGTGACCATCGCAGGTCAGGAGTACGACCTGCCTGCACCGTTCCACGTTCTGGCCACGCAAAACCCTATTGAGCAAGAGGGCACATATCCGTTGCCCGAAGCGCAGCTTGATCGGTTTATCCTTCAGATCGATGTGGGATTCCCCGGCCGCGAGACTGAGCGCGATATCCTGCTGGCCACAACCGGCGCCGAAGATGCCGTGTCAGAGACGGTGTTTACCCCGATGGAACTCCAAGCAGGTCAGGATGCCGTGCGCCGCATGCCGGTCGGTGACGCTGTGGTAGAAGCAATCCTTGATCTTGTCCGTATGGCCCGGCCAGAGGATGAGACGGCACCGGACTATGTGCGCGACGCGGTCAGTTGGGGCCCCGGCCCACGTGCCGCCCAAGCCCTGATGCTGGCCACAAGAGCGCGCGCGTTGGTGCAAGGGCGCCTGTCGCCGTCCGTCGAAGACGTCGCGGCCCTTGCCCATCCTGTGCTGATCCACCGCATGGCGCTGGGCTTTGCCGCCCGTGCGCGCGGAGAGAAGCTGGCCGATCTGATCACACGCCTAACGGCCACTGTCGACGGGGCAGAGGCCGCCGCGTGAACCAGCTTTCCGCCCAAGCACCAGACGCGCTGCGCGCCGAAGCAGAGGCGCAGGCCGCTGGCTTCCCCGGCCTTTTGGCGGAGGCGAGTCAATTGGCAGCCACGGTCAGTTTAGGCGCCCATGGGCGCAGGCGGGCCGGACCGGGGGATGAGTTCTGGCAGTATCGCCCCGCAGTTGCTGGTGACGCGCAGCGCCAAATCGATTGGCGTAGATCCGCACGGGCCGACGGGCATTTTGTGCGGCAAATGGAATGGCAAAACTTGCAGGCAGTACATTTTTGGATCGATCAGTCTGCGTCTATGGCCTACCGCAGCACTGACAAGCTGCCAGCAAAGGGCGAACGCGCCCGTGTTCTGGGGCTTGCCATTGCGATACTGCTGACGCGGGCCGGTGAAAGCTTTGGCTTGATGCAGGATCCGCAGCCGCCGCGCAGCGGGCGTGGCCAGGTGACGAAAATGGCCATGCGTTTGGGTGCGGCGGGTGAGGCTGACGATTACGGCGTGCCACCGGGCAAAGATATGACGACCGGCAACCGTGCCGTGTTTGTGTCGGATTTTCTGGGTGATTGGGATGCATTGCTGACGGCCCTTGGCCGGTCGGCGGAACAGCGGGTGCAGGGGTGTTTGATCCAGGTACTCGACCCGGTGGAAGAGGCTTTCCCTTTTGACGGGCGCACAATTTTCGAATCCATGTCGGGCGCTGTGAATTTCGAAACGCGTCGTGCCAAAGCCCTGCGCGACGGCTATCTGGAACGGCTGGCAGCGCGAAAAGATGCGTTGGCCGGGCTGGCCCGCGAAACCGGTTGGACGTACCTGTGCCATCATACGGATAAGCCCGCGCGCCCGGCGCTGATGTGGGCCTACAACGCCCTGTCGGAGGCCGGCCTGTGATCGCACTTGGCCCCATAGGTTTTTTGGCACCCTGGCTGTTGGCCGGGCTTTTAGCGCTGCCAATCTTATGGTGGCTTTTGCGCGCCGTCCCGCCCGCACCCCTGCGCCGCCGGTTCCCCGCTGTGGTGCTGTTGCTGGGGCTGGAGGACAAAGAAACCACGCCTGACCGCACGCCTTGGTGGCTGTTGCTACTGCGTATGTTAGCTGTGGCGGCGGCGATCATTGCCTTTGCCCAACCGGTTCTGAACCCCACGGACCGGATCCCGGGGCGCGGGCCGCTTTTGATCGCGCTCGACGGATCATGGGCCAGCGCACAAAGTTGGGCCGTGCGCCAAGCCAAACTGGCAGAGGTTCTGCAATACGCGGCCCAAGACGGACGCCCAGTGGCCGTGGTGCGCCTGACGGATACGCCGAAGGCTGATGCGCCGCTGGCCTTTGCGGACGCGGACACTGCCGCCGCGCGGATTGACGGGCTAGAACCAAACGCCTGGGCACCAAACTACGCCCCCTGGATCGCTGCCATCGCGGAGGCGGAGCCGTTTGAAACGTTGTGGCTGTCGGACGGTCTGGCTCGCGACGGGCGCTTGGATCTTTACGCCGCGCTTTCTGAAAAAGGGAATGTCTCGGTCGGGGAAACCGGCACCGACCTGCTGGCGCTCAAATCTGTCCGGATCGACAGCGGTGACTTGGCCCTTGGGGCTGCGCGCCTTTCTGAAAGCGGCGAACGCCGTTTTGCGCTTTCCGCCGAGGGGCCTGACCCGGCTGGCATCACGCGCGCTTTGGCCCGCACCGATGGCGCCTTTGCGGAAGGCGTGACCGAGGTTGAGGTGCGGCTGGAATTGCAAAGTGAGTTGCGTAACCGCGTGACCCGCGTGGCCATTGACGGGGTTCGGTCCGCCGGAGCGGTGCAAGTGGCAGATGACGCGATCCAACGCCGGTCAGTGGCCCTGCTTGGCGGCGCGCGGGAACAAGAAGGCGCGGCGCTGGTCTCCCCTTTGCATTTCTTGCGCAAGGCGCTGGTTCCAACGGCTGACCTTTTTGAAGCTGATCTGGCTGATACGTTGCAATCAAACCCCGACGTAATTGTCATGGCCGACGTCGCCGAACTGGGAGAGGCGGAAACCCAAGAGGTGATCACCTGGGTCGAAGCAGGCGGCCATCTGGTGCGTTTTGCCGGTCCCCGGCTTGCGTCCTCCGGCATTGGTCAACGCGAAGAACATCCGTTGTTGCCGGTGCGCCTACGGGCTGGTGGGCGCACGGTAGGCGGCGCAATGAGTTGGGGGGAGCCGAAGGCGCTCGACCCTTTTGCAGATGGATCACCATTCTTTGGTCTTGTGATCCCACCTGATGTATCTGTGACGTCTCAGGTTGTGGCCCAGCCGGATCCAAATCTGGCGGACCGGGTTCTGGCATCTTTGGCCGATGGCACGCCTTTGGTTACCGCAAAAGACCTCGGAAATGGACGCGTAATCCTGTTCCATGTGACGGCCAACACCGATTGGTCCACTCTGCCGCTTTCAGGCCTCTTTGTTCAGATGCTGGAACGCCTGGCGATTTCCACCCGTGCGGGCGGGTTGGATGCAGATGAGTTGGCAGGCACCACATGGCTGCCGGAAAAAACCGTCGACGGCTTTGGCGTGTTACGCGATGCGGCCGGGCTGGCCGGGGTGGATGGCGCACGGCTGGCGGCGCGTGACTTTGGCCCGGATATGCCGCCCGGCGTTTATGTCAGTGGTGACCGCAGGGTGGCCGTGAACGCAGTGGATGCCGACACCCAGATCACCCCGGCGGTATGGCCCGGCGGCGCGGCCTTTGTCGCCATGACCGCAGCAATCGAACAACCTTTGCAGTCCTGGCTGTTAATGGCCGCCCTGGCATTGCTGGCCGCTGATATTATCGCAACGCTTTGGATCGGCGGGCGATTGCAGGCGCGTGGCGCGGTGGCGGCCCTTGCACTCGCCTTGGCTCTCACCCCGGCGGAAACTCACGCGCAAACCGAAGAAGACCTGCTGCGCGCCGCCAATAACACAGTTTTGGCTTATGTACTGACAGGGAATTCCAACCTTGATGCGCTGTCGCGGGGCGGTTTGACCGGTTTGTCGGCGGAACTGTTTCGTCGCACCTCTATTGAGCCGATTGCACCTGTGGGCGTGAATGTGGAAACGGATGAACTGTCGCTCTACCCCTTCCTCTACTGGCCGATTTCCGACACCCAGACGCCGCCAAGTGCAGCGGCAATTGCAAAACTGAATGCCTTTCTGCGCGGCGGCGGGATGATCTTGTTCGACACCCGCGACAGCAACGTTTCCGGCGGGTTTGGCGTTGGCACACCTAACGGGCGGGCGTTGCAGGCCATCGCACGGCAACTGGATATCCCGCCATTGGAACCTGTGCCCAATGATCATGTGCTGACCCGTGCCTTCTACCTGCTACAGGATTTCCCCGGCCGCTACGCAAACGCGGACGTGTGGGTCGAGGCCGCGCCACCTGACGCCGAACAGATCGAAGGCATGCCGTTTCGCAACCTGAACGACGGTGTTACGCCGGTGGTGATTGGCGGCAACGATTGGGCCAGTGCCTGGGCCATCAACGAAGACGGGCGTCCGATATTCCCGGTCGGGCGCGGCTCTGCCGGTGAACAACAACGCGAGATCGCCTTTCGCTTTGGCATCAACCTGATCATGCATGTGATGACCGGGAACTATAAATCAGACCAGGTCCATGTGCCTGCCTTGTTGGATCGGTTGGGCCAGTGATGGATATGGACATCGCCTTTTCGCCACTTGTTGATTGGCCGGTTGTCTGGGCAGCAGTTGCCCTGTGTACGGTGATGGTTGCCCTTGCGCTTTGGCGCGGTTTGCCGGGCTGGTGGTTGCGGCTATTTGGGTTCGCAGCACTTTTGATGGCGCTGGCCGGTCCCGTCCTGCGCGATGAAGAACGCGAGACGCTGACCAACATCGTTTTTGTCGTGGTGGACAGATCAGAAAGCCAATCGGTTGCCATTCGCCCTGACCAGATCGAAACCGGCCTTGCTGCCATTCGGTCAGAGCTTGGTCGGTTGGACAACTTTGAAACCCGGCTGGTGGAGGTCACAAACGACCCCGGTGCCGCCGATGACGGATCCTTTGTCATGGCCGCACTGGCAGAGGCCGCGTCAGAGGTGGCGGACACCCGCATCGCAGGGGCCATCGTTCTAACCGACGGGCGCATCCATGATGCGGCTATCCTCGACTGGTTCCCGGCGCCGGTCCACGTCCTGCTGACCGGCGAAGAAAACGACTGGGACCGCCGCCTGATCGTAGAAAACGTGCCTGCCTTTGCGATTGTGGGCGAACCGATCAAGCTGTTCCTGCGCATTGAGGATCAGGGCGCAGTGCCTGCAGATGTATCCGGTCGGGCGAGGCTACAAATTTCTGTAGACGGCGGGGCGCCACAAGAGTTTCAGGTCGAAACTGGCCGCCAGTTTGAATTGCCATTCGCGCTGCCTCACGGCGGCATGAACGTGTTGCAGTTCACTGTGTTGACAGAGGACGGCGAACTTACAGATCGCAACAATTCCGCCGTGGTGTCCATCAACGGGGTGCGCGACCGGCTGCGGGTGCTGCTGGTGTCCGGGGAACCGCATGCGGGCGAACGCACATGGCGCAACCTTTTGAAATCTGACAGTTCGGTGGATCTGGTGCACTTCACCATTCTGCGCAGCCCCGACAAACAGGACGGCGTGCCAGTGCGCGAACTGTCCTTAATCGCGTTCCCCACACGAGAGCTTTTTCTGGAAAAGATCGACGAGTTCGATCTGATCATCTTCGACCGCTACCGCCGCCGTGGCATCTTACCCAATCGCTATATGCAAAACGTGGCTGAGTATGTGAAAAATGGTGGCGCTGTTCTGATTGCCTCCGGCCCGTCCTTTTCGACGGCAGAAAGTATCAGCCGAACCCCGCTGGCCGAAGTCCTGCCAGCATTGCCCACATCGCGCTTGATCGAAGAAGGCTACGTCCCGCGTATCTCTGACCTCGGCGACCGGCACCCGGTGACCGAAGGGCTGACCCAGTTTGCACCGAACCCCACCGCTGAAGATGGCACGCCGGGTTGGGGCCGCTGGTTCCGTCTGATTGAGGCGGAGGCGGAAAGTGGTGATGTGCTGATGACCGGGGCGGACGATGCGCCGCTGCTGGTGCTGGACCGTGTGGGTGAAGGCCGCATCGCCATGATGTTGAGCGATCACGCCTGGCTTTGGTCCCGTGGGTTTGAAGACGGTGGACCTCAGCTGGAACTCCTGCGTCGCCTGGCACACTGGATGATGAAAGAGCCGGAGCTGGAGGAAGAGCGCATCACCGCAGAGGTGACGGGTGACCGCGTAACCGTGACGCGCCGATCGCTTGGCGAAGAAGACAAAGATATCACCGTCACCGGCCCGGACGGCAGAACCTTTGTGTTGCAGCCGGAAAAACTGTCACCTGGTCGCTGGGTGACAGAATTTGAGGGTGAGGAAAACGGCATCTACCGGCTGACAGATGGGGAATTGGTCTCGGTTGTTGCCATCGGCCCCATCGCTCCGCGCGAGTTTGAGCAGACAATCGCAAGCGCCGGCCCATTTGAACCGATCATGGCCGCAACCGGCGGCGCTGCGTTTCGCTTGGAAACAGTTTCTGATCCACGCCTGCGCGTTGTGCGGCCGGGGCGGGTTGCCTCCGGCAGAGGTTGGTTAGGCGTCGTGAACCGTGACGCCTATCTGGCGACCGATATTCGGCAAATCCCATTGCTTCCTGGCTGGGCATGGCTGCTGATCGCGGCATCGCTGATGATTGCGGCCTGGCGGTACGAAGGTCGCTAGGCGTTCGCTGGCTGCGCAAACGCGCCATTGACAAATTCACAGATGATTAGACCTTGTGACGCGCCCAGACGACGGAACTCGCTATGCCAGAATTCGACGAAATCCCTGTTCTAGATCTAGCGCCTTTGATCAATGGTGATGACACAACCGAATTGGCTCAAGATTTTCTGCGGGCGTATGGCGAAACCGGATTTGGGTACGTCGTTAACCACGGGGTAAGCAGCGAACTACGCGCCCAAATTTTTGCAGCCTCGCAGGCATTCCACGATCTACCTGAAGCCGCGAAGCAAAAGATTGCCCTGAACGACAATCATCGCGGCTACATCGCCATCAACACATCTACCGATGTGAATTCGGATCTGGCGGAGGTAAAAAAACCGAACCAATCAGCCTCTTTCATGATGATGCGGGAAGATGCGCTAGCGGATCCAGATGTTTACTTGTCGGGTGCCAATCAGTGGCCGGATCTTGATGGGTTCGCCGAAACCTGTACCGCCTACACACAGGCAATGAGCAAGCTGGCATATCAGCTGATGAGCCTTGCACTGGACGCGATCGAAGCAGAAGATCGGTCAGTTCTGCAAGCGTTTGAAACCCCTACAATCTGGCTTCGGTTACTGAAATACCCGCCGCAGGCGCCGCTGTCCCCTGATGATCTTTATGGTTCCGCGCCCCATAAGGACTTCGGATGCCTGACGTTGCTAGCGCAAGATGAGATTGGGGGCCTGCAAGTCCAAACGCCTGCTGGGCAGTGGGTGGACGCACCGCCGATGAAGGATGCTTTCGTTGTAAACGTTGGGGATATGTTGCACCGAATGTCTAACGGCAAGTTGCTGTCGACGCCGCACCGGGTGATCAATGTGACAGGTAAGCAAAGGTTCTCGTTGCCGTTTTTTTATGATCCGCATGTGTCGCTGGATATCGCGCCACTGGCGGGAACGGGTGAGCCAAAGTTTGAACCGATTAATTTCGGTGATTTCCTGCGGGGGGAACTGGAAGCCGCATATGATGCCCACAAAGGGTCTGCATAGTAATAGGCACTGCGCCCGGACAAGCGGAACGGCGCACTGCGTGCATTCGTTTCGAACGTCCTAATGGCTGCCGATCCGCCCCAGCTTGATATCATAATCAACCGCCAGGCGGTAATCCGGGTCGTCATCGTTATCCACCATCAACTGGCCTGCACGGGTCAACAGTTGGTGGCAGTCCCGGCTTAGGTGCCGCAACATCAGCCGTTTACCCGCTTTGCTGTATCGTTCGGCAACAGCTTCCACCGCTTGTAGGGCGGACTGGTCAACCAGACGCGATCCCTTGAAGTCGAGTATGACTGTGTCTGGGTCATCCGCTGGATCAAACAGTTCCTGGAACTTTGTGGCAGATCCGAAAAACAGCGGTCCTTCGATGTCATAAACTATCGCTCCAGGTTCCGTGATGCTGTCGCGTGTTGTTGCGCGGATGCGGGAGGCCGCATTCCAGGCGTAAACCAAGGCGGAAACGATAACGCCCACAACAACCGCGATGGCGAGGTCTTTGTAGACCGTCACAACGGTCACCAACAAAATCACAAACGCATCGGACCGTGGCACACGGGTCAGGATCCGCAGGCTTTGCCAGGCAAATGTCCCGATCACGACCATGAACATCACACCCACAAGGGCTGCCAGCGGGATCAGTTCAATCACCGAAGACCCCACAAGGATGAACGCCAGCAAGAACAGCGCCGCTGCCGCGCCAGACAGCCGCCCGCGTCCGCCGGAATTCACGTTGATCATGGACTGCCCGATCATGGCGCAACCGCCCATGCCCCCGAAAAACCCAGTCACAGTATTAGCCGCGCCCTGTGCCACACATTCTTTCGATGCACGCCCACGAACGCGGGTGATTTCCCCCACCAGGTTCAGTGTCAAAAGGCTTTCGATCAAACCGATGGACGCCAGAATTACTGCGTAAGGCAGGATGATCCAAATGGTCTCCAATGTCAGCGGAACCATCGGGACAGAAAACTGTGGCAACCCGCCGGAAACGGAGGCCAGATCCCCCACGCGCGGCACCGGAATATCAAACAGGATGACCGCAGCGGCGATCACGCCGATGGCAGCCAAGGGTGCCGGCACAGCCTTGGTGATGCGCGGTGTTACCCAGATCAATGCCATGGTGGCGGCAACCAGCGCCAAGGTGACCCACAGGGTCACACCGGTCATCCAGACAGATTCTCCATCCGGCCCCGGCAAATGGAATTGCTCCAACTGGGCAAGCCCGATCACAATCGCCAGCCCGTTCACGAAGCCAAGCATCACCGGATGGGGCACCATTCGGATGAACTTTCCCCATCGTAAAAGGCCGACACCGATCTGGATCAGTCCCATCAACACCACTGTGGCAAAGAGGTATTCCACCCCGTGCTCTGCCACGAGCGACACCATGACCACCGCCAACGCGCCGGTTGCCCCGGAAATCATGCCCGGCTGGCCGCCTACAAGGGCCGTGATCAGACCAACGATGAACGCCGCATAAAGACCGACAAGCGGTTCCACCCCGGCCACAAACGCAAAGGCCACCGCCTCTGGCACAAGGGCAAGGGCAACCGTCAGCCCGGCGAGGAGTTCAATACGAACCTGTCCGAAATTGTATTCGCGCGGGTTCGAAAAATACGAAGTGCGGCGAAGTTGCGTCGCAAACTCCGCTAGCGTTGAGCGTTCAGCCATGGCTACCCAAAATATGAAGTTGAGATGCGGCTCTTATCTCTTTTTGAGGTAAAGAAAATGGGAATCTCACTTTTTTCTTAAGCTGACACAAAGTGTCGCAAATAAGCTGGCCTTTCCGCACGGCCCGTGCGCAGGTTTTAGGCAAGCGTGAATAGGAGGCGATGCCATGAAATTGCAGGATCTGGAGGTTTTTGTCGTCGGAAACCGCCCCCCCGGCTGGGGCGGGCGATATTGGATATTTGTCAAAGTCACGACCGACAATGGCATCGTTGGATATGGCGAGGTCTATGCCGCCGCCGTCGGTCCCGACGCCCAGTCCGCCGTGATCCGTGACGTCTTTGACCGCCACATGGCAGGCGAAAACCCCGAAAACGTGGAACTGATGTTTCGCCGGGTTTATTCGTCGGGCTTCACACAGCGGCCCGATCCCACGGTCATGGGCGCGTTTTCCGGCCTTGAAATCGCGTGTTGGGATATCCTTGGCAAGGCACACGGCAGACCTGTCTGGGCCCTGATCGGCGGCAAAATGAATGACCGAGTGCGGTCGTATTCCTACCTCTACCCCGAAGAAGGCGCGGACCTGATGACTTTCTGGTCGGACGCAGACGCCCATGGCCAGCAGGCCGCACGCATGGTCGAACAGGGCTTCACGGCGGTGAAATTTGACCCCGCTGGCCCCTACACAATGCGCGGCGGGCACATGCCCGCGATGCCCGACATCGAACAATCTGTCCGCTTCTGCAAAGCCATACGAGAGGCCGTGGGCGACCGCGCCGACCTGCTGTTTGGCACTCACGGCCAGTTCACCACCGGCGGCGCGATCCGGCTGGGTCAGGCGATCGAACCCTACAGCCCGATGTGGTACGAGGAACCGATCCCCCCCGACAACATAGACGAATTCGCCCGCGTGGCTGCCGCTGTGCGCATCCCCGTAGCCACGGGGGAGCGGATGACCACCAAGTCCGAATTCGCCGCCGCGCTGCGCGCGGGCGTATCAATCCTGCAACCCGCACTGGGCCGGTCGGGCGGCATACTGGAAACCAAAAAGATCGCCGCGATTGCGGAGGTGCATAATGCCCAGATGGCCCCGCATCTTTATGCCGGGCCGGTGGAATGGGCGGCCAACATCCAACTGGCCGTCAACATCCCCAACCTGCTGATTGTCGAGACGATCCAGACCGGCGGCGGGTTTGCGGGCGACCTGATCAAACATTCGATCAAATGGGAAGACGGCTACATCATCGCGCCAGAGGCACCGGGCCTTGGCATCGAATTTGATGAGGATCTGGCCCGCGCCAACCCGTGGACGGGCGATGGTCTGCACCTGCAAATGCAAGAGGAGCCCTGTGTCTATAACGCCCCGAACGCCTTTGCGGGCGGCGCGCCCCCGATGAAAGGGTAGGACGGGGTTCACCCGGCCGGCTGTGGGCACTAGAGTAAAAAATGATGGAAATTGAAAACGTCAAAGACCTATTTAGCCTGCGGGACTACCTGCGCGATCAGCCGGTGGAGGTGTCTCAGGGCATCGCGTGCTGGTCTGCACTTACAGTTCTGCCATTGACGTTTTCCTGGCAGCCAACCGCTGAAAAAGACCAAACGTTGCAGCGTGACTTGATTTTCCAGACGTTTCGCGCGACGCAGATATCATGGGCTGCCGCTGTTGGACCAGCCCATGATATCTGGAAGCCCGCCGCCAACGCCGCCGACGCCGCCGCCTACGCCGCCGCCGACGCCGCCGCCAACGCCGCCGCCTACGCCGCCAGTATCGATTTATGGCACGAAATCCGCAAAGCACTCGAAGCGATTTCAACTGGTGGTGTACCTGCCGCTGTCAAAGCAGTCGCGTCCGGACCCCGGCCTTTCGACGGTCTTTGGCAGGGCATGAAACAGGACCTTTTGGCAGAGGACCCCAATTGGGCCTTTTGGCTAAACTGGCATAACGCCCGCCTGCTGGGGGAAGAGGAAACCGACTTCGCCATCTACATCCGCGTGGCTGAGTTGACCGAAAAGGAGTGGGCCAAAGGCTACAAAGCCGTAAACGCCAAGATTGCGGGGTGGTTGAAATCTTCCGAAGGGCCTCATATCCCAACCATCGAGAGTCTTGGTGCCAACCGGCAAGCTGCGCTTGCCGATCAGGTGAATTGGATTATTCAATCACCCACGGCACATCGAAATGAAGTGGATCGTATTCACAGGGAACTTTCATTTTGCATCTCAGCCTACCTTAAGGCAGAGCAGCTGAACCAATTGCCAGACGATCTCGCTTTTTTCAACGATATCGAAGCAACGCTTTCAAAAATTCTAGCTACCCTCCGGCTGCCGGAGTTCGATGACGAAGCGCAATATGACTTGAAACACTATGTTCTTGAGCTTGAGGCGGAAAACAAGCTGCTTAAAGAAAAGCTGGCAAGCAATGGTTTTAAGGGGCGGATTGGCAAGTTTTTGGATGCCTATTCCGAGGAGTTTGGCAAAGAAGCGGCTAAAGCGAGCAAGTGGATTGTTGTCGGCGGTTCAACAATGGTCGCAGGAAGATACCTTGGCCCAGAAACCATCGAAGCTATTGCGGAGCAGTTTGAAGAGGTTTGCAAACTCAGCGACGGTTTAACGGGCAAAAGGGGCAAATGATGTCCAGCCCGTTGGCAACGCCGAGCAGCGCCAACCTCTGGTCATAAATCGCATTCCCGGAACCTTCCCCAATCCGAAAACGCGATAAAACCCACCTATCAAAATTGTGAATTATGTGCGGCAGAATTCTTGCTAGGTTCCTTTCAAACGAAAGTCCCACGGGAGGGCCGCGCAAAATGAAACACCTGATCCTGGCAAGCGCGCTGGCAGCCGCGCCGATAGCTGCAAGTGCAGCGGAAACGATCACCGTTACCGGAGAAGCAATCGACACCTGGTGCTATTTCTCGGGCGTCATGGGCGGGCCGGAACAGGTTGTCGGCACTGCCCACCACACCTGCGCGCTCTGGTGTGCTGCCGGTGGTATCCCGGTGGGGCTGCTGGCGGAGGACGGCACCGTCTACATGGTGTTGAAGATCGAAGACGACGACCACACCAACGGCGGCGATCGTTTGATGGAAATTGCCTCTCATGAGATTACAGCAACGGGCGACCACTATGTGCGCGACGGGATCAACTATCTGATCGTCAACAAAGTTGTCGCCGATGCGGGCATCGTGAACCAAAACCATGAGGAGTGGTTCGTGACACCTGGCTTCGCAATTCCGGAGCCAAAAGAATGAAGATCATTGCCAGTTTGACCGCCGCATTTGTTGCCGCCGCAGTGCCCCTGTCCGCCGGAGAATTTTCCGAAGGATCAAAGGCAAAGGAATGGGGCCTGTTGGGGGAGGAAAAAGCGCTTTTTTCCGGCAAGGTCGTTGATGTGTTGTGTGAAGTGTCTGGCAATTGCACGGACGACTGCGGCGGTGGTCGGCGCCAGCTTGGCATCCTGCGCGATGCTGATGGGGCTTTGGTGTACGTGCTGAAGAACAGCCAAGCGGCTTTCAGCGGGGCTGCGACCGACCTCTACCCCTATTGCGGTAAAGAAGTCGAAGTGGATGGTGTGACCGTTCACGACGAAGAGGTTCCAAATGCGCCGAAACTCTACATGGTGCAATTGATCCGCGAAAAGGGTGCGGAGAAGTGGAACAAGGCCAACCGCTGGACCAAAGAATGGGCCAAGGCCCATCCGGAGGAAAAGAAAGCCAAAGGTCCGTGGTTCCGAAAGGACCCACGGGTAAAGGCCGCAATTGCAACGGACGGATACCTGGGACTTGGCCTGGAAATTGACAAAGCGTTTATCAAAGAGAACTTCGAATGAGGTTTTCCGGTTGCCTATTGCTTGCCCTTTTGCTGGCCTCGCCAGTCCCTGCTCATGAAGGTGAGGATCATTCCAATCAAGCGGAGGCGCTTAAACATCTGTCAGAAACTCCGTTAGACACCGATGTGACGCCATTTCCGGCGGATTTGGGTGGCGCTTTCACTTTGATCGACCAAACCGGAGCGGTACGTACGCAGGCTGATCCCGATGGGGCGATGCAGCTGTTCTTTTTTGGCTATGCCAATTGCCCGGCGATTTGCTCCGTAGCACTACCCACCATGGCTGAAATCGCCGACCTGGCGAAGGAGGCGGGGCTTCCGGTGACGCCCGTGATGATAACGGTCGACCCCGAACGTGACACGCCTGAAAACATGGGCGCACCACTTTCAGATATTCATGAGGGCATGATCGGGCTGACCGGTACCGAAGATGATTTGGCCGCAGTTCGGAAGCTTTTTCGAGTGGAGCGCAAAATGGTCTTTGAAGATCCTGAGTACGGCCCGATTTTTGCGCATGGTTCGTTCATTTACCTGATGAGCCCGGCGGGCGAGGTGCTGACACTGTTTCCTCCGATTGTGTCGCCGGACCGAGGTGCAGAGATAGTTGCCAAATACACCCAAAGCGGAAGCTAGCGCGTTTGATTTCAGCCTGTACCAAGCTTGATAGGCCGATGGAGCGAACGCTTCGGGCAGGCTAAATTCAGCGTGTCATATTTTGAAGGTGCTGTGGCCGTCTGACGGGCATGGCACCTTTGGGCGGTTATGAAATTTCCACTTGCCAGCGGACCCAAACCCCGGCCATTGTAAGCACTGCTCATCAACGGAGGCGTTGTGTTTCGTAATCCGGCTGTCTGGTTCATCCTGCTGACTGTCATGGTCGATGCCATTGGCATTGGTCTTATGATGCCGGTCATGCCGCAGCTGTTGCAGGAAATTAACGCGGGTTCGCTGGCGAATGCGGCGCTTTGGGGTGGGGTTATGTCCACCACATTTGCCGCCATGCAGTTTTTGTTCGGGCCTTTGGTGGGGGCGATCTCGGACCGGTATGGCCGGCGGCGGGTGCTGCTCGTGTCACTGACCGTGATGGCAATTGATTACGTGATTATCGGGCTGGCCGGTGCCATGTGGGTGTTGATTTTGGCCCGCGTTCTGGGCGGGATTACAGCAGCCAACCATTCGACTGCGGCTGCCGTTATGGCCGACATCTCTAGGCCGCATGAGAAAGCCGCGAACTTCGGCCTGATCGGTGCGGCCTTCGGGATCGGTTTCATTCTAGGGCCTGTGATTGGCGGGTTCGCGGCGGAGTTTGGCTCTCGCGCACCGTTTTATGTGGCGGCGGTCTTGGTGGGTGCGGTGGCTATTTTGGGCTACTTCACATTGCCCGAGACGCTGAAGGAGGAAAATCGCCGAGATCTCGACGCGGCACGTGCACAACCTTTTGGCGCATTTGCGTCGATTGGAAAGCTGCCGGGCCAGTTTCGTATGCTGGTTGTATACTTCTTCAATGAGTTCGCATTCATGGTGTATCCGGCGGTTTGGTCTTTTGTGGCGATTGGCAAGTTTGATTGGGAGGAATGGCTGATTGGCGTGTCGCTCGGCACATTTGGGCTCGGCATGGCGTTTTCACAGGGCTATTTGATCCGAAAGATCATTCCTAAGATTGGCGAATCCAATACGGTGATCCTTGGCCTTAGCATGCAGGGATTGACGTTGCTCGGCTTTGCGTTTGCGCCCGCCACGTGGTTTGTTTTTGCCCTGTTGCCGATCAGTGCGCTGGGCATGTTGGGGGGGCCAGCCATGCAAGGTATCCTGAGCCGCGCCACACCTGACAATGCGCAAGGAGAGTTGCAGGGTGTCATTTCATCGACCCGCGCCGTCGCCGCCATCGTGGCGCCCATGGTAATGACCGGGCTCTACTATGCAGCAACAGCAGATCATTTGGCTTGGAAATTCTATGGGGCGCCTTTTGTCTTGTCGGCGGTTTTGGTGCTGACGGCGATGCTTGTGTTTATAGGTTGGCGACGAAACGCGGACCTTGCTCCACGGGTCTAGGCGCCCAGCGCGATGATGCAGGGTATGAAGTGATTTTGCAGTTAATGACCGTATGAGGCTTAAACGAAAGTGTGCACTAGTTTTAGTTGCAGATCGACGACCGTCAGGCCGCTGCCACCGGCGACCCGCATCACTTCGATCCCGTCCACATAAACAGAAGCATCTTCGCCGTTTTGGGTATCCGACACGCTGACGTCGAAGTCATCCAGCGATTGCACGCCTTCGTGGCTATAAATTTCAACTTCCAACTGGTCTTCAGTTGCGTCGAAATCCATTACCAGCGCAGGTTCCGTGACCCATGTATTGGCATAGGCTGTGAAAGTGTCTGACCCCTCGCCGCCCCACGCCTGCGTCGCGCCGCGAATGTTCAGCTGGTCGTCACCTTCACCACCGTAAACTAGGTCGGTTTCTCCGTCCTCTTCGGTGCCGACGGCGGTTATTGTGTCGTTGCCCTCGCCACCGAAAATCGTGTCGGTGTCGATGCCGGATTCTACCGTGTCATTCCCGTCGCCTGCATCCACATAAGATGTGCCATGCCCGGTTACGATGGTGTCATTCCCAGCGCCACCAAAGATCGACGCGTCCGCTTCGAAATCGGTGATGATGTCATCGCCCTCACCGCCATAAAGCTGACTAAGTTCGCCATCGTCCATGCCGCCGCGAATAGTGTCCGAACCGTCGCCCCCATAGATCAGGTTAGATCCGGCGTAGTCAATGATGTCGTCATCGGCGGCTGTGCCAGTTATTGTGTCATCTTCGGGCCCGGTTGTGACCTCTTCCTCAGCATCGTTGTCGGTTTGTTGAACGCCATCGTCTTCATCAACAGGTAGATATTCATCCACATCAGGTTCGTCTGCTGAATCATCGTCCGCCAGAGGCAAGTCCGCGATTGTGTCGCTGTCATCTTCACTTTCCTGTTCTTCATCGGGGTCCGATGAAGATTCTGTTGCTGAGGGATCATCGTCCCCAATAAGGGACGTCGCGGCTGAGCCGGCCAGACCTAACAAGGAAATCAGAAGAATTTCCAACATTGCGAGTCCCCAAGAACAACATCAAAGTGCAGCATCGCCCAACGCATCAGGTTGCCCACCTGCAAAGACGGATAGACACCATCTTCGTATTGAAAAACCATTAAATTCGATAGATTTCTTTCGGTTGATGGTTAACAAAACCATATTTTTGACAGTGTTTTTTCGCTTCCCATTTCCTTGAGCCTGCCCTATACGCCCGGTCTGCGCGGCGTTCGCGCGCTCCATGGGCCCTGCTGGACGACATCCCGGCTTGCGCCATAACCCACAGTCCGAAAGGAGACCACGATGTCGATAACGCCTGAAGACAAAGCTGCCGTCATCAAGGAATATGCAACCAAAGAGGGCGACACTGGTTCCCCCGAAGTGCAAGTTGCAATCCTGACCAAGCGTATTTCTACGCTGACGGAACACTTCAAGACGCACAAAAAAGACAACCACTCCCGCCGGGGACTTCTAAAGCTGGTGGCACAACGCCGCAAGCTGCTGGACTTCACCCGCGCCAAGGATGAAGCCCGGTATCAGGATCTGATCAAACGCCTGGGCATCCGCCGCTAAAAAGTCAGCGTACCGGATTTAGCACCCGCTGATTAGTTTCGGCGGGTGTTTTGTTTTTGGGGTTACTGGTCTTGCCTGGCTGCGGGCGGCTCAGCTCGGCGCTAAAAGCGCTCGGCCCGCAATACTTCACAGTCGGTGACGCAAACGATGCCGATGTGGCGTTCCACCACTCCGAAGGCGGCCTCCAGCAAGGGGTCCAGCTTTTCTGGCCGAACGATACAGACCACTTGGACCATGCCTTCTGCCCGGCTGATTTGCCCGGCGCGCGACCATTTGCCGGACCGGCCGGAACCGCCTGATACTGGCAAGATAGTATAGCCAGTGACACCTGCGCCTTCCATTGCGTCGGTCAGGCGCGACTGCATCACGCGTTCAATCGCTATTTCCACACGTTTGGCTTTGTGGGTTTGCATATCAGCCTCCGTTCACGGATTGGGCAATCGTCAGGTATAACGGAATACCGATCACCAAATTGAAGGGAAAGGTAATGCCGAGCGACAGGGTGAGGTATATCGACGGGTTAGCCTCCGGCAGGGCGACGCGCATTGCGGCGGGCACGGCAATATAGCTGGCACTGGCCGAAAGGGTCATCATCAAAAGCGCACCTCCGGTACTGAGCCCCAGGGCAAGTGCCGCGCCAAGCCCGATTAAGCTGCCGATCAAAGGCATAAGGACACCAAATACGATCGAGCCAAGACCTAGGGCGCTTCGCCCCTGTTGCATGCCGCGTCCGGCAACCAATCCCATGTCCAGCAAGAAAAGACACAGCACTCCGGTGAACGGGGCCACGATAAAGCTGGAAATATCCTCTAACCCTTCGGGTCCGGTGGCAAACCCGATCAGAAAGCTGCCGACCAGCAAAACGATAGACCCGTTCAGCATAATCTCTCGCCATAGGCCACCGTCCACTCGGCGGCCTTCGCTGCCGTGGGAAACCAACCAAAGAGCGGAAAGGATCGCAGGGGCTTCCATGGCGGCGGCAACCGCGACCATGTAACCTTCGGCGTCTAATCCCTGGCTTTCCAGCACAGAGGTTGCAGCCACAAATGTGACAATAGAGATGGAGCCATAGTGCCCGGCCACTGCAGCGGCATTCAGCCGATCCATAGTCGACACCACTTTCAGCAATCCGAAAGCAACAAAAGGGATCGTGGCTGACAACAACAGGCCTGCCAGCAAAGACAGCGCGAGCGTTTGGTCCACGCCGTGGTCCGCCACGCTGACCCCACCTTTGAAACCGATGGCAAAGAGCAGATAGACTGACAGGGCCTTTGCGGCCGCTTCAGGCACAGAAAGGTCAGACCGCGCGAGTGCCGCGAACAGGCCAAGAGCGAACGACAGAACAACCGGTGAAATCAAATTCTGCGCGGCCAACGAAAAAATGTCTGTCATGTGAACGCCCGTTCAATTCCCATTGAGCGGGCATGTAGTCTGATCCGTGCTGTCGTGCATGCCCCTGAGGCAGCGTGTCGCGGTCTGTCAGCCGGGATCGCGGCGCAGGCTTTGGCACATGCAGTGCACGCCGCCGCCGCCCTGGGTGATCATCGACAGCTCCGGGTCATAAACGGTGAACCCGCGCGCTTTCAGCATGTCTTTCAGGGTTGTGGATTCCGCTGGCAACAGGACCCGATCATCGCCCAACGCGACCACGTTACATCCCAACGCCATTGTGTCCTTGAACGGAACGGGCAGGATTTCGATGCCTTTGCCTTTGATCCACTCAACCACGTCTTCGTCCGTGGTTTCCAGACAAACCGCCGCGAGTTTCGGGGCGAGCATTACAACCATCAGGTCGATGTGCACATAATAGGGGTCAATATCGACAAGGCGGACTTCCCAGCCTTCTGCCTCAAACCAGCCTTGCAACTGTTTTGCGCCCTGTTCCATGGACCGGCCTTCTTCGCCTTCCCAGCCGATCAACACGCAGCCCGGCTCGATAACGTTGAAATCGCCGCCCTCAAACGTGCCAGCTGTCACGTAGTCGTAGATGGGGATGCCCATCCGTTGGTATGTCTCAATTGCGCGGAAGTTTTCACCGCGCCGCCACCACTGGGCCATGTTGGTGATGACTGCACCAAAAGGTGTCATGACTGAGCTGTCGCGTGCATAAATCTGGTAGGGTAGCTCCGGATCTGCGTGGTGAGTATGCACTTCCACCCCGGCGGACCGATAAGCATCCACCATTTCCGCGTGTTGCTTCTGCGCGACTGCTGGGTCGAACTGGACACCGCGTCGTAAGGTTTTCTTCGATAGCGAAGATGTCTTTAGCCAGCGGTAGTTATCAACCGGACCAAGCAGGACATCGCGCAAAACACCGTAGTCGGAATCAGCGCCCCAGTCGTTGAGTTTTGGCGTGCCGCCACCGTTTAGGCGTCTGCGAAGTGAGAATGTGTCCTGTGCGTCCATAGGCTGTCTCCTTTAACAAACAGTGACACATGGATAGAGGCATTTCCATAGGCCACGCGGTCACGAATTTTCGGTGAAAATTCGTTATACCGACCGACGTACCGGACCGCAGTTGCAAATCACTATAAACTGGCTGCTAGCTTCCAATAGGGTAAATCCGCGCCGCCGCGCCTCAACTAAGCACTCATTACGCCCGATCATATGCTCCACCCAAGGAACGGCCCTAAGTAGCACAGCGCCCCGAGTCACTGCCTTTGCTGTGAAAACTCGCCCCACCCAATCACGGTGTGAGGGCGACTTTTATCCCTGCCGAATGCCTGCCTGTGGCCGGTTAACAATGGACAAACGCAGACCCCTTTCCAATGCGCTGACAATCCCCTATAGCGCACCCACCTTAAAGATGACGCCTTTGATCCCGGGGCGCATGTGAAGGACAGGGGTCGGCGGCAATGGGGCCGCTATGCAAACGGGAGACCCAGGAGGGCCTGGGAGTGCTCCTTTACAGGAAACGAGAATGTTCAACATATCGACGAAAAGCATGCAGTGGGGCGAAGAAACGCTTACACTCGAAACGGGCAAGGTTGCCCGCCAGGCAGATGGCTGTGTCATCGCCACCCTTGGTGAAACCTCTGTTATGGCAGCGGTCACTTTCGCCAAGAAACCAAAGCCGGGACAGGACTTCTTCCCGTTGACGGTTCACTACCAGGAGAAATATTACGCCGCCGGTAAAGTACCAGGCGGCTTTTTCAAACGCGAAGCGCGTCCGACCGAAAAAGAGACGCTGACTGCGCGTCTGATCGACCGTCCGATCCGCCCGCTGTTTGTGGACGGCTTCAAAAACGAAGTGCTGGTGATGTGCACCGTGCTTTCCCATGACCTGGTCAATGACCCGGATATGGTTGCCATGATCGCAGCCTCCGCCGCACTGACCATTTCCGGCGCGCCATTCATGGGCCCGATTGCGGGCGCCCGCGTGGGCTTTGAGGGCGGCGAATACGTCCTGAACCCGACCTGCGAAGACATGCACAAGCTGCGTGACAACCCTGAACAGCGGCTCGACCTTGTGGTTGCGGGCACCAAAGACGCTGTGATGATGGTGGAATCTGAAGCTTACGAGCTGACCGAAGCTGAAATGCTCGGCGCTGTGAACTTTGCGCACGAACAGATCCAGCCGGTTATCGACCTGATCATTGATCTGGCCGAAGATGCCGCCAAAGACATGTTCGACTATCAGCCTGCCGACACCTCGGACCTGATGGCCAAGGTCAAATCGGTTGGCGAAGACGCCGTTCGCGCGGCCTTCAAAATCACCGACAAGCAGGAGCGTACGGCCGCTATCTCTGCTGCGCGTCAAACCATCATGGATGGGCTGAGCGAAGACGAGCAAGCTGACCCCGGCCTCGGCGGGGTGATGAAAAAGCTCGAAAGTTCTGTGGTTCGCGGCGACATCGTGAACAACGGCACCCGGATCGACGGGCGTGCGCTGGATGAGGTTCGCGATATTGTGTCCGAAACCCACGTGCTGCCACGGACCCACGGGTCTGCGCTGTTCACACGCGGTGAAACCCAGGCACTGGCTGTGACCACGCTGGGCACTGGCGACGACGAACAGATGATCGACGCGCTGGAAGGGACCTATAAGTCGAACTTCTTGCTGCACTACAACTTCCCTCCGTATTCCGTTGGTGAAGCTGGTCGTGTGGGCCCTCCAGGTCGTCGTGAAATCGGTCACGGGAAACTGGCATGGCGCGCGCTGCAGGCTGTTCTGCCGCCGCCAACTGAATTCCCTTACACGATCCGCATCGTGTCGGAGATCACGGAATCTAACGGCTCCTCTTCCATGGCGTCTGTCTGTGGTGGGTCCTTGTCCATGATGGACGCAGGCGTTCCGCTGCGATCGCCGGTTGCTGGTGTGGCCATGGGCCTGATCCTGGAAGACGACGGCAAATACGCCGTTTTGACCGACATCCTGGGTGACGAAGACCACCTTGGCGACATGGACTTTAAAGTGGCAGGTACCGAAAACGGCATCACGTCGCTGCAGATGGACATCAAGGTCGCAGGCATCACCACCGAGATCATGGAAAAGGCGCTCGCGCAGGCCAAAGACGGCCGTTTGCACATCCTTGGCGAAATGGCGAAAGCCATCACTGAGGCGGGCACGTTCTCTGAACATGCTCCGCGCATCGAGACCATCCAGATCAACCCGGATAAAATCCGCGAAGTGATCGGATCCGGCGGCAAGGTCATCCGCGAAATCGTGGAAACCTCTGGCGCCAAGGTCGACATCAACGACGACGGCGTGATCAAGATCGCGTCCTCCGTTGGGTCCCAGATCGATGCGGCCAAAGAGATGATCATGTCCATCGCAGCAGAACCGGAGGTCGGCACGATCTACACCGGTAAGGTTGTGAAGGTCATGGACTTCGGCGCTTTCGTGAACTTCTTTGGCAAACGTGACGGTCTGGTACACGTCAGCCAAATGGCAAACGAACGTGTCGGTCACCCCAAAGACGTGGTCGCTGAAGGTGATGAAGTGAAGGTCAAACTGCTTGGCTTTGACGACCGCGGCAAGGTTCGCCTGTCGATGAAAATCGTCGATCAGGAAACCGGCGAAGAAATTTCCGGTTAATCTGACCCTCAAGACTTCCAGGGGCGCGCCGTAACCGGCGCGCCCTTTTTGTTTCCGGATCGGCAACGGGGCATGTACGCACGGGTGTCTGTGAATCTAATGGAATTTGCTTAACTTCAACCGGAACGTGCTGTGCGTTTCCCGGGAAAGTGCCGAGGTGGCTGCGCGCGAACTGGGAGGGGGGATCATGGAATTCATTTTGCTTGGGCTTCTCGGATTGGCCGGGGCTTTCGCGCTGTCCGAAGTTTTTGATGACAACGAAGACGGCAACAGTGGCGGGGCGTCAGTTGCGCCCGGCTCCGCCACGTCGGGCGACGACGATATCACTGCCGGCAATGGTGACGACGTTGTGCAGGGCATGGGCGGGGATGACACCATCGATGCAGGCGGCGGTGACGACACCGTTGGCGGTGGTGCAGGCGATGACACCATTTACGGCGGCTGGGGCGTTGATGTCGTTTACGGCGATGCGGGGAACGATACCATCAACCTCGGTCAGCGCGACGATCTAGGCTATGGAGGAGCCGGAGATGATACGCTCTACGGGGAACTCGGCAACGATACGCTTATCGGGTTGGCCGGCGACGATCAGGCTTTTGGTGGTGACGGGCAGGACAAGATCAACCTCGGCGATGGGGACGATGTCGGCAACGGGGGCGAAAGCCAGGATACAGTCTTTGGCGGGATGGGCGCTGACACGCTGTTCGGCGGGGCAAGCGAAGACATCCTTTTCGGGGATGAGGGGAACGACGTCGCCTACGGCGGCGCATGGATCGACAGCATCTATGGCGGCGATGGCAACGACACGCTCTATGGCGACGATCAATATGACTTCCTTTTGGGCGATGCGGGGGATGACACTCTTTACGGCGGCCAAGGAGGTGACAAACTCTACGGCGGGGACGGAGATGACGTTATCGGTGATGAGAACTTTTTCCACCAAACCGGGGAAGGGGGCGACGGGGATGACCAGATCACCAGTACTTTTGCAGTGCGGCTCTACGGCGGTGACGGGGACGACAAGATCTTCGGCAAACCCACCAGAGAAAACAGCTTTGGTGCAGACCTCTATGGCGGTGCAGGGGACGACACGCTGACGTCCAGCATTTTCGAAGATCGGGCCAACAGCGATCAGAACAACCTTGTAGGTGGCGCGGGCGCGGACACGTTGAACGGGACGATAATTCAAGAAGACCCGGTGACCGGAGAGGAAACCCTGGTGACCGGTGGCGTGGAGTTCGCCATTGGCGGCATCATCGACGACGCGGATTCCAGCAGCAACAGCCCGACCACGATCCTGGAAAACCTGCAGGATGATGGCGCGGTGGATATCATCAATGTGGGCGACACGATCATCGCCCACCAAGGCGACATCATCAATCACACGGCGGAGCGAGTGTACCTAGACATGCGCGCCGAAAGTGCTCTCGTGGCCCAGATCAATGGCGACTACGCCACAAGCAGTGAGATCCGGGTGGTCTATGACGCCTCTGATCCTGCGCCCGCTCTGTCCCTCACCCCGGATGGTGGTGCCGACACGACTACAATCTTTGTAGATGGTAAGGCGGTTGCAATTGTGAACACCTCAGACGCCACTGCCTTGGATGTCGCGCTCGAAGCTGTGTGAGATTTCAGACTACGAGCGACCACCGATCCTTCGCGCCATGATAATCGCACTTCAAATACGCTCACACCTTACAGGATCTTCGATATGGATCAGCGCGTGACACACGCGGCGGTGGAAACGTTCTTCAAAACCATCAAGGCGGAGCTTCTGTGGCAACGGTCTTGGCGAAAACGAAGCCACGCCGAGATGGCCATCTTCCAGTACATCAACGGCTTCTATAATCCACGCCGACGCCAATCAGCAT
>JBCCET010000055.1:0-25884 GCA_039030095.1 Pseudomonadota bacterium | reverse complement strand
CGGCTGTAGCTTTCCTTTACAAGCTCGCTTTTCTAGACGCGCGCGTCTTTTCCGACATCGGTTAGGATCAACAACGCCCGGCTGCCCCAGATCGACGACTGGATGGCCAGATTGCCGTCGATCAGCCCGATACGGATCAGGATGTCCGAAAAGACGCGCGCGTCTAGAAAAGCGAGCTTGTAAAGGAAAGCTACAGCCGATGGCATGAAAAGCATCGGGATCAGAAAGACGATCCGCCAGCCTTGGACCCAAGGGTCTCGGTAGGCGTAAAACGCCAGCATCAGCGCCAAAAAGCACTGGATCGTCAGCGCAATTGCGCCCATCAGGAAAGTGTTCCATAGCGCGCCCCAAAACTGATAATCGCCCATCAAACGTTCATAGTTGGCCCAGCCTACCGGCACCCAGGGGCCAAATTTGACAGCATAAAAGCTTTGAACAATGGCATAGACGCCGGGGTAAAGCGTGATGCCCAGCAGATAGATCACAGCGGGCGCCACCAGCAGGTAGGGAAACCATGCCTTCAACCGCTTTGACCGGCGCCGCTTAGCACGCAAAGGAGGGGCGGCCGAAGCCGCCCCAGTGCCAGTCAGGGAGGTATCCTGCATCAGACTGTTATCCCGTCCATTTTTGCGCAGGCTTCTTAGAACGGCAGCGGTTTGCCTTCGCCCACGTAAAGCCCCGGTGCTGCTGCAGCATAGTCAACCGGATCGCTTCCTGCATAGAAGCCATTTTCGGTCATGATCTGCTTTACAGCCGCGGCGGCGTTATCAAGCGCCTCTTTACCGGTGATCTGGCCTACAACGGCACGGTTGATCTCGTTGCCAATGGCCTGTTCGATCGGGAAGGCGCCTGGCAGACGCGGGCTACACCACGCATGGTGCAGGCTGTCGCCCCAGACCTTTGCCGGTTGCGACACCGCCTGCAGGTTTTCGTTTTCCAGAACCGATTTGTAGCCCGGTGCCACGCCGTTTGCGTTTGCCTCGTTCATGGCCATGATCGACGCGGTGGTCAAAAAGCCCAGCATCAGGAACGCGCCTTCTGCGTTTTGGGCAGATGCCGCAACGCATGACGTGGACCCGGCAATGTTGGGTGGTGCG
Organism: Pseudomonadota bacterium; assembly: GCA_039030095.1. Classification (GTDB taxonomy): domain Bacteria; phylum Pseudomonadota; class Alphaproteobacteria; order Rhodobacterales; family Rhodobacteraceae; genus Amylibacter. The sequence goes on along the minus strand of JBCCET010000055.1, from coordinate 24,787 downwards.
AACCGACCGCCCGCAATGCGTGGCTCATAGATGGTCACAAAATCATCAACGATCTGACTTTGGTCCGGGCGCATGGCTTGGGTACCGGAATCCTGCCATGAGATATTGGTGGCCACCTGCCCACCCAACCAGGCGGCACGGTTTTCCGGCCAGCCGGCGCCCGCATGACCTTCATTGGCGTTCTTGGCTAGGTTCAGGATGATATCCATCCCTTTCATGCCTGCGTCGCCATTGAAAATTGGCTCCCAGTTTTCGTCAAACAGCATCATGCCAGCCTGGGCTGAAATGTGTTCCCAAGTGTAGGTCGACCAAAAGCCCGGCGCGACCATCATGCCAACGCCCGACACGCCCGGCTCTACCTTGTTCAGCTCTGCTGACAGGCGGATCAGCTCGTCATAAGACGGCACCGAATTCACCTTATCAATCGGCCCGCCAAGGACCTTTTCGACGTACCCTTTGCGCAGGTGCACCATCTGGATGTCGCAGTCGAACGGTATGCCGTACATCTTGCCGTTAAAGAAGCCGTAGTTCAGGCGATAGGTGTCGTAGAAGTCATCCAGCGGCAGGCCCCATTTGGATGCGAAATCGTCAAGCGGGTACAAGAAACCAGGTGCCGCGAAATCCCCCAACCAGGGCGAGAAGAACTGCAATGCATCAAAAGAAGCGTTGCCCGAGATGAATTCCGTCAGCGCCTTGTCGTAGAAGCTGTCGTCCGGGATTGGCACCAGTTCCACTTCGATGCCGGAAAGCTGTTTGAAGGGTTCCAACCCTTCCGCCGCAGATTCCGTGTCAGCCGCCCCAATGGCAAAGCGCACTGTGGACCCTGAAAGCTCTGACCGGACCTGTTCCCAGTCAACGGTGCGGATCCAGTCTTTGTTTGGATCCCAAAGCGGATCGCCGGACATGGAATAAAGATCCTGATAATCTTGGCGCACGTACTTCTTGACCGAAATGTTGTCCAAAACGCTTGCGGGATCAGGTAGGTGACCGCCAGCAATTGCCGGTCGCCCAAGGCTCGCCGCCGCACCTGCAGCGCCAACCGCCGCGCTCGACTGTAGAAACGATCTACGAGAGATTTTATTGATTCTGGCCATGAACTCCTCCTAGTTGCAGTGTGCGGGAGGGAAATTTGAAATCAACGCCAATAAAATATGCCAGGCTGCTATACGCAGCACGTTTGCCTATGGCGCGTGCCTTTGTACCTACCATTGGTTCCTCCCATAAGAACCCCGCTATGAACAAAGGTTCTACTGAATTAACTAATGTACAAGAATCTCCGCATGTCAATCTGCATTTCCAATTTCAGCACCGAAAATCTGCACACTTGTATTGACGAGATTGCAAATGTTCTGGCAATACTACCAATGACCTAAGGAACCGCCGCCTGTGACAAACGTAGCATTAACCGGACTTTCGCTAGATTTGGCCACCCGCGCTGCCGCCGGTGATCCGGTGCGCATCGGGTTGATCGGGTGCGGAGAGATGGGCACAGATATCGTGACAAGGGCCGCAATGATGCGCGGCATAGAAGTGGCCGCGATTGCAGACGTGCACCCGGAAAATGCCCTCAAAGCTGTTGAAATCGCGTACAAAAGCACAGGACATGCCAAAACGGTTACCACCACAGATACTCTGAATACCGCCATCGAAAATGGCAGCGTTGCGGTTATGGACGACGCCCAGTTGATGCTGGAAAGCGGACTGGTTGATGTGGTGATAGAAGCCACGGGCCTGCCCGGAGTGGGCGCAGAGCTTGGCCTGAACGCAATGGAGCGCGGCAAACATCTGGTGATGATGAACGTTGAGGCCGACGTGACAATCGGCGCGTATCTGAAAGCGCAGGCGGATCGGTTGGGCGTGGTCTATAGCCTGGGCGCAGGTGATGAGCCGTCGGCCTGTATGGAGTTGATTAACTTCGCCACCGCCATGGGTCATCGCATCGTTTGCGCTGGCAAAGGCAAGAACAACCCGCTGAATTTTGACGCTACACCAGACGCTTACGCAGAGGAAGCGGCGCGACGAAACATGAACCCACGCCTGTTGGTGGAATTCGTCGACGGGTCCAAGACGATGGTTGAAATGGCGGCCATAGCCAATGCCACTGGCCTGATCCCCGACACGCCCGGCATGCACGGGCCTGCGGCAGGGCCAGATGAATTGACCAAAACGCTTATTCCCGCGCGGGACGGCGGGCTGCTGTCTGACACTGGTCGCGTGGACTATTCCGTTGGAAAAGGTGTGGCCCCCGGTGTCTTTGTGGTGATCAGGGCTGAACACCCTCGTGTGCAGGAACGCATGCGCGACCTGAAAATGGGCGACGGTCCCTACTTTAGCCTGATACGACCCTACCACCTGACCTCTCTTGAGGTGCCCCTAACCTGCGCGAAAGCCGTACTCTACGGCACCGCCGATATGGTACCGCTTACCGCTCCGGTCGCAGAAGTCTGCGCGCGCGCCAAGCGCGACATTGCAGCGGGTGAAGCGCTCGATGAAATCGGTGAATACTGCTACCGCGCCTGGGTGATGGAGGCGGCAGAAGCCCGCGTAGCAGGCGCTATCCCCGCCGGACTTCTGTCCGGTGCCGTGGCAACGCAGGCTATCACAAAAGGAGATTTGATCACCTATTCCAACGCAACCCCCGATGCCGGTTCAAAAATCGTGAAGCTGCGCGCCTTGCAGGACCAGATGATCCAGAATGATTGAGCCAAACGTCCAAAACACGCCTTTTGTCCTGGCAAATTTCTCGCATGATCAGCTCAAAGAAGCGCTGCGCAAGATGTTCCTGATCCGCAAATTCGAAGAAGGCGCAGAGGACTGTTATACCCGCGGCCTGATCCACGGCACCATGCACCTGTCCATCGGGCAGGAGGCCAGCGCAGTTGGGTCTTGCATGGCTTTGACAGACGCGGACCAGATCACCTCCACCCACAGGGGTCACGGCCACTGCGTTGCCAAAGGCGCGGAGGCAGCGCGCATGTTCGCAGAGTTTTTCGGGAAGGAAACCGGATATTGCAAAGGACGGGGCGGGTCCATGCACATTGCCGATGTGGAGAAAGGCAACCTGGGCGCTAACGGCATCGTGGCAGGCGGGATCCCCATTGCCGTGGGTGCGGCCCTATCTGCAAAACGTTTGAAAACCGGCAAGGTGGTGGTCTGCTTTTTCGGCGACGGCGCCAACAATGAAGGCGCGTTTCACGAGGCGCTCAACATGGCCTCTATCTGGAAGCTGCCGGTGGTTTTTGTGTGTGAAAACAACAAATACGGTATGTCGACGTCCATAGAACGGTCTACTTCAGTGGCCAATATCGCGGATCGGGCGTCCGGTTATTCCATGCCCGGCGTTACCGTGGACGGCAACGATTTCAACGCAGTAACCCAGGCCGTGGCCAAGGCTGTAGACCGCGCGCGCGCAGGTGACGGCCCAAGCCTTGTGGAAAACATCACGTACCGCTGGCGGGGCCATTCCAAATCAGACCGCAACCGTTACCGCACCAAGGAAGAGATCGCGGACTGGGTGGCCCGCGACCCGATTGTGCAATTCACGGACTTTCTGAAAGAACACGATGTTCTCGACCAAGCGGGCGTTGATGCCATAGAGGCTAGTGTCAACCAAGAGATCGCAGATGCGATTGAATTCGCAAAGGCAAGCCCGGACCCAAAAGTCACAGACGTCTCCCGCGATGTCTACACGGGCGCCGTACTATGAATGCTCCCGCGCCTGATCTCGAAGCCGTCGAGATGTCTTATTCAGAGGCTATTTATGACGCACTCGACACGGCTCTTCGCACAGATGACCGCGTGATTTTGATGGGCGAGGACATCGGGGTTTATGGCGGCGCATTCCAGGTAACTGCCGATCTTGTGCACAAGTACGGCGAAGAACGGGTGATCGACACGCCCATATCCGAGCTTGGAGGAGCGGGCGTCGCCGTGGGAGCTGCGCTCACCGGATTGCGCCCGGTCTTCGAATTTCAATTCTCTGACTTTGCGGCTCTGGCGATGGAACAGATCGCCAATCAGGCCGCAAAGCTGCGCTACATGCTGGGTGGTGCGGTATCGGTTCCACTGGTCATGCGCTTTCCAGCTGGGTCTGGCACAGGTGCGGCGGCCCAACACAGCCAAAGCCTTGAGGCGTGGTTGGCCCATGTTCCCGGCCTAAAGGTCGTGCAACCGGCCACCCCCTATGACGCAAAAGGCTTGCTGCTGGCGGCCCTTGAAGACCCGGACCCAGTCATGATTTTTGAGCATAAGTTGCTTTATAAAACCAAAGGCCAAGTCCTTAAGGGTGCGTACTGTGTGCCCATCGGCACCGCAGAAGTGCGCCGCGAAGGCACCGATGTGACCCTCGTTGCAACGTCGGTAATGGTCCACAAGGCACTGGCCGCCGCAGATGAAATGGTCGGCAACGGCATCTCGGCAGAGGTGATAGATCTGCGCACGATCCGCCCCATAGACCGGGAAACGGTATTGGCCAGCGTGCGCAAAACCGGGCGCCTCGTCTGCATCCATGAGGCGGTGAAAACACTAGGCATTGGCGCAGAGATCAGCGCCATGGTCGCCGAAAGTGACGCCTTTGATTTTCTTGACGCTCCGATCCTGCGTTTAGGCGGCACAGAAAACCCGATCCCCTACAATCCGGACCTCGAAAAAGCATCTGTCCCGCAGACGACCGATATAGTTCAGCGCGTCACTCAATTGGTGCAAGGCGCAATCTAGATGCCGGTTGAGGTCATCTTGCCCAAGGTCGACATGGACATGGCGACCGGGACGATTGCCGAATGGCACAAAGCCGAAGGCGATCTTGTGGCACTTGGTGAGCCGCTCTTTGACATAGAAACCGACAAATCCACGATGGAGGTAGAAAGCCCCGGCGCAGGCACCCTGCAATTTGTCGCGGCAAAGGTGGGCGACGAGGTACCTATCGGCCAGACAATAGCGTGGCTATTTGCCGAAGGTGAAGCTGTTGAGGCCCCCGGAAACACTGTTGTGGAAATCACCCAGCCCGAACCGAAACCGAACATTGAGGTCCCCTCACACTCGCCCGCTGAGAGCCGCGACGGTGAAGGTCTGCGGGCCACACCGCTTGCCAGACGGGTTGCAAAAGAACGGGCCGTCCCGCTGTCAGATGTGTCCGGCACCGGTCCGCGTGGGCGCATAACGCGCGCGGATGTGGATGCACACAAGCCCATGTCTTCGGCAACCCAGCATCGCAAGGCAGACACGCCTGAGCCTAACACCGTCGCCGCGCCAGTTTACGTCCAAACGGACCTAAAGATCGACGCGCTGCTATCGCTGCAAACACAGATCAACGCGGCTGAAATTGCTTCAGGGCGGGCAGAAATCCGTCTGACCGATCTATTGATCAAAGCCTGCGCAAGGGCCCTGACCGCTTTGCCCCGCGTGAATGCGATTTGGGATGGCGCTCGGGTCCGTGAGTGTGATGGCGTGAATGTGTCCCTGCTGGTGCCTTGGGCAGACGAGAACGCAATTGCCGTGGTCGCGGACGCCCACATTAAGGGCTTGCGCAAAGTCTCGACAGAAGTTGCGAACCCAACCCAACCCGAAAAAACAGATGCACCTGCTTTGCCTGACCCAACAGACAGGTCGCTGATGATCTGGGACCTCAGCGCATTTGAGGCCAAGACGATCAACGCCGCTATCACGCCGCCCCACAGTATGGCTTTGGCCTTCGGACAGGCCCAGCCGCAGTTTCTGCCGGATGAGGCCGGCCAACCAAAACTTGCCACCATACTTACCGTGACCCTTTCGTGCGACCCGCGTGTGGTGGATGCGGCGCTCGGTGCACAATGGCTGCAAAAGGTAAAATCTATGGTCGAAAACCCGTTCGAAATTCTGGTGACCTAGACGCACCGGTGACCAACCCATAAGGTCCGCCAGACCAGGTAAGGGAAAAGTGCCACAAGCGATGACAACCACATTGGACGATAGCGATTGGGGTCGGAACACAGACCACCGGACCCGCGAAAAAAGCACCGGCGGGATCGACCCTACCCGCGAACTGCGCATCCGGGCGGCATGGCTTTATTATGTGGAAGGTCTAACGCAGCAAGACACCGCCAAAGAGCTGGGCATCAACCGTGTTCAGGTGACCCGCTTGCTGGCCGACGCGCGCAAACGTGGCGAAGTGCATATTACCATCGACAACGAGATCGCGTCGCTGATTGAGGTCGAACAAGCGCTGCAAACCACCTTTGGCATCGCCAAAGCAATGGTTGCCCCGATCCCGGAAAGCACCGCTGATCCTACGCGCGTAATCGCGGCGCTGGCGGGGCAATATATCTCTGACACCGTCACCTCTGACATGAAAATTGGCGTGGGCTGGGGGCGCACGCTTTATTCATCGCTCCCCCATATCCGGGGCCGCCAGTTAAAAGGCGTACGCGTGATTTCCTTGCTGGGCGGGATCTCTCAGGCCAAACGATTTAACCCCGCCGAATTCGCCTGGCAGTTTGCCGAACTCTTCGGCGGCGAAGGGTATCTGGTGCCCGCCCCGGCACTCGTTGACAGCCCGGAGACAAAACACGCGCTTCTGGAACGTTGCGGGATCAATCAGATATTTGATCAGGCGGATAACCTTGACCTGGCCCTGCTCAGTGCAGGCGGAATTTCCGGCATCACCACTTCATATCGCCTTGGCCATCTAACCGAAGCGGAGCGTATGAGCTTGGTAGAAGCAGGCGCGGTGGGCGACGTGCTTTATAATTTTATCTCTGAAACCGGGGAACCGGTGGATCACAACGTCAACGAACGCGGCATTTCTGCGGGGCTGGAGCGCCTGCAAGGTGCAAAGCAACGCGTCTTGATTTCCGGCGGGCGTGAAAAAACGAAAGTGCTGTTGGGCTGCGTGCGCAAGCTAAAACCCACTGTTTTTATCACCGACGAGTGGACCGCGAAATCAATGCTCTCTTTGGCTGCTGACGGTTAGCGCCAGACGGTACAATTTCGCCGTCGAACGCGGCATGTGACACGAATCTTGCAACCGGTTGCAAAATGGCCCAACCTCCCCCTTAACTGGAATCGGAGGTGTCATGCTAAGGGTCGGTCTCTTAGGGGCTGGACGGATCGGAAAAGTGCATGCAAGCGCGATTGCAGCACATCCCGAAAGCGTGTTGGCAGCTGTTGCTGATATCGATCCCCAGGTCGCAGACGCCCTTGCCAGTGCTTATGGAGCATCCAGCAAAACAACCGATGCCATTCTGGCAGATGACACCATCCAAGCGGTTCTGATCGCCAGCTCCACCGACACCCACGCAGATCTCATCGAAGCCGCAGCAGCGGCTGGCAAGGCAGTGCTATGTGAAAAGCCGGTGGACCTGAACCTGGCACGCGCGCGGGCCTGCCAGGATGCGGTCACTCTAGCAAATGTGCCGGTCATGGTCGGCTTGAACCGCCGTTTTGATGTCAACTTTCAAACCCTCAAGTTGGCGCTGGAACGCGGCGACATCGGCAAGGCAGAGCTTTTGTCGATCACCTCTTTTGACCCATCCCCGCCTCCGATTGAATACATCAAGGTGTCAGGCGGGCTTTTTCGGGACATGATGATCCACGACTTCGATACGGCGCATTTCCTGTTTGGTGCGATGCCGGAAACCGTTTCAGCCGTCGGTTCATCGCTTGTTGATCCGGAAATAGGTGAAGCTGGTGATGTGGATACCGCTGTGGCCACGCTGAGGTATTCAGACGGGCGCATTGCGGTGATCAAAAATTCCCGAAGGGCCGCATTTGGCTATGATCAAAGGGTGGAGGTTTTAGGGGCCGAAGGCATGTTACAGGCCCAGAACATCTCCGAAAACAGCGTCGTAACCTCCACCTCGGATGGCATCACGGCCGCAAAACCCATGCACTTTTTTCTGGAACGCTACGCAGGGGCTTATGCGGCGGAATGGGCGGCTTTTATGGACAGCGTTTTGAATAATGCACCTGTGCCGGTCACGCTGACTGACGGCGTTGCCGCCCTTGCAGTGGCAGAGGCGGCAACGATCTCCGCGCGTGAAGGCCGACCGGTCAATCTACTTGAAGTCGAATGAGAAACGATATCGAATACAAACACAACAATAACGCATCCGAACAAAAACGGATCAAAGCAACGTTCGGCGAAAGCCGAATTGTCAGGGGCGGGAGGCCCCAAATCCAACAAGGTTCTATGGGAGGAACATAAATGAAAACCCTAGTAATGGCCGCAGCGGCGGCAACAATCGCAGCCAGCGCCGCGTTTGCACAAGAACGCTACGTGATGATCACGCACACCCAGGGCACAGACCCGTTCTGGCCTGTTGTTGAAAAAGGTGGACGCGACGCTGCGGCTGCAGTGGGTGCGACGCTCGAATACAACTTTGACGTCTCTGGCGACATGGCCGCCATGGCAGCACTGATCGAAGCAGCGGCCGCATCTGAACCCGATGGCATCATCGTGTCTCTTCCAGATGCTGCCGCACTTGGCCCTGCGATCAAAGCTGCTGTGGCGGACGGAATTCCGGTGATCACCATGAACTCCGGTCTCGAATCCTCAGCTGAACTTGGTGCACTGATGCACGTGGGACAGCCGGAACGCGACGCGGGTGAGGCCGCAGGCAAGCGTGCCAAGGCAGAAGGCGTGACCAAAGGCCTGTGCTTAAACCAAGAGGCGTTCAACACCGCGCTGGTTGACCGCTGCTCCGGCTACTTCGATGCGATGGGCCAGGACCTGAACATGATCGATGTGTCCAACGACCCGGCACAAATTGAAACCCGGACTGCCGCCGCCCTGGAAGCGGACGAAAGCATCGACGGCGTTCTGGCTGTTGGCCCGCACGTTTGTGAGGCTGCAAACAAGGCGATCAAGGCAGTGGGCGCTGACGTGCACTTGGCTTGTTTCGACCTAAGCCCCGGTGTGATGGATATGATTGACGCGGGCGACGCGGCCTTCACCATTGACCAGCAGCAGCGTCTGCAAGGTTACATGCCGGTCATCGTTTTGCACCTGTACAACAACCATGCAGGTCTTCTGCCAGGTGCAAACATCCCATCCGGCCCGGGCTTTGTGGACAAGTCAAACGCAGCTGCCGTGAAAGCATTGGCTGGCGTAGATCGGTAAACCGGCCAAGCTAACGAAAAGGTAGGCGGGCCATCGGTCCGCCTACCACAAAGGGAAATTGAAAACACGACAGGGGCCCCCATGGCAGAGCGGAGCGAATCCGACAGATTGGCGCAAGAAACCTGGCTGCAACGCACCATCCGGCGGCCTGAGATCGGCGCATTTATCGTGATGATGATCATCATCGTGGCCCTCGCCTGGGCATCAAATGGCAAAGCCTTCAATGCGTTGGGTTTGAAGAACAACGTCCAGATCATCGCGCAATACGGCATCATCGCCATTGGCGCCGCTCTTTTGATGATTGCGGGTGAATTTGACCTCTCTATCGGGTCGATGATCGGATTTGCGGGCATGTCCATGGCGCTGATGCTGAAATGGGGCCTGCCGTTTGGCTTGGGCGAAGCCACACCCCTAACCGCCTTTCTATTTACGCTGGTGATGACCCTTGCGCTTGGTTGGTTTATCGGAACTGTTGTGGTTCGGTCTGGCCTCTCGAGCTTTATTGTAACCCTGGCCTTCTTGCTGTTCCTGCGCGGCGTGACAGAGGTTTCGTTCCGCCTGATCAACAAATCCACGCAGGTATCCGGCTTGCAGGACTTCAAGGAAGAAAGCTGGACCGCCTGGGCCTTTGGTGGAGAGGTATTTGGCTGGTTTTATGACACGTGGTTTTGGATCGGACAGACATTTGTGGGCCTGGGGTTTGACCGAAAGGAGCAATGGTTCACGCTTGGTGGTAACCTCAACCGCAAAGGGTCCCAGTGGGTTGAAGGTTTTGACGCGCGCTTTTTCTGGTTCATCCTACTGGCAGCGATCACAATTTTTGTGATGAACCGGACCCAGCTTGGCAACTGGATTTACGCAACCGGCGACGACAAAGACGCCGCGCGCGCAAACGGCGTGCCTGTGAACCGGGTCAAAGTCGGGCTGTTTATGTTCACCGCCTTTTGCGCCACAATTTTTGCGGCCTGCCAGGTTTACGAAAACAACACGTCTGATGCGGCCAAAGGCAACCTTATGGAATTGTTCGCCATCGCCATTGCTGTGGTGGGTGGCACGCTGATGACCGGTGGATTTGGATCGGTGCTGGGCGTGGTATTCGGGGCAATCACTGTGGGCCTTGTGGCCAACGCTGTCTTCTTCATTCCCGCGATTGACGGCGCTTGGTTCCGCGTGTTTTTGGGCGCTATCCTTTTGGCGGCCGTCTTTGCGAATGAACGCATCCGCAAGCGCATTACCGGGGGGATATGACCATGGCGGAACCATATCTGCGCGTCCAGGGCCTCGTAAAACGCTTTGGCCCGTTCACCGCACTAGGCGGGGTTGATCTGGACGTCTACCCAGGTGAGGTTCATGCGCTTCTAGGCGACAACGGCGCGGGAAAATCCACGTTGATCAAAATATTGGCAGGTGTGCACCAGCCCAGCGACGGAACAATTGAGATCGACGGCAAGCCGGTTAACTTCCGCTCACCACGGGATGCATCTAACGCCGGGATCGGCACCGTTTATCAGGACCTGGCACTAAACCAATTGATGAGCGTGACACGCAACTTTTTCATGGGGCGCGAGTTGAAAAAGAGCTTTGGTCGGCTCGACCTCGACCAAATGAACCAGATCGCCCATGACGAGATGTTAAAGATCGGCATCGACTTTTCTGATCCGACACAGGCGGTGGGCACCATGTCAGGCGGGCAACGCCAAACGCTGGCTATTGCGCGCGCTATCTATTTCGGCGCGAAGATTCTGATTTTGGACGAGCCGACGTCTGCGCTGGGTCAAAAGCAGCAAATGGGCGTGCTGAAGACGGTCAAACGTGTGCGCGCACGCGGTGACATTGCGATCATCTTCATCACCCATAATGAAATCCACTCTCGGCTAGTGGGTGACCGCTTCACTTTCCTCGCGCTTGGCAAAGTGATTGGCGCGGGAAGCGCGGCAGAGATCAGCGACACCGAGATGCGCCGTCTGATGTCCGGCGGCGCTGAGATGGGCGATTTGGAACAGGAACTTGCGGAAATTTAACGCCACAAGGGGGGCAAAACCATGAGCACCGTTCGCCTGACCGCGGCGCAAGCGATGGTCCGCTATATCGAGGCACAACTCACCGAAGAGGGTGTGCCTTTCCTTGCGGGCATCTGGGCCATCTTTGGCCACGGAAATGTGGCCGGGCTGGGGGAGGCGCTTTACGGCGTGCGCGAGACGTTTCCGACCTATCGCGGCCACAACGAACAGACCATGGCCCATGCGGCAATTGCCTATTCCAAGCAACTGCGGCGGTCCCGCGCAATGGCGGTGACGTCTTCGATAGGCCCAGGTGCCACCAATATAGTCACAGCGGCTGCACTGGCTTACGTAAACCGTTTACCGGTGCTTTTGATCCCCGGAGACGTCTTTGCCACGCGGGGGCCAGACCCGGTTTTGCAGCAGCCCGAAGATTTCACCGACGGCACAGTCAGCGCCAATGACACTTTCCGGCCCGTCAGCCGGTATTTCGACCGGATAACCCGACCTGAGCAGTTGATGACCGCCCTGCCCCGCGCGTTTCGGACCATGACAGATCCAGCGGACTGTGGCCCGGTCACGTTGGCCTTTTGCCAGGATGTGCAAACGGAAGCTTACGATTACCCTGAGGCCTTTTTCACCCCGCGCATTTGGCACCGCCGCCGCACCCGCCCTGATGAGGGAGAGCTGGCCCGCGCGGTGGAAGTAATCCGGGCGGCAGAAAAACCGGTGATCGTGGCAGGCGGCGGCGTGCATTATTCTCAGGCGGCTGAGGATTTGCAGGCTTTTGCCGAAGCACACAATATTCCTGTGGTTGAAACTCAGGCAGGCAAGTCCGCCCTGCCCTGGGATCACCCGCTAAACTTGGGACCGGTAGGCGTGACAGGCGGGGAGCCGGCCAACGACGTCTGCGCGGATGCAGATCTGGTGCTGGGCATTGGCACGCGCTTTCAGGATTTTACAACTGGGTCATGGGGCCTGTTCGCCAATCCCAACCGGACAATGATCAGCCTCAACACAGCAGCCTATGACGCGGCCAAACACGGGGCACTGCCCCTGCAATCGGATGCGAAAGCGGGGATGACATCGTTGTCGGCTGGTCTAGCCGGATACCAAGCCGCACCGCCGCGACTTGGCATGAAAGCGGATTGGTTTGCCAAGGTCGATGCGCTGACGGACGCACCGGCAGATGGCAACGCGCTGCCCACCGACATGCAGGTGATTGGTGCGGTACAACGCGCCGCGCGCGACAACACGGTGGCTATGTGCGCCGCCGGCACAATGCCGGGTGAACTGCACAAGCTGTGGAAAGCGGGCAAGCCGGGATCTTACCATATGGAATACGGCTTTTCCTGCATGGGCTATGAAATCGCTGGTGCCATGGGCATCAAAATGGCCGACCCGGAAAGGGATGTCATATGTTTCACCGGGGATGGCACTTACTTGATGGCCAATTCAGAGATGGCGACAGCAGCCATGATGGGCATCAGCTTTACGGTTGTGGTCACGAATAATCGTGGCTTTGGCTGCATCAATCGCTTGCAGATAGGCACCGGCGGGGCAGAATTTAACAACCTGCTGGATCACGCAGTCCATCAAACCCCGTCCACTATAGACTTTGCCGCCCATGCAGCATCAATGGGAGCCACATCGGTCAAAGTCGCCAACATCGCAGAACTGGAACATGCCCTTGCCCAGCGCGACGGGATCTCAGGCCCATACGTTGTGGTTATCGACACGGATCCTTATCCGTCCACTGAATATGGCGGCACCTGGTGGGAAGTGGCCGTGCCGGAGGTATCAACCCGCACCTCGGTTAATGAGAAACGCGCAGAATATGAGACAGCATTACAAGAGCGCAAAACCCGATGAGCGTGCGGATCGGTATCTCTCCCATCGCCTGGCAAAACGACGATTTGCCTGACCTGACCACGGGTTTCACCATGGAACAGGCGCTAAAAGAGGCGCGCGAGATCGGCTACACCGGTGTCGAACGTGGCCAACGTATGCCCAAGAACACAGAAGGACTGCGCGCCTATCTGGAGGCTGCAGGCATCGTACTGTGTGGTGGCTGGTGTTCTGGTGCAACGCTGGTCAATGACGTGGCAGCCGAGCGCGCGGCCATTGCAGCTCAGGTGGACCAGTTCACAGCCTTGAGTAGCCCATGCATCGTTTACGCCGAGTGCTCCAACACCATCCAAGGCGACATCTCTACCCCGGTCAACGCCCGACCGAGTTTGTGCAAAGATGACGTCAAAGACTACGGCGCCAAGCTGACCGAGATCGCCAAATGGTCCGCCGACCGGGGCATGGTCATGGCCTACCACCACCATATGGGGTCCATAATTGAAAGCGAAGATGATGTGAACTGGTTGATGGAAGGCTCCGGCGACGCGCTTCGGCTCTGCTTTGATACGGGCCACCTGCTCTTTGGCGGGGGGGACGTACAGGCCACGCTGGATCGCTGGGGGGACCGGGTGCATCACGTGCATTTCAAGGATATTCGGCCGGATATTGTGGCTGATGTGCGCGCGCGCGACCTCAGCTTTCTGGATGCAGTGATTGCGGGTGCGTTTACCGTGCCCGGCGACGGCTGCATCGATTTTCAAGCGGTAACTGACAGGCTTAAGGCCATGGACTATGCCGGTTGGATTGTTGTGGAGGCGGAACAAGATCCGGCAAAAGCGCCGCCATACGATTACTCAAAGATGGGGTATGAACACATCCTGAAAGTCTGCGCAGAAGCTGGTTTGGATGTAGGGATATGAACTTGCAGCCCCCCCCCGGCGCAGCTTCTACGAAAACGGATGGGTTTTTTGACGCCAACGCCGGTGATCTGTCGCTTTTTCAGGATCTGACATCGCAATCGCTGGACCCGGTCACTGTGCCGCACGCCTCACAAGTGGAGCGAAACGTGCCGATCTACGATATGGCGGTTTTGAGCCCAAAGCTGGCAGAGCTCGACACGCGACGCGCGCTCCTCAGTGAGTGGGCCTGGGTGCTCGGCCATTCGGCTGGGGTTGTTGTGCTGAAAGGCGCATACGCAGACACCAGTCCGATTGACCGCGCGAGCACGCTTTTCCACGAAATTATTGCACAAGAAAAGCAAGCTGACGCCGGTAAAGGGGACCATTTTGCCGCCTCTGGCGCAAATGACCGGATCTGGAATTCTCTGCAAAAGCACTGCCTGCACGACCCGGACGGTTTTGCGCGCTACTATGGAAATCCGGCGATTGCTTCGGTCGCTGAGGCGTGGCTTGGCCCAAACTACCAAATGACGGCGCAAGTGAACCTGGTATGGCCAGGTGGGCAGGCCCAACAGGCGCACCGGGACTATCACCTGGGATTCCAAAATGCCGAAGGTGCCGCGCGTTACCCAGTCCACGCCCATCTGGTAACGGCCACGCTGACGCTGCAGGGGGCCATCGCCCATTGCGATATGTCGGTGGAAAGCGGGCCGACCAAGCTGTTGCCGTTTTCACAACTCTATCCCCCGGGCTACGTGGCCTTTCATGATGCGGCCCACCGGGACCACTTTGAAACGATGTATGTCCAACTGCCGCTGTCCAAAGGCGACGCGGTGTTTTTCAATCCCGCGTTGTTCCATGCCGCCGGTGAAAACCGGACGACGGACGTGCAGCGACTGGTGAACCTGTTGCAAGTATCGTCGGCCTTTGGCCGGGCCATGGAGGCGATTGACCGGCGCGCTATGTCGACCACATTGTTGCCAGTACTCTTGCACCTGCACAGCACTGCAGATCTCGGCCCCTTGGAACTGGATGCGGCGATTGCGGCCACGGCAGAAGGCTACGCCTTTCCTACCAATCTGGATACCGATCCACCGGTAGGCGGCAATGCGCCCGCGACCCAGGCAGACACCTTGCGCCAGGCTGTCAGGGAGCAATGGACCACCGACATGTTTGATGCCGCACTCGACGCGCTCCAGTCTCGCCAGCAACCTTAAGACACGGGGAAACGCAACAATGGCCAACCTCTTGCGAAAGCCCCTTGGTCGCGACGGCCTCGTGCACAACATCACGCCCAAGGACGCCGGGTGGACTTATGTGGGGTTTACCGTCCACCGTTTAACCGCAAGTCAAACCGCGGCAGATACCACCGGCGCGCGCGAGGTGATGTTGGTTATGGTAGAAGGCAAAGCCCGGATTACAGCCGCCGGGCGGGATTGGGGGGAATTGGGCGACCGCATGGATGTTTTTGAAAAGTCGCCGCCCCATTGCCTCTATCTCCCAAACGGATCGGACTGGGCGGTTGAAGCGACCACCGATTGTACGATTGCTGTCTGTTCAGCCCCCGGGCACGGCGGGCATGCCGCCCGGCGCATCGGGCCGGATGGGATCACGCTAACGCCACGCGGGACCGGAACGAACACCCGCCACATCAACAACATCGCTATGGAGGCGGAAGACTACTGCGACAGCCTGCTGGTAACGGAAGTGTTCACCCCAAACGGGCACTGGTCATCTTACCCCAGCCACCGCCATGACGAAGACGACTACCCGCGCATTACGCATTTGGAAGAAACCTACTATCATCGCTTGAACCCGAGCCAGGGCTTCGGCATTCAGCGGGTCTATACCGAAGACGGATCGCTTGATGAAACGATGGCGGTCGGCGACGGGGATGTGGTTTTGGTTCCGCGCGGACATCACCCCTGCGCAGCGCCTTACGGGTTTGAAATGTACTACCTCAACGTCATGGCTGGCCCGCTGCGAAAGTGGCGTTTTCAAGCGGATCCGGCAATGCAGTGGATAATTGATAGGGACGGTTGATGCCAGAGTTTGCGCGATATCAAAGCCTTTCAGGCAAAACGGTGTTCATAACCGGAGGCGCCGCTGGCATCGGTCGTGAAACCGTAACCGCATTCGCCGAGCAAGGCGCAAAAATTGGATTTGTGGATCGTGATGCCGACGCCGCACAGGCACTGGTGGAGCAGACGGACGGAACAATAGCCTTTGCACCCTGCGATCTGCGCGACATCGACGCAATGAAATCAGCCTTCGATGAGTTGTCGGCCGAGCTGGGTCCGGCAGACATTCTGGTTAACAACGCAGCCAACGACACGCGCCACGATTGGCGAGAGGTCACGCCCGATTATTGGGATGAGCGGATGCAGACCAATCTGCGTCATATGTTTTTTGCCATTCAGTCGGTCGCGCCCGGAATGATCGAGGCCGGGGGCGGATCAATTGTGAACATTGGCTCCAATTCCTGGTGGGAATGCGGAGGTGGATTTCCCGCATATGCCACCGCCAAATCGGCCGTGCATGGGCTGACCCGGACCATGGCGCGTGACCTGGGTGACCATCGCATTCGGGTCAACACGGTTGTCCCCGGCTGGATCATGACCGAACGGCAGAAAGAGCTTTGGGTAACGCCAGAGGCGCTTGCAAAACAGGTGGACCGCCAGTGCCTGCCAGACCCGGTGGAACCAGTTTACGTAGCGCGCATGGTGCTGTTCCTTGCATCCGACGATGCGGCCATGTGCAGCGCGGGCAACTTTATGGTGGAAGGCGGGTCTATCTAAGCTGCTTTCAAAGCTCGCAGGACCTGGCGGGTGGCCATGACCATTGGGGCTTGGGTGTCCTTCAGGATCGCCACACGGTCAAACCGGTCTGCATCTGCATCCACTGCGGCGCGCAAAGCCTGACCAAACGCCCTACGCAGCTCTGTCCCGATATTGAACTTGCAGATCGCCGTTTCACGCGCCAGTTGCCCGCGCTGATCCACCGGCACACCAGAGCCACCATGAATGACCAGGGGGATGTCAGTGACCGCCTCAATCGCGCGAATGCGCGCCGGATCAAGACCGGCGCCTTGCGACTGCTGCAGATGCACGTTGCCCACCGATATCGCCAAGGCATCCACGCGCGTGTCACGTACAAACTTCGAGGCATCTTCTGGGTCAGTGCCATCAGAACTAGCCCCGTCCACATAGCCAACAAAACCCACCTCACCTTCGCAGGACACCCCAGCGGCATGTGCCAGTTCGACCACAGCGGCGGTTTCGTCGATGTTCTGCTGCAACGGGTTGCGCGATCCGTCGTACATAACGGATGTGAAACCGCTCTCGATCGCGATGCGGCAGTCATCCAGGCTATAGCCATGGTCCAGATGCGCGACGACCGGCACGCTTGCCGTCTCCGCCAAATGCCGGAACATGGCGCCCAGAATTGGCAAGGGCGTGTGGTCCCGGCAACTGGGACCAGCCTGCAAGATCACAGGCGAGTTTTCTGCCTCTGCCGCTGTCACAAACGCGCGCATATCTTCCCACCCGAGCGTGACCAATCCGGCGACCGCATACCCCCCTTTTAAGGCAGGCTGAAGCACCTCTGCCAGCGTGGCCAGCGTCATTTGAATTTCGCGATCATGTCCTTGATGCCGGGAATAGTTTCGATCTGATAGGCATGGGTAGGTTGGAAATACTGCACCAGTGACCGCTGAGTCAGACCGCCAAGGATGGTGAAATAATACATCTCGTACCCCGGCAGCACGGCACAGGGATGATAGCCGTTGTCGATACAAATCGTGGATCCGTCGACGATATGATAGGCGTCCCCCGGCTGCCCGTCCTCTCGTTGCAACATCTGCATCCCGGACCCCCAATTGGGCTTGAAACGAAAATTATACGTCTCATCATGACGGGTCTCATCGGGCAGTCGGTTGGTGTCATGCTTGTGGCTTGGAAAGCCGGACCAGCCACCTTGGCCTACGGTAAACAATTCACTCACCAATAGGCGACCCACTTTGTCGTGCTGCTTTTGACCCAGTATGTGTTTGATTTTGCGATGCGTTTTGGTGTCGTCGCTGCCGTATTGCACCAAATCATGTTCGCGGACGTCGAAAGGATCTAGCACTTTGTCGAACCTGGCACCTGCCACAAAAACCTCGGCCGTTTTTGAAAGACAGACCATCGTGACTTTTGCGCCGACGGGGGCGTAAACGCCCTCCGGCTCCCCGTCCCAGACATCTTCGCCCCGGTTGCCCAGCGCGGGAAAACTTGCGCCTTCCACATCTACGTCAACGGTTCCGGTGGCGGGGGCGACGCAGGTTTCATACCCCGGCACCTGATATTCAAACGCCTGCCCCCGGCTCAGCTTCACGATGTTGAAGTAGTTGAGCGGAACGGTGGCATCGTCCACATCCACGATGGGTTTGTTCTGGTTGTCAAAGGGGGCGATATGCATGGGTTGTCCTTAATCGGCGATCGTGCTGCCAACAGGTCCCGCAGTCGGGCCGGGATGGCTGGCAAGGAAGGTTTCCAATTCCTGCATCGTGGGCATGGCCGGGGCACAGCCCGGTTTGCTGACAACGATGGACGCGCAGGCTGAGCCACGCAAGACCGCATCTTTCAGCGGCAATCCTCCGGCGAGGGACGCAAGCAGCCCGGACATGAAACTATCACCCGCACCGTTTGGTTTCACGGCAGTCACTGGATAGATACCGGTGGAAATTTCGGTGCCACCTGTGAACGTCAGGGCACCGCCTTCCCCCATTTTATAGATTGTCAGGCAGTCTTTGGCGCCCAATTCACGGGCCATTTCCAATCCTTTGCCGTATCCCCCGGCCATAAAGCCAAATTCCTCATCATTGCCGACAATCATGTCGCAATAGGTGCTGGCGCGCGACAAGACATCTGCGGCAACCTCGGCGCTGGGCCAACTGTAAGGGCGGTAATCTATGTCAAAGATTATCGGCAATCCGGCTGCCCGGGCATCTTCGAACACTTTGAACGTGGCACTGCGCGACGGCTCTGCCGCAAAGACCGTTCCGGCGGATATGATGGCAGTGTAGGCGGTGTAATCCACAGCTGCCATGTCAGCTTCGGTCACTTGAAAATCTGCGGCGTTGTTGCGGTAGATAACGTTCTGAAAGTCGTCCATGGAGCTTTCATAGACCGCAAGCGAGGTCCGGCATTCCCCGGCCACTGCCCGCACAAGGCTCACATCTACACCGTAACCCGCCAGCCGCCTTGTGCAGAAACGGCCTACAGCGTCGTCTGAAACAGAAGTGATCAGCGCCGCCCGGCTGCCCAGTTTTTCCAAGCCCACGCAAATGTTTGCAGCCGATCCGCCGATGTCTGCGTCAAAGCTGTCGGCGTGAGTGCTTTTGGTTCCTACGGGCGTTGCAAAAAGATCCATGCCAACGCGTCCGAAAACGCCAAAACGGTTGCCTTTAAATCCCTCAAACAGCTTGGTCATATCGTGTGTTTCGCTCACGTTGGTGCAGGAACCGTCTTGCTGGAAGACGAATCCGAGGATACAAATTTTGCAACCGGTTGCAAAGCCTTGGAACGGAACCTTCAGTGACGGAAATCGGAATCGGAATTATCGGCGGCGGGTACATGGGCAAGGCCCACGCTGTGGCTATGTCCGCCGTTGGCGCGACCTTCAACACCGCGCTGCGGCCAAGGCTGGAGATTGTCTGTGCAACCTCCCCCGCATCGGCGGAGCGTTATCGCGCAGCATACGGGTTTAAGCGCGCGACGGCCGATTGGCTGGAACTGGTAAGCGATCCCAAGGTCGAAGCAGTGGTCATCGCCAGCCCCCAGTCCACCCATTTCGACATTGCAAAGGCTGCCTTTTCCCTTGGGAAACCCGTTTTGTGCGAAAAACCCATGGGCCAATCTTTGACCGAAAGCCAGATGATGGTGGACGCGGCAGAAGCCAGCGGCGTGGCAAACATGGTCGGCTTCAACTACATTCGAACACCGGCCAGCCACTACGCCCGCAACCTGATACAACGCGGCGAAATCGGCGAGGTCACCTGGTTTCGCGGTGAACACACCGAAGACTTCCTCGCCGATCCGAGCCTACCCGGAAATTGGCGCACACAAGAATGGGCCAACGGCACTATGGGCGACCTGGCCCCCCATATGGTGAACGCCGCGCTGGCCTTGATCGGTCCCATCAGCAGTCTGGTAGCAGAAGTAGAGACCGTACATGTTACCCGCCCAGCAAAAGGTGGCCCGCAGCCGGTAACAAACGACGATCAGGGCCAGATCATGTGCCGATTTGAAAACGGGGCCATGGGGCACTTGTTCTTCAGCCGGATCGCGACCGGGCGCAAGATGGGCTACATCTATGAAATCAACGGCACCAAAGGCGCAATCCGCTTTGATCAGGAAGATCAGAACGCACTCTGGCTATATAAGGCAGCGGGGCCGGAGGGCACGCGCGGTTTCACCAAAATCCTGACCGGCCCCGCGCACCCGGACTATCTGGCGTTCTGTCAGGGGCCTGGGCACGGCACCGGGTATCAGGACCAGATCATCATTGAAGCCCGCGATTTCCTGCGGGCCATTGAAACCGGGCATGCGGTATGGCCTACTTTTCGCGATGGGCTGGCGGTAAACAAAGTTATCGCTGCCGCCATGGCGTCCAGTGAAAGCAAAGCATGGGTGTCGGTGTAGCGCACCCAAACTTCTGAAAAGAAAGAGTTTCAGCATGCAAAAACTGCGATGGGGCATGGTGGGCGGCGGCGAAGGCAGCCAAATCGGACCGGCCCACAGGTTGGGCGCACAGGCCGATGGGCATTTCGAATTCGCCGCCGCGGCGCTGGATCACCGACCGGATGTGGGTCGCGCCTATGCCAAATCATTGGGCGTGAACGATGACCGTGCCTACGGTGATTGGGCAGAAATGTTGGAGGCTGAATCCGCACGCCCAGATCGCGTGGATCTGGTTACAATCGCCACCCCCAATGCCACCCATTTTGAGATCACCAAATCCTTCCTGGAGGCCGGGTTTCATGTGCTTTGCGAAAAGCCGATGACAATGACCGTGAAAGAGGGCGAAGAGATCGTCAGGATTGCCGAGGCTTCCGGCAAAATCTGCGCCGTCAACTACTGTTACTCTGCCTATCCGATGGTTCGACAGGCCCGCGCAATGGTGCAAGCAGGTGAGATTGGCGTGCCCAGACTTGTGATCACGAACTTCAGCCACGGGCATCACGGCGACGCCACAGACGCAGACAACCCGCGCGTTCGCTGGCGCTATGATCCAGCGATGGCGGGCGTTTCGGGTCAATTTGCCGACTGCGGCATCCATGCTCTGCATATGGCGGGGTTCATCTGTGGCGATCAGGTGTCGCGCGTGTCCGCCGATTTCGCCTCAACCATTCCCAGCCGCGAACTTGAAGATGATGCGATGGTCAACTTCCGCATGGAAGGCGGAACTGTTGGGCGGCTGTGGACCTCGTCGGTGGCAATCGGGCGGCAGCACGGCTTTGATATTCAGGTCTTCGGGGAAACCGGCGGGCTGCGCTGGGCCTCTGAACAACCCAACCAGCTGATCTACACCCCACTAGGTGGCCGCACGCAGATCATCGAAAAAGGCGAAGCCGGTTTGGGCGAAGACGCCATGCGTTTGTCGCGGGTGGCCATTGCCCATCCGGAAGGGTTCCCGCTGGCTGTGGCCAACATCTACTGCGATTTGGCCGATGCTATCCGGGGCGCGACGCGCGATGGTCTGCCCGGTCCAATGGACGGGCTGCGATCAATGGCGGCGGTCTATGCCGCTGTTAATTCGGCCCAAAATGACGGTGCGTGGATGGACGCCCGCCCACCGATGCTCCGCTAGGTCCGGGGGCGGAGTGTGCCGCGTTCGACCACGCGGCAGGGAAAAATACGCGCTTCGGGATACCTGTCGGGGTCCGTCAGCATCTCTTCGACCAGATCGACAGAAGCGTCGATGATCTGCGCAAGCGGTTGGTGGATCGTGGTCAGGTTGATATTGTCCCAGGCCGCCATTTCCATGTCATTGAGCCCGATAATCCCCATGTCCTTCCCTGCAACCAGCCCGTGATCCGCCAAAGCGGACAAAGCGCCTATGGACAAGACGTCATCACCGCAAAAAACAGCCTCTGGCCGGGGCCCAGACAGCAATTCCAACATGGCCTCACGGCCAGCATCAAAAGAGTAAGCCCCGGCAAAAGACGTTGACGTGGTGATGTGGGGATGGGCCGACGCCTCATCCAGAAATCCGCGATGGCGGTCTTGAGCAGAGGTCGCATCTTGCGGTCCGCCCATATACGCCACGTCGCGGTAACCCCTGGCGGCAAGCTCCCGCATGGCGATGCGACCACATTCGACGTTGTCGATGCCCACCACGTGCACCTCGGGCGCGCTGGCGGGTCGCCCAAAGGTATGCACAACAATCATTCCTGCATCATGAAACGCGCGGGCAAAGCTTGGCGGCAGCGTGGACGAGGCCACCACCACTGCATCAACAGAATACTGCTGCAACATACGGACCGATTGTGACGGGTCGGTTTGCCCGGACAGGTTGACAATCAGCGGCCGCAGGTCGCGTTCCTGCAACGCGCGGGTGAACTGATCAAAAACCTGCAGGAAAATCGGGTTGTGAAAGTTGTTGGACACCAGGCCCACAAGTTTCGTACGACCAGTGGTCAGCGACGACGCCAGCGCATTTGGGCTGTAGCCCAGTTGTAAAGCAGCATCTTCCACCTTGCGCCGCATCTTGGCAGACACTGATGCACCCGTGGTAAACGTACGCGAAACGGCGGATCGGGACACGCCTGCAAGTTCTGCCACATCTTTTAAGGTCGCGCTCAAACCCTGCACCCCGGATTGGTTCCCTGCTCTAACTTGCCCATCAGCAAGGCCCCCTGTCCAGCCTGAGAACGGCCACATTGACGCAGCCCGGTTTTAAAACTGCATGGACGTCGGTAAAATTCACACCTGCGTTGAGTGTATTGCAAGCAGGGAGTGTTTGGTATACATTTGCATACAAAGAGCAATCCGGGTCTGTTAGCGCCGCTTCAACCCCGGAACTCTAGCTTAACCTAACGCCTTAACCGCCAGGACAGCCATGAGCCTTTACACCGACTACCTCGCCGAGATTGAGACCCGCAAACAGCAAGGGCTGAACCCCAAACCGATCGACGGCGCAGAACTGACGCAAGAAATCATTGCCCAGATCAAAGATACTGGACATGAGCACCGGGCAGATTCACTAAAGTATTTCATATACAATACACTTCCCGGAACCACGAGCGCGGCCGGTGAAAAAGCGGAATTTCTAAAAGAAGTCATCCTCGGCCAGGTGCATGTGGAGGAGATCACGCCGACCTTTGCGTTCGAGCTTTTGTCCCACATGAAGGGCGGTCCGTCGGTACGTGTACTGCTGGACTTGGCGCTTGGTGATGACTTGGCAACGGCTCAACCGGCAGCAGAGGTGCTGAAAACTCAGGTTTTCCTTTATGAGGCAGACACAGACCGGATCAAAGCCGCCTTTGAAACTGGCAATGCTATCGCTGCGGACCTGCTCGACAGCTATGCAAAGGCGGAGTTTTTCACGAAGCTGCCGGACGTTGAAGATGAGGTAAAAGTTGTCACGTTCATCGCAGCTGAGGGTGATATCTCAACTGACCTGCTCAGCCCAGGCAATCAGGCACATTCCCGCGCTGACCGCGAATTACACGGGCAGTGCATGATTGACGAGGCGGCGCAAAAGCACATCGAAGAGTTGAAGCTTCAGCACCCGGACAAACGCGTGATGCTGATTGCCGAAAAAGGCACGATGGGTGTGGGATCCAGCCGCATGTCGGGCGTCAATAACGTGGCGCTTTGGACCGGCAAACAAGCCTCCCCCTATGTGCCGTTCGTGAACTACGCCCCTGTGGTTGCTGGCACAAACGGCATTTCGCCCATCTTTTTGACCACCGTCGGCGTAACCGGTGGTATCGGTGTGGACCTGAAAAACTGGGTCAAAAAAGTTGATAACGATGGCAACCCGATCATGAACAATGACGGCAACCCCATCCTTGAACAAAAGTACTCGGTTGAGACGGGCACGGTTCTGACGATCAATACCAAGAAGAAGAAACTGTTTAGTGAAGACGGTAGCGAAGAACACGCTGACCTGTCTGACAGCTTTTCACCTCAGAAGCTGGAATTCATGAAAGCCGGCGGGTCTTATGCCATTGTTTTCGGAAAGAAACTTCAGTCATTTGCGGCTGAAACGTTAGGGATTGAACCGCCGCTGGTCTTCGCCCCATCCAAAGAGATCAGCCACGAAGGCCAAGGGCTTACCGCCGTCGAAAAGATCTTCAACGCCAACTCCGTCGGTGCCACACCGGGCAAAGTGCTGCACGCCGGATCCGATGTCCGCGTGAAGGTCAATATAGTTGGATCCCAGGACACCACCGGACCGATGACCGCCCAAGAGCTTGAATCGATGGCAGCCACAGTGCTGTCACCCAGTGTTGACGGTGCATATCAATCTGGTTGCCACACCGCTTCGGTCTGGGACCTAAAGGCCCAGGCGAACACTCCCAAGCTTATGGAATTTATGAATAAATTTGGTTTAGTGACGGGCCGCGATCCAAAAGGCGTCTACCATTCCATGACCGACGTGATCCACAAGGTGCTCAACGATATCACAGTGGACGACTGGTCGATTATTATCGGCGGTGACAGCCACACGCGGATGTCGAAAGGAGTGGCGTTTGGCGCGGATTCTGGCACCGTGGCCCTGGCGTTGGCGACTGGGGAGGCGTCCATGCCAATCCCGGAATCGGTCAAGGTGACGTTCACCGGTCAGATGGCCGACCACATGGATTTCCGCGACGTGGTGCATGCCACGCAAGCGCAGATGCTTGCGCAGCACGGGGACAACGTTTTCCAGGGCCGCATTATCGAGGTGCATATCGG
>JBCCET010000054.1:0-25963 GCA_039030095.1 Pseudomonadota bacterium | reverse complement strand
CAGTCGTGCCAATCTTTTTGACGTAGAGCCCGCTGTCGTCGAGTTTGCCGATACGAACGGCCGCGTCGAAACCCTCAGAAATCAGGTCCACCCGCGAATCCAGCAGATGAAGGTGCAGGTCTACGTCCGGGTTTTTGTCCATGAAGCCGTGCAATTGGGTCAGTAGCACAGCATTGGTGTACATCGTTGGCACGGTTAGCCTCAACCGCCCGGCCACCGCCCGGGATGCGCCTTTGGCCGCCTCATTTGCAGCATCGATACGCTCAAGGATGTCGAGGCAGCTTTGATAATAGTCCTGCCCGATATCAGTCGGCGTGACCGACCGGGTGGTCCGATGCACCAGTTGCGCGCCGAGATCCGTTTCAAGGTCCGTAATACGCCGCGAACAAACGCTCTTGGCAATACCCAGCCTATTGGCGGCGGCAGTGAAACCGTTCTCCTCGATCACTGCAACAAAGGTTTGCATGTGCACCATGTCCATGGTTCAGCGCCCCACCTTTTCAAACTGCGCCGCCTGTTTTTCGGTCCATTCTACGATCAAAAGGTATCCGTTTTCGCTCGCGTGTTCCTCTTCTACCAGCCCCTTGTCGTAAAGCCAGGCGCGGCGCCCGCCTTCGGCAAAGGCCAGTCGCACCTCATCACGACGCAGCGGATCGGACACCGCGGCCTCTGTCCGTTCAAGAAGTGTATCTACGCCCTGCCCGGTAATCGCGGACACCGGTACGATCTGGTCATGACGCGAGGAAAGGTTCAGCGCGGATTGCAGGGCCTCTTCCTCTAGCAGATCCGTTTTGTTCCAGACTTCAAGCATTTCAGCCTGCGCGGCATCATCCAATCCCAGATCGCTTAGGATATCGCGCACGTCCTGGGCCTGCGCCTCCGTCTCCGGATGGGAGATATCGCGCACGTGCAAAACCAGATCTGCGTCCAGCACCTCTTCCAAAGTGGCCCTAAAAGCCGCCACCAGCATGGTCGGCAAGTCAGAGATAAAGCCCACAGTGTCAGACAAGATCACCTTTGTGCCGCCGGGCAATTCCACCTCTCGCATTGTGGGGTCAAGCGTGGCGAAAAGCATATCTTTTGCCATTACCTCCGCGCCCGTCAGCCCGTTGAACAGCGTACTTTTGCCAGCGTTTGTATAGCCCACAAGCGCTACAATTGGATACGGCACCTTGGCGCGTGCGGCACGATGCAAGGCGCGGGTTTTTTCCACTTTTGAGATTTGGCGTTTTAGCCTGACAATTTGGTCGTTGATCGCGCGCCTGTCCGCCTCAATCTGCGTCTCGCCGGGGCCACCGACAAACCCCAATCCACCGCGCTGACGTTCCAGGTGGGTCCAGGACCGCACCAGTCGGGTTTTGGCGTATTCCAGCGCTGCTAGATCCACCTGCAAGACGCCTTCTCGGGTCGCGGCGCGGTCGGCAAAAATCTCCAGGATCAATCCGGTGCGGTCCAGCACCTTGACCTTCCAGGCCCGTTCCAGATTGCGCTGTTGAATCGGGCTTACCGGTCCGTCAATGACAACCAGATCCACCTCTTCTGCGTGAATGCGGTCTTTCAGCTCATCAAGTTTGCCGCTGCCAAAAAGCAAGCCCACATGGGGCTTTCTGATTTTGACAACTTCGGCAAACGTCAGGTACAGCCGCAGCGCATGGGCCAGCGACACCGCTTCCGCCAACGCGTGTTCGGGCGCACGACGAAGGGTCTGCCCGGCGATATCCGGATGCAGCACCGCCGTGCGCGTCAGACTTGCAATGTCAGTGGTTAGTTCGACGATCAGTCGCCGTCCCCGTCATAAAGGACCACGGGCTGGGCCGGCATGATTGTGGAAATTGCGTGTTTGTAGACCAATTGGCTTTGCCCATCGCGGCGCAAAAGTACGCAAAAGTTGTCAAACCAGGTGATCATGCCCTGCAGCTTCACCCCGTTGATCAAAAATATCGTGACCGAGATTTTGTTCTTGCGGACGTTGTTTAAAAACGCGTCCTGCAGGTTTTGTTTATCAGCCATCCCATCAGCCTTCCCAAGTTTTATGCCCCGCTTTGCTTCATGCGGGATATGATTGTTGTGCCGCGAATTATGTGAGGCCAGAACGGAATAATCCAGACCAAAAGCGTCGAGAAGCAGCACAATATGCCGACTGCGGCCAGCAATTGCCTAATCGAGCGGCACTATTGATCCAGACGGTTGGCCTTGGGCTTGTTGGCGTCAAAGGCAGCTCGACGCTCGGCAATCTCGGACGCGCTCAGAATCGCGGCGTTTGAATAGTGTTGCTGCCAGTTCGGATCCCCGGGCCATTGATGGTCTGACGCTACAGTGGTTCTGGGCGCAACTGCATCTACCAATGTCGTCAGTGCCCGCAGGGCGCTGTCCTTTTGGGAAGCCGTATCATCGGGTGGCCCGCATGGGTTGCCCAGCGGCATGTTGGACCAAAACAACCGCGGCGCACCTACGTGCTCCACAATATCGCGCGCAGCCCCCATAATCACTGTTGGCATCCCCGCTGCTTCCAACCCGGTGGCAATCAACGCCATCGCCTGGTGACACACGGGGCAAATCGGCACCAGCACCACTGCATCCACGCCGTCTTCGCGGATTCTGGCGATTACCTCTGCGCCATACTCATCTCGTGTCGTGGCTTGCGATCGGTTGGTAGGCACCGAATGCACACGCGGGCCAAGCCCTGCAATTACGCCGTCGTTTTGCAACGCTTTTAACGTGTCGACTGGATTGTAGGTCCTTGGATCAGCATGGGTCGTGTGTGTGGTGTCATATGCCACGTGGTTCAGCCGTAGATCTGGCGTCGGGTCAACGGGGTGGCTCAAGACAGTCTTGAACTTCGTTTTGCCGGTAACCGGCGCGCCGATGGATTGGTCCACGCCAATATCGGGCCGAAACGGCGCGGTGGTTGTGACCACGCCAATCCGAGCCTCTGTCAGCGGTTTTTTCAAGCGGACCAAAGGCACATCCGTCTGCTGCGCCCAGACATAAGGCGCGCCATACCCAAGCGCTTTGTAGTAGGCCCGGATGCGCGGCAAATAGAGAAGCGGATCTTGCATTCTACCGCCATAGCCGCCCCTCAGCGTGATGGCAATTGCACGTCTTGTGGGCGTCGCGCACTTCCCCTAACGTCCGCTTATGACCTCTGATCACATAAAGCGATGGCACGATATGGGCGGCGGACCAGCGGGCCAGATCGACCTGGACGAACATGACTATGCTCTTTGGGAAAAACGGGTGGATGCCTTGCTCGTTTTGACATCCGGCAAAGGCTATTTCACCGTGGACGGATTACGCCGCGTGTTGGAAGACCTCGGCCCGGAGGCGTTTGAGACGCAGACTTACTATGAACGCTGGGTGCAATCGGTAAACCAGAACATATTAGAAGCCGGCGCCTATTCCTTGCAGGAACTGGCGGAAAAGATGGCAGAGGTTGAGGCCCGTGGTGCGACCTACGGCGACTGCGCGGGGGGCACACTATGAATGTGGGCCAACGCGTGCGCGTGAAATCCATGTTCCCGCCAGGCCATATACGCACGCCCAGCTACCTGCGCGGCAAACAAGGCATCGTTGAGCGTGTGGTGGGCACCTTCGAGAACCCTGAACAACGCGCCTACATGGTGGACCCGGACATGAAAGTGAACCTGCGCGTCCGCTTTACCATGGCAGAGATCTGGGGCGACGCCGCAGAGAACCCAGACGACACGTTGGACGCAGAAATTTATGACCATTGGTTGGAGCCCGCAGATGCCCCATGACCACCACGATCACTTAAGCCCATCTGAACACCCGTACCGTGCGGACCAGGACGTGCCTTTGACCCGTTTTCAGTGCATGGAAATTGCCATGCGGGAGTTGCTGATCGAAAAAGGCATCGTGACGGCAGACGAAGTGACCAATGCTATCGCGGATATGGACGCCAGGTCCCCGGCAGGCGGTGCTAAAGTAGTTGCGCGCGCCTGGACGGATCCCGAATTTCGCACCCGATTGCTGGCCGATGGGTCAGCAGCGGCAAATGAGATGGGTTTTGACGCAGGCGCGATGGAACTGGTTGCGGTTGAAAACACGGCCAGCGTGCATAACGTGGTCGTGTGCACGCTGTGTTCCTGTTACCCGCGCAACCTTCTTGGCCTGCCGCCCGACTGGTACAAACAACGTGCCTATCGGTCCCGCGTGGTGAAAGAACCGCGCAAAGTGTTGTCAGAGTTTGGCCTCGACTTACCCGATGACGTGCAAGTTCGTGTCCACGATTCTACTGCGGATCTGCGGTATATCGTGATCCCAGAACGCCCTGATGGGACGGACGGGATGGACGCCGACGCTTTGGCTGCCCTCGTGAGCCGCGATTCAATGATCGGGGTCGCCCGCGCCAAAACGCCTTGAACCGATCAGATCTCTTTCGCGGCGCGATCATGATGATCGTGGCGATCTTCTTCTTCTCTCTCCTCGACAGCATCGCCAAACAACTGGCGACGGCCCATCATCCTTTGCAGGTGGTCTGGGCGCGCTATTTCACACAATCGCTTTACGCCTTCATCATCTTCGCCCCCAGCCTTACGCGCCTATTGCGCACGCAAAGGCTGGGCCTACAGATCACGCGATCAGTTTTTCTGTTCCTCGCCACGATGAGCTTTTTCACTGCGCTGAAATTCCTCGACTTCGCCTCGGTGGTCGCGATCTTTGAAGTGGCCCCGCTCTTTATCACGGTCACAGCCTTTTTTGTTCTGAGGGAACATGTGGGTCCGCGTCGCTGGATTGGCGTGGGCGTGGGTTTGATCGGTGCGCTGATCATCATCCGCCCGGGCACATCGGTTTTTTCGATATATGCCCTATTGCCGGTGGCTGCGGCTGCCTTTTTCGCGGCCTACGCCATTTCCACAAGGTTTCTCAGCAATGGCGAAAGCCCGTGGACGTCTTTTTTGTACACCGCGCTATTCGGAACCGTGGCAAGCTGCGCAATCGTCCCGCTTGTCTGGACCACCCCGACCCTATTTAATACTGGCCTAATGTCTTTGATGGGTGTGTTCGGTGGGATCGGCCACTATCTGCTGATCCGCGCGTTCACCACTGTAGAGGCCAGCTTTTTAGCGCCTTTTTCATATTTCGGTCTGGCATTTTCAGCGTGTTGGGGGCTGCTATTTTTCGCGGAAGTACCTGATGCCGCAACAATCACCGGGGCAGCAATCATCGTGTCTGCCGGGATTTACGTTTGGTATCGGGAAACTTTTGCAGCCGACAAGTCAGCGGCCTCGAAGGCGTCAGTCTAGCTTTCGCGCTGCCTGAATTGGGCCAAGATTTTGTGTCTGCAGGATCACCGCCACATGGTCGTCGCCAGAAACCGGATGTGTCATCCGTAACTCTGATGTACCGTCCCAACTGGCAACGGTTTCCCACTGTGTGACCGTGTTGGTGTAGGTGATTTTGCGCCCGGCGTTTTCGCCGCGACGAATATCGCGGGCCACTTCTGGCGTGTAGCGAACCACGTGAATATCCCCTGGTGCCGCCCCTTTGAGCGGACGGATAACAATCTCAACCGTTTCACCTTGTCGGGTCAGTTGCAGGTCTGCCTTTTCCGGCTCTCCGGCCAATTGGTTGATGTACTTCAACGCCTTTTGACGTTTTGGCCCGGCCACATAGTCGCGACCATTGAAGATCATTTGTGGTGTCACCAGGCGATACCGGCTTTTCATCGTTGTATTGAATTCTGCCTGACGCTTTGTGAAAGCGTTCTGGGCAAGGTCATCCTGCCAACCGAGGTAGTCCCAATAGTCCACATGCAAACCCAGCGCGATCACATCGTCACGCGACGCAACTTCCGTCAAAAAGTCATCGGCAGGCGGGCAAGAAGAGCAACCCTGCGAGGTATAAAGCTCCACCACTACCATTGATTGCGCTTGCGCCGACAAAGACATCATCGCACTGGCTGCAAAAAACAAAAGACTTTTGAAAAACTGCCGCATAGGACACCCTGGCTGCTTGCGTTGTGGTCCTACAATCTAGGCTCCACCGCCCCTGAAAGGCCAATAAATGTTTCGCGAGCCTTTTGTTACAAAATCGGGCTTTAAGCTGTTGCAACGGGGCCAAGCAGCTATAGTGGCGCGACGGGAAAAAGGATTGGTCCTATGTCACAGACCGCAATTCTGGGTGTCGGGGCGATCGGCGGATATTTGGCGACACAGCTTTTGGATGTGGGCGCGGATACATTGCTTTTTGTGCGCCCCGCGCGGGCTGCCAGCCTGGCGCATACAGGACTTGCCACCACCGAAGACATACAAATTGCCGGGAAAGACCTGCCTTTGTGCACCGATCCCGCCCGCCTGGCAGAAGCTGACCGGGTCCTTTTGTGCACAAAAGCCAATGCTCTTTCGACAGTGGTTCCTACACTTCAAAGCCACGTCCGTCCGGATACTCCCATTTTTTGCATGTTAAACGGCGTGCGCGCAGCGCGTGACCTGGCAAAAGCCCTGCCGGACCATAAAGTGGTCGCAGGGATGGTTCCTTACAACATTGTGGAAAGAGGGCCTGGCATGCTCCACCGATCTTCGGCAGGTGAAGTTGTGGTGGAAAGCGGGGCGCCCGGAGAAGCGCTTCGGGAAGTGATGCGGCCGACCCTAAGTCCGATTATTTTGGCGCCCAATATGGATGCGGTGCAATATGGCAAGCTATTGTTAAACCTTAACAACCCGGTGAATGCGCTGTCCGGCCTACCGATAAAGGCGCAGCTGTCCGACTGGCATTATCGCCGTGTTTACGCCTTGGCGTTTCGAGAGGCTCTGAGGGTCTACAAGATTGCCAAAGTCCAGCACATGCAAGCCGCGGCTTTGCCTGCGGAACAGATCGCGCGGGTGTTGATGTGGCCAAGCTTTGTTTTCAACCGCCTCGCCCTGCCCCGCCAGGACCTCGACCCTGATGCACAAACATCCATGGCTCAGGACCTTGCCGCCGGACGCAAGACCGAAATCGACGACTTGAACGGAGAAGTTCTGAGACTTGCAACGGAAGCTGAGACAACTGCCCCCGCCAACGCAGCCCTGGTTCGTTTGATAAAAGATGCAGAAACCGGTGGTCGCCGCCAGTGGGATGGCCCGGGTCTGCTAAAAGAGATCCAAAAAAGGAACTAGAGCCATCGGCGGGTGCGGGTGAAGAACGCTTCCGCCTCTTCCCCAAACGTTTCGCGCAACACAGCTTCTTCCAGCGCTGCAAATCGGCGGTCCAGGATAAACCAGAGCACTGGGATCACGGCTAATCCAAAGGCTGCGCCCAACCACAACACCCATCCCGCTGTGGCAACGACCATGCTCAAGTAAATTGGATTGCGGCTAAACTGGAAAGGCCCGTTTGTGATGAGTTTGTAAGGTTTTTGGCCTGGTTCAATCGTCGTATTGTAACGAAAGAACACCAAAGCTGACCAAGCCACCGATACAAATGCCAAAATAATCCACAACAGACCCAACCATCGCAGGCCCAGGCTGTCCCAACTTGGGTTCGGAATAACCCATGAGATAACCAAACTCAAAACCCAGGCGCACAGGGTCCAAAAAGGAGGTAAATCAGGTAGACGCTTCATGCCATTTGAATTCGCACGAAAGTGGGACAATTTGAAGTCCAGCATGACCACTTTTTCTCGTCTTTGGCAAAGCTAAAGGAGCGAAAGGTCGGTTGACTAAATCCAACACCTCAGCGTGCCGTACTAGGCCGCGCGCGCCAAGTTGCGCAGCACATAATGCAGAACGCCGCCGTTTTCGATGTACTCGATCTCCACGCCGGTATCGATCCGGCATTTCAGCTCGATCTCCAAAACCTCGCCATTTGCGCGTGTGATCCGGCAGGGAACCAGCTGCAACGGCTCCACCCCCTCCAGCCCCAGAATGTCGACCTGTTCGTCACCCACGAGACCAAGCGTTTTTCGGGTATCGCCGCCGGTGAATTCAAACGGAATGACCCCCATTCCAACGAGGTTGGACCGGTGGATACGTTCAAAGCTCTCTGCGATCACAGCTTTTACGCCAAGAAGGGCGGTGCCTTTGGCGGCCCAATCACGCGATGATCCGGCGCCGTATTGCTCTCCGCCGAAAACCACAAGCGGGGTGCCCTGGTCCTGATAAGCCATGCAAGCATCGTAGATTGAGGTTTGCTCCCCTGCCGGATCAAGAGTGTAGCCGCCTTCAACCCCGTCGAGCATTTCGTTCTTGATACGGATATTGGCAAAGGTGCCGCGCATCATCACCTGGTGATTACCGCGCCGCGACCCGTAAGAGTTGAACTCACGGACAGGAACCTGACGTTCCGCCAGATAGCGACCGGCTGGAGTGGTTTCCTTGAACGATCCGGCAGGGGAGATGTGGTCGGTGGTGATCATATCACCCAAGATAGCCATGACACGTGCGCCGGTGATGTCCTCAATCTCTTTGGTTTCCATGGTCATGCCTTGGAAATAGGGAGGATTCTGTACATAGGTAGAAGCCGCTGGCCAGTCGTAGGTTTCCTGATCCGGCACGCTGACACCTTGCCATTTTTCATCACCGGTGAAGACCTCGGCGTATTTTTCCTGAAATGCGGCGCGGGTCACGGTTTTCTCCACCAGTGCTGCGATCTCAGATTGATCGGGCCAGATGTCTTTGAGGTAGACGTCCTGACCGTCAGGCGTCTGTGCAATCGGATCCGTGGCCAGGTTGATATCCATCGTACCCGCCAGTGCATACGCCACTACCAAAGGCGGAGAAGCCAGGTAGTTTGCGCGTACGTCCGGGCTGATACGACCCTCGAAATTTCGGTTACCCGACAAAACTGCCGTCGCCACCAGATCACCCTCCGCAATGGCGTCAGAAATCTCTTTTTGCAGCGGGCCGGAGTTGCCGATGCATGTGGTGCAGCCATATCCCACAAGGTTGAAGCCGATGGCGTCCAAGTCGTCTTGCAGCTCCGCCGCCTCCAGATAAGCGGAAACTACTTGCGAACCGGGCGCGAGGGATGTTTTGACCCAAGGCTTTCGGTTCAACCCCAGTTCATTGGCTTTTCGCGCCACAAGCCCTGCCCCGATCATTACGTACGGGTTCGACGTGTTGGTGCAGGACGTGATCGAGGCAATCACAACCTTGCCCGATTCCATTGCATAGTCTTCCCCGGCGACCGGGACAGATTTACCCATGGGCCGTTTGAAAGTTTCTTCCATCTCAGAAAGAAACGCCGACTTCGCATCTGTCAGCGCCACAAAGTCCTGTGGGCGTTTTGGTCCCGAGATTGCAGGGACAATTGTGCCCATATCGAGGTGCAGCGTGTCTGTGTAGATCGGCGCATAATCGTCGCCGCGCCAGAACCCGTTGGCCTTTGCATAGGCCTCCACCAGCGCAATGCGATCCTCGTCGCGGCCCGTGGTGCGCAAGTAGCGCAGGGTTTCGCCGTCTATGGGGAAAAATCCGCAGGTGGCGCCGTATTCCGGGGCCATGTTGGCGATGGTCGCGCGGTCAGCCAGAGGTAACGCATCCAGCCCGGCGCCGTAAAATTCCACAAACTTGCTGACGACACCTTTTTCGCGCAGCATTTCCACGACTTTAAGCACCAGATCGGTGCCGGTGGTGCCTTCGACCATTTTGCCGGTCAGCTCAAAGCCCACGACCTCCGGGATCAGCATTGAAATCGGTTGGCCAAGCATGGCGGCTTCCGCCTCAATCCCGCCAACGCCCCAGCCCAGCACAGCGGCGCCATTCACCATCGTTGTGTGACTGTCCGTTCCCACCAGAGTGTCCGGATAGGCGATCATCGCGCCGTTTTGATCTTTGTCGGTCCAGACCGTTTGCGACAGGTATTCAAGGTTCACCTGGTGGCAGATGCCGGTGCCCGGCGGAACCACGCGGAAATTGTTAAATGCCGATTGGCCCCATTTAAGGAACGTGTAGCGCTCCAAGTTGCGTTCATATTCGCGGTCCACGTTCATCTGAAACGCGCGAGGGTTGCCAAATTCGTCGATCATGACGGAGTGGTCGATGACCAGATCCACCGGGTTCAGGGGATTGATTTTTTGCGGATCGCCGCCGAGTGCCTTGATCCCGTCGCGCATGGCCGCAAGGTCCACGACCGCAGGTACGCCGGTGAAATCCTGCATCAATACACGCGCCGGACGATAGGCAATCTCTCGTGGGTTCTGACCGCCGTTGGCGCCCCACTCGGCGAAGGCCTTTATGTCCTCAGTTGACACGGTGCGCCCGCCATCTTCGAACCGCAGCATGTTTTCGAGCACTACTTTGAGGCAAGCAGGCAGGTTGGCAAAATCGCCGAGGCCCGCAGCCTGTGCCGCTGGGATTGAATAGTAGTCAATCGATTGTGCGCCAACGCTAAGCGTTTTGCGTGTCTGGTTGGTGTCTTGCCCAACGGTGACGGTCATGGCGGGCCTCCTTGGCTTTTAGGGCTAACGGCGGGCTGTGTTCTTGATGCTTACATTAGTGTTTCGGAGCAGTAGTTCAATTGGGTGTCAAAGCTTCGGTTTTGACTGCTTGCACAGAGGCGACCGATAAATTGGAAGCTCTGTCGTGTGGCTTGGTGTTTGAGAGTCTTATCAGGCACGCAAGGTCGTAACGCATTGGGATTCTTACCTGTCATTCTAAACGCGTAAGTGGAAACGCGTAACTGATTACGCGTTTCCACTTACGCGTCTTAGGAGCAACGTAAAGATGCCTTTTTCCGATAAGAAACAAACTTTTATCCGTCCGTTTTTTTCGTCACACAAAATCCCTTCCCGGCAACCACCGATCCAACTGTGCAACCTCGGCCCGCAACCAGTCACGAAACAGCACAGCATTTCGGCTGCCCTCAAACCCTAAGGGACACACAATGCGATATCGCAAGCCGCGCCTGATCGTTTGCGCAAGAGGCAGAACCAATCGCCCGGCCGCCAGATGTGGATCGGCCAAGGACACGCGCCCCATCACCACACCACCGCCCCCCGCAGCATAACTGAGCGCCCCATCTGGCGCTGAGAACTCTGGACCTGCCGCCTTTGGCGTCTCTAGCCCAACCGCTTTGCACCATTGCATCCAGCTTTCAAAGGCTTCCAACCGCCCGCCGCTGTTTTGCTGGATCATAGGCAACTTCAGGATATCGGCCGGGCTGTTGATCCTGGCGGCCATTTCGGGCGTACACATCGGTGTCGCCCAATCCTCAAAGATCACTTCCGAGAAGTAACCCTCATCTACACCCGGACCAAAGCGAACGGCCAAGTCGATTCCGTCTCGTTCAAAACTAAGCATGCGCAGGCTTGCCGCAAAGCGCAGTTCAACCTCCGGGTGCGCCTGCACAAATGCATCCATGCGCGGCGCGAGAAACGACGACAAGAACACCGGGCCTGCGGTAACGGTGAGGTGTTCCGACGCCACGCGCCGCAAGGTGGCCGACCACGTGGACAAAAATGTTTCAAACCCGGCGGCAACACCGGGTGCTAAAAGCCGGCCAACTTCGGTCAGTTCAACCCGGCGGGTGAGCCTGCGGAAAACCGGCGCCTCTAAATGGGCTTCCAGATTTTTGATCTGCTGGCTCAGCGCGGCAGGTGTCACATTCAACTCCGCCGCCGCCAAAGAAAACGACATATGCCGGGCAGCGGCATCAAAAGCGCGCAAAGCGTTCAGCGGCGGCAATCGGTCGTTCATAGATTAGTTTTTCTTCACTATTGGCGTAAACAATCTCGTTTGTAGTAACGCGCTCGCACCGTTATTTCAAACATCAACAGAAGAAATACCGCTCGAAAGGGTAAGACAATGCAAAGCAAAACTAATCAAATCGACATTGAAAACGGTCTGCGGCGGGCACACGAAATTCGATCTGAGGCGTTTCATGAGGCGCTCCGTACCCTGCGGACTTGGTTTGGCAACAAGCTGCGCCCTACGACCCCCACAAGCCCGCTAATCCCGCGACGGCCTCCAGATTTTCAACGGACGGCAGCCTAATCCGGGAAACAACCTTCGCATGAGCTACGACGGAAAACGCCTGTCACTGGCGCCAATATCGCGCAGGTGATTGCCGCCATGATGCAAAAGACCTGCAACGGGCGTCTTTATCTGCGCGACACGGCCCAACCCAGACCAAGTTTACCGGTTGGGCCCCAACTTTTAGAGCCTTTCAATGGCGTTGAGTGCCTACGGCTCCCAATTCAGCGTCTTCTGCCCTTGGCGAAGCGACGCTTCGCCGCTAACTAACGCCCATGTCGATCTGGGAATACGCAAACCCGCACCGTTTTATGGCGCTGACCGCACGCATCTTGCCTGTGCTGGCGGTTTTGAGCGCTGCTTTCTTGCTGACCGGGCTCATCTGGGGTTTTTTCTTTACCCCAGATGATTTCAAGCAAGGGTCGACGATCAAGATCATCTACTTGCATGTCCCTGCAGCATTTGCGGCAATCAATGCCTGGATCATGATGCTGGTTGCCTCCATCATCTGGTTCATTCGTCGCCATCCGGTGTCCGCCTTAACCGCGCGCGCTGCTGCCCCTGTGGGCATCGCAATGACGCTGATCGCATTGGCCACCGGGGCGATCTGGGGCAAACCCATGTGGGGCACCTATTGGGCCTGGGACCCGAGATTGACGAGCTTTCTGATCCTGTTCGTCTTCTACATCGGATACGTGGCGCTTTGGGAGGCAATTGAAAACCCGGAAGTGGCCGCCGATCTGACGTCCGTTTTGTGCCTAGTCGGCAGCGTCTTTGCCCTATTAAGCCGGTACGCCGTCAACCTGTGGAACCAGGGCCTGCATCAGGGCGCTACCCTGTCGCTCGACAAAGAAACCAACATAGACAACACGTTTTTCGTTCCGCTCTTGTTATGTTTGGCCGGGTTTACGCTGCTTTTCCTAACCCTTGTTTTGTTGCGCACCCGCACCCACATCCGCTTGCGGCGCGCCAGTGCGCTGATCGCCCGGCAGGCGCGCGCGTGATGCCTGATCTGGGAAAATACGCTGGCGATGTGCTGTTGGCTTATGGTTTTGGGCTGACCCTGATTGCGGGCATCGTGGCGCTGTCGATCTGGCAATCCTGGCGCGCAAAACAAAAGCTGGAACAGGCAGAGCGAAAGTGACGGACCAACCACCGCGTCGCATCTCTTTGTGGTTTGCACTTATCCCCGGTGTAGCTGTGGCTGTCCTGTTGACGCTTGGCACACCGCTTGTCATCGGCCAGCGGGATGACGTGCCGTCTGCGTTGATCGACCGACCGGCACCGGCCTTCAACTTCGAACCTATTGCGGGCCAACCCAAACCTGACAGCGCGCTGTTGACAGATGGCCGCCCGATGCTGGTGAACTTTTGGGCCAGCTGGTGCGCGCCGTGTCGGATTGAACATCCCCATTTGATGAAGCTTGCAGCCGAAGGGCTGACGATAGTTGGGCTCAACTA
Organism: Pseudomonadota bacterium; assembly: GCA_039030095.1. Classification (GTDB taxonomy): domain Bacteria; phylum Pseudomonadota; class Alphaproteobacteria; order Rhodobacterales; family Rhodobacteraceae; genus Amylibacter. The sequence goes on along the minus strand of JBCCET010000054.1, from coordinate 12,588 downwards.
CCGCGACGATGACGCTGATGCGCTGCGGTTCATATCAGAGCTTGGCAACCCGTATATGGCGCTGGGGTCGGTTGATGGACGATCCGCTGTCGACTGGGGCGTCTACGGGGTGCCAGAGACCTATCTGATTGACGGGGCTGGAAAAATAAAACTGAGGATCGCAGGGCCAGTCACGCAACAGGTGTTAGACCGGCAACTTCTACCCGCCTTGAAGACACTGGAGGGGAGTTAACCCCCTCGCCAATCCTTCGTGGCCGAGAGCATTCGACGCCGTCAAACGCCGTCCGCTTGCTCCTCGATCTCTGCCACGCGCGTGCCGGCCTTGTTGGTTGTTACCACGTTCAGTGTCTTTAGCTTGCGGTGTAGCGCGGACCGTTCCATCCCCACGAAGTTTGCCGTACGGCTGATGTTTCCGCCGAAACGGTTGATCTGCGCCATAAGGTATTCCCGCTCAAACATTTCGCGGGCTTCGCGCAGCGGCAGCGTTGCGTAGGCGTTGGACAGCCCGGCGTTGCCGCCACCGCCCTGGGCCTCATTACCTGGAATTTCAGAGGTTTCGATCTGACCGTCATTTGGTCCCAGGATCAGTACCCGCTCAATCACGTTGCGCAGTTGGCGCACGTTTCCGGGCCAATTCATTGTCTGGAGGAGTGTTTCCGTTTCTTCAGACAGGTCCCGGATCGGCAAACCCTGAGCTTCATTCAATTCTTCCATGAAGTGGCGTGCCAAAAGACCGATGTCTTCGCGCCGCGCCTCCAGGCTGGGGACCGTGATCGGCACAACGTTCAGGCGATGATACAGTTCTTCGCGAAAACGCCCGGCGGCGATCTCTTGTTGCAGCTCACGATTGGTGGAAGACAGAACACGCACGTCCACGCGCACTTTGTCGGCGCCACCCACACGCTGAAATTGCTGCTCAACCAGCACCCGCAGAAGCTTTGACTGCGTGCCGATGGGCATGTCAGCCACTTCATCGAAGAACAGGATGCCGCCGTGGGCCTGGTCCATCAGGCCTGGTTCAAAGCCACGTTCGGTGCCTTCTTTGCCGAACAGGACCTCTTCCATACGGTCAGGTTCAATCGTGGCGCAGTTGACCGACACAAAAGGTGCCTTCGACCGGTCAGAATTGGCATGGATGTACCGTGCGGCGACTTCTTTGCCGGCACCTGCGGGGCCGGTCAGCATGACGCGCCCGTTGGTATTTGTGACTTTGCCAAGCTGGGTCAGCAGATTTCGAAACGCAGCCGAATCTCCGACCATCACGCTTGAAGTGACGTCCTTGACCTTCAACGATGCGTTTTCGCGCCTCAAACGGCTTGTCTCCATGGCCCGCGCGATCACCACCATCAGTTGGTCGATGTTGAAGGGCTTTTCGATGAAGTCGTAGGCCCCCTGCTTCACCGCCGCCACTGCGATCTCGATATTGCCGTGGCCCGAAATGATCACAACCGGTATGTCTGGGTTGTCACGCCGCACGGTTTTCAGGATGTCGATCCCGTCGAGCTTTGATTCTTTCAACCAAATGTCGAGGATGATCAGATCTGGCGGATCGTCGTTAATCTCCGCAAACGTGTCATCTGAGTTCGCCGCCTTGCGAGTGGTGTAGCCTTCATCCACCAAAATGTCAGACACCAGTTCCCGGATGTCCCGTTCGTCATCAACAATTAATATGTCGCCCATCTACCTGCTCCGCCTATCCGGGGTGGCTTTCATGCCACCTCCGCATTTTCTTCGATCCTAGTGGGTTCCGCCCCGAAAGGCAAAACGATTACCGCCATCGCGCCGACCCTTTCGGCGCCGTTAAATGGCGGCGCGTCGGTTAGCTCCAGCGTGCCGCCATGTTCTTCAATGATCTTTTTGACAATCGACAGGCCAAGGCCCGTCCCGCTGTCACGGTGGGTCACATAAGGCTCAAAGAGCCGCGACCGGTTTTCCGTGGGCAATCCCATGCCATTGTCCTGAATTTCAATTCGCGTTGCGCCGTCTTCATTCGTGATCACAACGCGGATTTCAGGTTTGTGATCATCCGGCTTTTCAATCATCCCTTCAATGGCTTCGCCAGCGTTCTTAATAAGATTTGTTAGCGCCTGATTTATCATCGTGGCATCAAAATCGCCTGTGATCACACCTTGCGGCAGGTCCAGACTAATCTTGGTCGGCGTCAAGGCCACACGCTGCAAATGCACCACGTCGCGGACCAACTGCGACAGATCCCCGATGGACCGTTCCGGCTCTGGCATCCGCGCGAACTTTGAAAATTCATCCACAATCCGGCGCAGGTCGTTGGTCTGTCGAATGATCACGTCAGAATATTGGTTCAGATCATCCACGTTTTCACCGACCATCGGACCAAACTTGCGTTTCACCCGCTCGGCAGACAGCTGAATTGGGGTCAGAGGGTTCTTGATCTCATGGGCAATGCGACGCGCCACATCGCCCCAAGCCGCCATCCGTTGAGCGCTGACAAGCGAGGTCACATCGTCGAACGTGACAACGTAGCCTTCCAGAAAACCCTCTGCACTTGACCGCACGGCCATCCGCACCAACAAAATCTCTGGGCTGCCTGCGCGTGTCAGGCGGATTTCTTCCTGCGCAACCGTGGTATTGCGACCCTCAAGTTTCTGGAAAAGCGGCGCAAACTCCGGCACGGCCTGGGTGATTTCCTTCATCTCGTCGCGTTCCGGATCGAGCCCCAGCAGACGTTCGGCCGCGTCGTTCATCAGCATGATCTGACCGTCGGCGTTCAGCCCGATCACACCCGCAGTAACGCCCGACAGGACCGAATCAAACAACCTCCGGCGGCGTTCCGTCCGTTCAGCCGCATCGACCAGATCATCGCGCTGTCGTTTCACCTGTTGGGTCATGCGGTTAAAGATACGTCCGAGCATGGCGATCTCATCATCGCCATCTTCTTCCCTTACCCGCACGCCAAGATCCCCTGCCCCAACCCGTTGGGCCGCGCCCGCCAGGCGCCCCACGGGCCGCGACAACCGTTCTGCAAACCACAGCCCGACCCAAATGGCTGCAAGGATCACGATCAGGGCAAAGCCCAGGTAAATCAGCGCCAAATCGAACAGCAGCGCGTCTCGCTCGCTTTCCAACTGGTTGTAGACCGCCACCGTTTCTTTGGTTTCATCCAAAAGGTTCAGGATTTCACCGTCTACCGTGCGTGAGACATAGAGATAGCGGTCAGGATAAGACATCAGCCGGATCAGGGCGCGAAACTCGTTGTTGTTCCAATCCTGGATCACAACTGTTTCACCGCCTTCGGCGCGATTGATCTCTTCCGCTGTTGGATTTTCGAAATCAAAGAGATAGCTGCGTTCCCCGCGCGCGATCAGACGGGCCGTACCGTCGATGACAAACGCCTCCTTCAACCCGCGCTGAATGCGTTGCTGGCCCAACGTCAGGCTGCTGCGTAGTTGGCTTTCCGCGCTCAGCCCCAGCGCACGGCGCTGTTGGTTGAGGAATTGCGCCACCAGTTGCGCGTCAAGCGTCAGGTCTTCGCGGTGTTCCGCTTCATAGGCCTGCGCTGCCGCCAAACTGTTGCCCACCACGTTCTGGACCCGGCTGGAAAACCAGTTTTCAAACCCGAAATTGATCAAAATGGTAGAGATGACGGCCACAAGGATCGTGGGAACCAAAGCAACAAAGGTGAATACACCAGACAATCGCAGGTGAAGGCGCGACCCGGCGGCCTTGCGCGACCGGGCTGTAATCATGGCAAACACTCGGTTGCCAACCGCAGCGGCTACCACGAGGACGTAGATAAAGTCCGCCAGCAACACCGTACGGATGATATCGTTGGACACTGACCCCTGGGTCGGACGCAAAACGATATAGGTCATTGTCACCAGCACAGGCGCCAAAACCGCCAATGCAATGGTAAACGCAGTCTGCGCCCGCCGCGTTTTGCGCCAGGCATTCAGTTGCCGGTAGATCTGCCACAGCCCCATATCTTGCGCCCTTTGGGATGATTTGCGCAACAAGCTGTGGCTGTTTTACATCATTTTCTTAGTGCGTGTCACCTGAATATCCAAATCTCGGATCTTCTTTCGCAAGGTATTGCGGTTAATGCCCAAAAGTTCCGCTGTACGGATCTGGTTGCCACGGGTTGCAGACAGGGCCAATGCAATCAGCGGTAGCTCCACCTCCCGCAAAATCCGGTTGTATAGCCCTGGCGGTGGAAGTTGATCGCCGTGCAGGTCGAAATAGCGCTTTATATGCGCCTCGACACTGGTGGACAGCTTGTCAGACACCATCGGCGTGCCAGGGCTTTCCAGCACTTCCGCCTGTTTCAGCTCTTCGGCAATAAATGCACCGCCGATCTCATCTTCTGGGCAAAGCACCGCCACCCTGCGCACGAAGTTGCTGAGGCCACGCAAGTTGCCCGGCCAATGGGCCACGCGCATATGCTCCAGCGCAGTCTTGGCGAAAGATTTGGCAGGTATGCCGTCTTCTTCGGCCAAGGACAGGAAATGTTGCGCCAGATCCGGGATGTCATCCAGCCGATCCCGCAAAGGCGGCAGTGATATGGGCATTACGTTCAGGCGATAAAAAAGGTCTTCGCGAAAGCCACCCTCATTGACCAGCTGCGCCATGGACTGGGACGCACTAGACACAAATCGGGGGTTCTTGCGTTGTACGTCCGCCGCTTGTGTCAGACCCAGCAATTGCAATTGCGCTGCTGCTGACAGTTCACCTAATTCGTCAAGATAGATGGTGGCCCCCGCTGCCTGCGGGCTTTCGAGTAATTCGGATAAGGCGTCTACCCCGGTCGTCCCGCAATTGATCCGCAAAAACGCGGATTGCGACCGCTGGCCCAGGTCATGCAATGCTCGGGCCAGCAGGTCTTTGCCGGTGCCGCTTTCGCCCTGGATCAGAACGTTCAGGTCCGTATTTAAAACGCGCGCTACTACGCGGTAGACCTGCTGCATCGCAGGGCTTCCGCCGATCAACGGCAGTTCTCCTGCATTTTGCGGGCGTACGGGTGCTGGCGTCGGTTGCGCGCTTTGGGTCAGGGCGCGGCTAACCTTTGACAGCAATTCGCGCAGGTCGAACGGTTTGGGGACATAGTCAAATGCGCCTGCCTCCGACGCGCGAATGGCCGTGACCACTGTGTTCTGGGCGGAAATGACCACCACGGGCAGGTTCGGGCGGCGTTTGCGGATCGCGGGTAACAGATCCAGCCCGTTGCCGTCGGGCATCATCACGTCGCTGACAACCGCGTCCCCTTCACCTTCTTCCACCCATCGCCAAAGCGTGGCGGTGTTCCCCGTGGCCCGCACCCGACACCCAGCACGCGTCAGCGCCTGTGTCAGGACCGTGCGGATGGTGCGATCGTCGTCTGCAACCAGAACTGTGCCGTCCATCAATAATGCCTTTCTATCAGCCCTGCCAAACCGGCAGGCGCACTGTGAATACCGTTCGCCCGTCCCCGCTGGCGCATTCCACCAACCCGCCGTGACCGGCGATAATCTTGGACACAAGCGGAAGCCCCAGCCCGGTGCCGTTGGATTTTGAAGTTACAAATGGATCAAAGATGTCGCCAATCAGGGCATCGGGAATACCGCGTCCGTTGTCCGTCACTTCTATCTGTAAGGGCAGCGTCTCTGCCCCGTGGCCGGAGACGGAAAACTTGACCCCTGAATTGTAGGACGTGCGCACCCGTATGCGGCCACGCGTCGGATCCACCGCCTCTGCCGCGTTCTTCAGCAGGTTTTGGAATACCTGCATTAGTTGATCAGCGTCGCCAGCAGCATCTGGCAGGGATGGGTCATATTCCACCTGGAAGGTGATGCCCTGACCAAACCCCGCCTCCGCCGCGCGCACGGCGCGATCCAGTACGTCGTGGATATTGATCGGGCTGCGCTCCGTCGGGCGGTCGTCGGCGAAGTGTTCCACCCGGTCAATCAGGTTGCCGATCCGCTTTGTTTCCGCCTCAATCAAGGCGGTAAGTTCCTGGTCTTCTTTGCCCAGGTTCATCGACAAAAGTTGTGCCGCCCCTGAAATACCTGCCAACGGGTTACGTAGCTCATGGGCCAGCATGGCGGCCATACCCACGACGGACCGCGCAGAGGATAGGTGGGTCAACGACCGGCTCATCTTTTGCGCAACGCCGGTGGGCTGGATCAGCAGCAGCAGGTCTTCCTGCCCTTCGCGGACCGGGCCCACGTGCAGGTTACAGGTCATGGGCTGGGCGTCGTGCAATGCGACCTCGGCGTTGTATTGCATTAACGACCCGTTCTTTTGACGGGATTGCAAAACCGTGTCTGCAACCAAGGACCCGGGACCAAAGACGCGCTCAACGCTTCGTCCTGCAAGCTGGCGCGCGGAGGCCCCCGTCAGCGCCTCAGCGGCTGCGTTGGCGGACACGACGCAATCGTCGCCCCCCAGCACAAGCGCGGGGAACGGAAGGTTTGCCCAGATGTTTTCAAAATCAATCTGGGTCATGCGGCTTTTGAGCCTTCCGATGGCAGCGCCTCGATCAGCTTGGCCACGGTGGACGGATCTGGCGTTGTCAAAATTGCGCGCCGTAGGTCGGGCGGCGGGGCCAGGTCATCCATGTACCAACCCAAATGTTTGCGCGCGACGCGGGCGCCGAGTTCCGATCCGTAAAATTCAATCATCGCGTCATAGTGTTCGCTGATCATAGTTATTAGAGCAGCTCCGTAGGGAACGTTTGGCGATTCCCCGGCGAAAAGTCGGGACGCAATATCCGCCAACAGCCACGGGCGGCCTTGCACACCGCGCCCAACCATCACGCCGTCGGCACCGGACGCGCGCAACGCAGATGCTGCGTCCGCGGCTGAACAGATGTCGCCATTGGCAACAACCGGCACATCAACCGCGTCTTTCACAGCACGGATTGCAGTCCAATCAGCGCGGCCTTTGTAAAATTGACACCGGGTGCGTCCATGGATGGTGATCATCTGAACCCCGGCAGCTTCCGCCGAAGCAGCAATTTGGGGCGCATTCAACAAGGTATCGTCCCAGCCTAGGCGGGTCTTCAGCGTGACAGGCACATCAACGGCGCCAACCACAGCCTCAATCAAACGCAACGCATGGTCCGGGTCTTTCAACAAAGCAGAACCTGAATAGCCGCCCACGACCTTTTTGGCAGGACACCCCATGTTGATGTCGATGATCGACGCGCCCTGCCCCGCGCAAAGTTTGGCGCATTCCGCCATCCAATAGGCGTCTCGCCCGGCGATCTGCACCGATGTACTGTCAGATCCCGCGCCAAGCTCTGCCCGCGCGCGCGCCGACGGCTTTTGCTGGACCATCTCCTGGCTGGCCACCATCTCTGACACCACAAGCCCTGCCCCGAACCGAAGCACGAGGTTTCTGAATGGCAGATCCGTGATCCCGGCCAGCGGCGCCAGCAAAACAGGTGGCGATATTGCCTTATTTCCGACCAATAGGGAGTTCATGCCTTCTTTTTGTGCATCTCAATCGAAGATGCAAGCGAAAGGTTGGAAAATCGCCCGTTGAGCCGCGCCGCGCAGCAGAATATTCAGCGTCGCACCCGTCGTAGAAAGGCGCGACAATGTTAGCTCGCTTGATCGCTACGTTTTTTGGCACCGGCTACCTGCGCCCGGCCTCTGGCACCTGGGGGTCTTTTGCTGCCCTGCCCGCGGCCTACGGTATTATCTGGGCCACCGGACCATTTGTCTTTGCACTCGCCACCATTGTCGTCTTTCTGGTGGGCGTTTGGGCCACCGGCCAGGTCACTGCGGGAAGCAGCGAAAAGGACCCTTCAATTATTGTGATTGATGAGGTTGCAGGCCAATGGCTGACGCTTTGGCCCGTGGCCTTTGGCGCAGCAAGCGCAGGTGTTGCGCTACACGTGCTTTGGCCCGGCTGGGTTTGCGCATTTTTCCTGTTCCGGCTGTTCGACATTACAAAGCCCTGGCCCGCCAATTACTTCGACCGGATGAAAACTCCTTTTGGTGTGATGGCTGACGATATCGTGGCTGGTGTTTACGCAGCCCTTGGCGTTATTTTTCTGGCAGCGCTCTACCATGTCTTCTGACCTGCATGCCTTGTCTGCTGCCGCGCTGACTGCATGCCGCGCACGCGGGGACACAATTGCCACGGCTGAAAGTTGCACTGGCGGAATGATTGCTGCCGCCCTGACCGATCCGGCGGGCGCATCCGACGTGGTTCTGTGCGGATTTGTGACATACTCCAACGCTGCAAAACGCGATTTATTGGGCGTCTCAGAGGTTACACTCGACACCTTCGGCGCCGTGTCCGAAGAGGTCGCTGCAGAAATGGTCGCAGGCGCCCGCCAACGCGGACTGGCGACATTGGCGATTTCCGTGACCGGGATTGCCGGGCCAGGAGGTTCCGATTTCAAGCCAGAAGGTCGGGTTTGTTTTGGCCTGTCACACGGCGACACATCTACTGTCACGACCACCGTAGAATTTGGCGCGCAGGGCCGCGAAAACGTCCGCCGTACGGCCACGGAGTTTGCATTGCGCGCCCTGCGCGATGCGGGATTTCCAACATCCCAATGACGCCCTTTTAGGCATCAAACACAAACATCAGTGCCTATTTTTTGCGCAACGCCTCATTTTTACGCGAAGTGATCTGCGTGTATGCCGATTTCTTGTTCACCTCGGTCACGCAATTGTCTTTCAGCGCCGGGCCTGAAGACACAAAAACAAACGAGGGATACCCTTATGAACGGAGCGGATACCGCCTGGATCATCGTCGCAACTGCGCTGGTCCTTTTCATGACTTTGCCAGGGCTTGCGCTTTTCTATGGCGGGCTAGTGCGCGCACGAAATGTGCTGAGCGTGTTTATGCATTGCTTTGCCATCGCCTGTCTGATGAGCATCCTGTGGCTCGTCGCGGGCTATTCCATCGCCTTTGGCGAAGGCAATGCGCTCTGGGGTGGTTTGGGCAAGATGTTTCTGACCGGCATTACAGCCGACAGCCTTAGCGGGACGATCCCGGAGATCCTTTTCTTTGCGTTTCAAATGACCTTTGCCATCATCACCCCGGCCCTGATCGTCGGCGCTTATGTGGAACGGATCAGCTTTGGCTTTGTGCTTACATTCTCCGGCCTTTGGATGCTGCTGGTTTATGCACCAGTGGTGCACTGGATATGGGGTGGCGGCTTGCTGGCAGGCGGCGAAGGCGCGCTGTTTGCTGAGGCCGTGAATGATTTCGCAGGTGGCATCGTGGTGCACGAGACGGCTGGTTTGGCCGCCCTTGTGATCGCCGTTATGCTGGGCGCGCGCAGAGATAAATCGAAGCCGCCGCATAACCCGGGCTATGTGATGATCGGTGCATCTATGCTGTGGGTCGGCTGGTTCGGCTTTAACGGCGGCTCGCAATTGGCCGCCGATGGCGGCGCTGCCATGGCGCTGACTGTCACCCATATCTCTGCCGCCACCGCGTCGCTTACATGGGCCCTGTGGGAACGTGTGAAATATGGCAAATCTTCCATGGTTGGCATGGTGACCGGCACCATTGCAGGTCTGGCTTCTATCACCCCGGCGTCCGGGTCCGTTGGACCGGTTGAAGCGTTAATCATCGGCGCCATTGCGGGTGTGTTGTGCCAGGAAGGCTGCAATGTTATCAAAGGCATGCTGAAAATCGATGACACGCTCGACGTTTTTGCCGTGCACGGCTTGGGCGGGATGTTTGGCATCGTCATGATTGCGGTCTTCGGCCACGGCGACTGGGTTGCGCAACTGGGCGGCATCCTGGTTGTGGGCGTCTATACAATCGTGCTGACCACCATCATCGCCTTTGTGGTAAAACTGATCTTCCCGATCCGCGTGGATGAGGAATCGGAGGTTATCGGCCTGGACCTGACCGCCCACGGTGAAAGGGCTTACGACCACGCGTCCTGACATAGCGGCACGTTGCAAAACGAAACGGCGGCCTACCCGGCCGCCGTTTTTCGATTCTTTGTAAAATCGCTGAAAGCGTCAAATTTCAGAGCAAGAAGTAACCTCACTAAGCCATACACTTTGGGCTGCGCGTAGAACGGCGCGCCCGAGCAAGTGACCGGAACCGACTCAAGAAAAAACCTTTGGCTACCCATGAAGAACTGCGGGTTGGTAGTTCCACAGGCACTGAATACAGCTATCTACCGTGCGCTCTGCTTCCGCCAGATAACCGAATTTGCCAGTTTGGACTTAGGGCCGAACAGTCGTCGCTTTTTTGCGGGGCGTGGATTTAGTGCTGATACGTGTCCGTGTTTGGTTAGCAGCCACTTTCTTGACCCGCACCTTACGCTTAACAAGACGTCTAGGAACGGTGTTGGTCCAAACCATTTCCATCATTGCGTCCCCTTCTGGGGTCACATCGGATTCGATGGTCGTTCCGGCCGTGGTAATACCGTGGACCGGATCCACCACGCCAGCAGCGATTGCGCGGTTTCGCGGCGTTGCCGTCGTACGTGTGGTGACCACACGCTGTTGACGCACCAGATCACCCGGATGAACGGCTTGCGGGCTGCCACGTCGGACAGTTATCACCCGTGTTGTCGGTTGTTTGGGTTGGGTCGCAGCCACGCGGGTTTTGACCGTCTTTTGTTTCGGAACAACTGTTACCGGCTTACGCGCAACTTTTCGGGTCTGGGCCACCGGCTTTGGCTTGGGGTTAGTGCGCACAACCTTTTTAGGCGGCGTTTTGGCAGTGGTCTTGGGTTTGGGCGTTGCTGCCGCGACCGAAGTTTCTTCCTTCGGCTCAGGCCCGGATGATTTGACCGACGCAAGCTGGCTTTTTGTCAGGGAAGGCTTGTTGCTGCGTGAACAAAACACCTCTCGTTTGCGATTGACCCGCGGCACCCATTGCACCCGGGCGCCAAAGCCCGCGCGAATGAAGACGCAACCGCGACTGTCCACGTATTGCCGGCCAGTATAGCTGGCAGGCGGCACTTCTGCCGGTCCTTTGATGTCGCGCAGGGATTGCGCATGCGCAGAATCAAAGCTGGTCGTCAGTGATAGCGTGGCGGCAGCTGCCACGAGCAGGAATCTGTGCATCTTGAGCCCCCTTAAGATACACCTCAACTGTGCCTGCTTTCACATAGAGTGTCTAGCTTCAAAGCCGGGGAAAATCGGCGCCGCAAAAAGCAGTAAAGGCTGGCAACGACGTCGTTAGCCGCCCGGGTAACCCAGGCGTGCAAGAGCCTCTGTTATTTCGTCCAGAATGGCTGGATCGTCGATTGTTGCGGGCATTTTGTAGGGCTTCCCGTCTGCAATACTGGCCATTGTTCCGCGCAGGATCTTGCCTGACCGGGTTTTTGGCAAGCGGTCGATCACGCAGGCCAGCTTGAATGCCGCTACGGGGCCGATCTTTTCGCGCATCAGGGCAACACATTCTCTTACGATGTCAGCCTCTGCCCGGTCCACGCCTTTGGTCAGACACAAAAATCCCATGGGCAATTGGCCTTTCAGGGTGTCCGCCACCCCGATGACCGCGCATTCCGCCACATCCGGGTGACCGGCCAGAACCTCTTCCATGGCGCCGGTGGATAGACGATGGCCTGCCACATTGATCACATCATCGGTGCGCGCCATGATATAAAGATAGCCGTCTTCATCCTTGATGCCTGCATCACCTGTCTCATAATAGCCAGGGAACGCGTCGAGGTAGTTTGATTTAAAGCGTTCTTCGGCGTTCCAAAGTGTCGGAAAACAACCCGGCGGCATCGGCAATTTGGCGACAATGGACCCAAGCTCACCATTTGGCAGCTCTTCGCCTTCGTCGTTGAGAATACGGATATCCCAGCCAGGCATGGCCACCGTTGGGGAGCCGAGCTTGACCGGCAGCAATTCAATCCCAACCGGGTTTCCTGCAATGGTAAAGCCTGTCTCGGTTTGCCACCAATGATCGATTACAGGAACACCCAACTGGTCCTTCGCCCAATTGATGGTGTCGGGGTCGGACCTCTCGCCCGCCAGAAACAGCGTACGAAGGTTCGACAAATCGTACTTTTTGACAAACTCACCGGCAGGGTCTTCGCGTTTGATTGCGCGAAACGCCGTAGGTGCGGTGAAAAACGCCGCCACTTTGTGTTCTTCCATCACACGCCAAAACGTCCCCGCATCAGGCGTGCCAACGGGCTTGCCTTCAAAAACGATGGTGGTGTTGCCGGCAATCAGCGGCGCGTAGCAGATGTAGGAATGCCCTACGACCCAGCCCACGTCTGAGGCTGCCCAGAACACCTCACCGGGCTCGACGCCGTAGATGTTTTTCATGGTCCATTGCAGCGCGACCAGATGGCCACCCGTGGGGCGCACGACGCCTTTGGGCTGGCCCGTGGTGCCGGAGGTATAAAGGATATAGACAGGATCACTGCCTTTGACCGGGACACAAGGCGCAGGCGTCGCAGCTGCCTGAACAGCATCCCAATCCAGATCCCGCCCTTCAACCATTGTGGCCCGTGCCTGATCGCGCTGAAAGATGATGCAGCTTTCGGGTTTATGCGAAGACAAAGTGATCGCTTCATCGAGGAGCGGTTTATACTCCACCACCCGTCCCGGTTCGATCCCGCAGCTCGACGCAATAATCATCTTCGGTTGGGCATCGTCGATGCGCGTGGCCAACTCATTGGCAGCAAAT
>JBCCET010000053.1:0-26385 GCA_039030095.1 Pseudomonadota bacterium | reverse complement strand
CGAAAAATGACGTGGACGTCAATCTGGACGGATCCGTCGTTTTTGGGGTTGCCGGAGGGAAACCCAGTCCTCTACCCCTTGGCGCAAGAGAGGACCCCAGACAATGACCGATGACGCCCGAGATCGACGCGAAAAGCTGGCCCGGCAATTCATGTCAGCCCTACCATTCAGCAAAGCGCTGGAGATGCGGATGGACAGCTTTGGCGTGGCTGAGGCTGGTATGTCGATGCCCTATTTGAAAGAAATCATCGGTGACCCGGATACGGGTGTTGTGCACGGCGGCGCGGTGTCAGCCCTTTTGGACACCTGCGGCGGATTGGCAGTCTTTTTGCACCCCGAAGGTGTGGCCCCGACGGCCACATTGGATTTGCGGGTAGATTACATGCGGCCCGCCAAGGTGGGCGAAAGGATCAACGCGTGGGCAGAGGTCTACCGCGCCACGAGGTCGGTGGCCTTTGTTCGCGGCATCGCATTTAACACAGACAGGGACGCGCCCGTTGCGATGCTGACTGGCGCTTTTACCTTTGCCAAGGCGCCCCAGACTTGACTGCTGAAAAAAGCCTGCAATCGCTGAAGGCACAGCGTGATGGCGCGCTAAACGCTTTGGTCGGATCAATTCCTTATATCCAATTTCTCGACGTGTCTTTTGATCGCCGGGGTGATGAGCTGACGGCCACACTCCGTTTCGATGAAAAACTGATTGGTAATCCGATCTTACCAGCGCTCCACGGCGGGGTGACAGCCAGCTTTCTGGAAATCACTGCGATTGTGGAACTTGCCTGGCAACGCGCCTGGGACGCGATGGAGGCGGGCACACTCACCGCAGAGGACATCGCTGCCCAAGGCGTGCTCCAGATGCCCAAGACCATTAACTTCACGGTCGACTACCTGCGTCCGGGCCGTCCACGCGACTGCTATGCCCGCGCGCGGGTGAACCGATCCGGTCGGCGCTATGCGTCCGTGCATGTGGAAGCCTGGCAAGACAACCGAGAGAAACTCTTCGCCCAGGCAGGCGGGCATTTCCTGATGCCGCAACCGGCAGATGGCTGACACCGGCACAATCACCCACCGGCGCGTGCTGACCATTGCGGTGCCGGTTGTCATTTCCAACATCACGATCCCTATCCTAGGCGCGGTCGATACCGGCGTGGTGGGCCAGATGGGAACTGCTGCACCGATTGGCGCGGTGGGCATCGGTGCGGTGATCATCGCATCGGTCTATTGGTTTTTCGGATTTCTGCGGATGGGTACAACTGGCCTCGCTGCCCAGGCAATCGGGCGGGCGGACGCTGGTGAGGTCGCGGCCCTGTTGACCCGTGTCCTATTGATCGGTGGGGTCGGGGGTCTGGTGATCTTTGCCCTGCAACTGCCCATCACCTGGGCGGCATTCAAGTTGGCGCCCGCGTCTGCAGAAGTGGAAGGCTTGGCCCAGACCTATTTGAACATCCGGTTTTTGTCGGCCCCAGCCGCAGTGGCCATGTTTGGATTGACCGGTTGGTTGATCGCGCACGAACGCACAGGCGCGGTTCTGGTGATCCAACTTTGGATGAACGGGCTGAACATCACGCTGGATCTGGTGTTTGTCCTCGGCTTCGACATGGGGGTGGGCGGGGTGGCATGGGCCACGGTGATCGCAGAATGGACCGGGCTTGCGCTGGGCCTTTGGCTGGTGCGGGGTTGTTTTGCGGACGGTCGCTGGCGGGCCTGGCTGCAAGTCTTCGACCGGACCCGACTAGTGCAGATGGCTCAGTTAAACGGTGACATCTTACTGCGATCACTTCTGTTGCAGGCAGCAGTGCTCAGCTTTTTGTTCTTCGGCGCTGGCATGGGGGACGTGACGCTAGCCGCTAACCAGGTGCTGATCCAGTTTCTGATGCTGGCCTCTTACGCGTTGGACGGTTTTGCCTTTGCGACGGAAGCGCTGGTGGGTCAGGCTGTGGGTGCACGGGCGAAGAACCGTCTGCGGCGGGTTGTGGTGATCAATGCCCAATGGACCGTGGCAGCGATGATCGTGCTCAGCAGTTTAACCTGGCTCTTGGGAGGGTTTGTCATCGACCTGATGACCACATCGTCTGAAGTGCGGGCTGAGGCAGGCGCGTACCTGCCATGGCTGGTTCTGGCGCCGTTCGTTTGTGGACCGTCTTTTCTGATCGACGGCGTGTTCATCGGGGCAACGCGTGGGCGTGATCTGCGCAACATGATGGCAATCAGTTTTGCCGTTTATACGCTGGCTGTGGCCACCCTGCCGGTTGCCTATGCAAACCATGGGCTTTGGGGCGCATTTATGGTGTTCTTTTTGGCAAGGGCGATGACGCTCTGCGCCCGGTATCCGGCATTAGAGGCGGATCTGGCGCGAGACTGATGTCAGATGGCCAAGGTTCGGTTCGGCTGCTGGGACGGCATCGCACTAAATCCCAACAGCCGAACGGGTACCTGAGATTTAGGCTTTTGGTGGCGTAGCTGTCAGTGGCTTAGGGGTGCTGACAGGCGCGCTTTCCACCGGTGTTTTTACTTTTAATTGCGCCGCTTTCTTATTCGCAGCAACAGCTTTCACAGGGGTTTTGGTCGCGGAAGCCACTTTAGCCGTATCTGCGGTTGGCGCCTTTGCTTTTGGTGCAGGCTTTGATTTTACAGCGGACTTTGCGGCAGCCTTTGGTTTAACGGCTGCTTTCGCAACAGGTTTAAGTGTGGTTGCTGCTTTTGGGGCGGGCTGCGGTTTGGCGGCTGTTGTTGGTTTTGCGACTGGCGCTACTTTCGCCTTCACTTGCGGCTCGGCTTTTGCTTTTGCGGCGGTTTTGGCTTTGGGCGTGGTTACTTTTGCCCCAACAGGTGCTGCGGACGGCTTTGCCTTGGCCTTTGGCGTTTTGGCCTTCGGAGCGGGTTTGGTCTTCACTGGTGCCTTGGCTTTCGCAGGCACCTTAGCTTTCTTGGCGGGTTTTGCTTTGGCTGCTGGTTTAACGACCGCTTTAGGCGCAGGCGCGCCAAGGAAAACGTCGGTGGCGAACTTGAGCGTGTGGCTGGCCATATCCAGTCGCGCGGTCATAAGCTGCATCGCAGCATTCTGCCAGGCTTTGGCGATTTCGTAGGATTGGTTTGGGGTGAACATGCGTTTACTTTCGGGGTTAGGGCTTTTTTACTGCCGGACCCCTATCATGCTGCAGTGCAGCATTTCCAGATCAAACGTTACGTGACTTCGGCCAAAACCGAGAAATCGACGGTAGTTTTCGGGGAAAGAAAAACCGGTGGTACTCCCTACGGGAATCGAACCCGTCTTTCCAGATTGAAAATCTGGCGTCCTAACCGATAGACGAAGGGAGCATCTCACCGGTGTCGCGCGATTTAGCGACTCGCGGGCGACTGTTCAAGGGGGATTGTGCGCAATTCGCGATGTCAGGTCGCAATCGCTGCATCTTCCAGGCGAAGCTTGGGTTTGCGCCGCCCACCCCAATCGTCAATTTCCAGCCGTCCCGCCAAGTGTATGCGTGCCCCGGCGTGATTTTCCAACATCGGCCCTAGGGGGCCATCGAAGGCCTGGAAACAAATCGCATCGAGCTTTGCGCCGCTGTCATCAGCCACCGTCAGACGCAGGTGCGATTCGCCCGCACGTTTGGCAAAGGTGATCCGCTGGGCGGGTAGGGCAAAGCGCGGGGCGGGAGCACCGGCACCGAAGGGGCCCGCGCTTTCGAGCTGTTCGATCAGTTCCACGGATGCACCGCGCGGCTGAACAATGCCGTCGAGAGACAGATCTTTCGGCCCCAACTGTCCGGCACCCTGCTTTTCCAAAAGCTCGCTCAACCGGGCCATGGCGGGTTCCAACTTGGCCTCTTCTACAGTCAGGCCCGCCGCCATTTTGTGCCCGCCACCTTTCAAAAGCAGTCCTTCGCGGGTGCAGGTGGCAATGGCCGCGCCCAAGTCGATGCCGGTCACGGATCTGCCGGAGCCTTTGCCTTCTCCATCCTCCAGCCCGATGACAATCGCCGGGCGGTTGGTTGCCTCTTTCAGTCGGGACGCGACGATGCCCACGACGCCGGGGTGCCAACCGGGTGCGGCGGCCCATACCAGCGGTGCGTCTGTCCCACGCGCTTCGGCCTGATCCATCGCTTGCAGGCGCACTTGCGTTTCCACCTCCCGCCGCTCATCATTTAGGGCGGACAGCCGTTCAGCCAGCGCTTCTGCCTCCGCCGGGTCGAGCGTGGACAATAGGCGCGCGCCGAGGTCAGCCTGACCGATCCGTCCACCGGCGTTGATACGGGGCCCAAGTACGAAGCCGAGGTGATAGGCCGCCGGGGCGCTGGTCAACCGCGCCGCATCTGACAGCGCGGCAAGGCCAGGGCGCGCGCGGCGCGCCATTACAGCCAAACCCTGGCGCACCAGCGCGCGATTGAGCCCCTTTAGCGGGGCCACGTCTGCCACAGTGGCCAGCGATACGAGGTCCAACATCGGGATAAGCGGGACCTCTGCCAATCCGGCTTTGCGCGCCACCCGGTTGGAGGCAACCAGGCACAGGAAGACCACACCAGCCGCACAAAGGTATGTAAAAGGCGTGTCTTCGTCTTGCCGGTTGGGGTTCACCAAAGCCACTGCAGGGGGCAAGGTTTCGCCGCCCAAGTGGTGGTCGAGTACGATGACGTCGGCCCGGTCCACTGCCGCCAAAGCGTCGTGGGACAAGGTGCCGCAATCCACACAGACGATCAGGCTGTGGTGCGCAGCGAGGTCACGCATTGCAGGCGCGTTGGGTCCATAGCCTTCATCGATGCGATCAGGCACATAGACCGTCGGCTCCGCTCCATGGCCCCGAAACCATGCCACCAGCAACGCGGCAGAGGCTCCGCCGTCCACGTCATAATCCGCAAACACGGCCACGCGCTCCCGGCCTTTGGCGGCACGGACCAACCGGTCAGCGGCGGCATCCATGTCGCGGAAAATTGACGGGTCAGGCATCAGGTCGCGCAGGGTCGGTGACAGATACTCTGTTGCGTCCGCGGGCAGCACGCCAAGACGCGCCAAAGTCCGGCTCAGCGGACCGGGAAGGCCGGCCTCCTGGGCGATGGCTTCGGCCTGGCGGTCTTGTTCCCCGCTCAACCCGATCCAGCGGCGGCCGGTGGCAGATGCTTCAACCCCCAGAAACGCCGTCATTTGTTTCGGATAAGTTTGATCAGTACAAAGACTGCAACGACCCAGCCCAAGATCGCGAAACTTAGCCAAGCAAAAAGCCCGCCATCGCCTTGGCCGGACGTGATGATACCGATCACCAAAAAGATGCCGCCGGTCCACCCGGTCAACCAAAAGGTCAGGAATATGATCGGGAACCATTGGCGGCGGGGGCGTTCGGCTTTCGCCTTGGCCTCCGCTGCCTCAGCCGCTTTTTCCGCGCGCGACTTGGCCCGAAAATCGTCGAGCACCTTGTCTGCAACGCCTTTTTTCGGCGCGCCGTTGTCAAAGCCCACGCGCCGAACCATAGGCGCTAGTGGTTCTTCTGGCGGTAAATGATGCGTCGCACGGAGCCAGTTTTGGACCGCATCAGCACGGTCTCCGTCTCCATAAAGTCGCCGTCGCGCCGGGCGCCTTTCAGGATCGACCCATCTGTGACCCCGGTAGCAGCAAAAATAACGTCTGCTGTCACCATTTCGTCGCGTGTATAAACCCGATCGAAATCAGTAATCCCAGCGCGGCGCGCGCGCGCGCGTTCATCTTCGTTGCGGAAAAGCAGGCGACCATAGATCTGGCCGCCCATACATTTCAAAGCAGCAGCTGCAAGCACACCTTCGGGTGCGCCGCCAGACCCCATGTACATGTCGATACCAGTCTGGGCGGCTTCAGCGCAGTGGATCACACCGGCCACGTCGCCATCGGTGATCAGTTGCACCGCGCAGCCTGTGGCGCGCAATTCTGCGATGACGTCGTCGTGGCGAGGGCGTTCCAGGACACAAACGGTAATCTGTTCCACAGGGCATCCCTTGGCAGCAGCAAGCGCCTTAGCGCGTTCGCCGGGGGACATCTCAAGAGTAACGGTATCGACTGGATATCCCGGACCAATCGCGAGTTTGTCCATGTATGTGTCAGGTGCGTGCAGCATGGATCCACGCGGGCCCATCGCGATTACAGCCAAAGCGTTGGGCATCGCCTTTGCGGTCAGCGTGGTGCCTTCCAGCGGGTCCAGCGCGATGTCTACCCCAGGTCCGTTCCCGGTGCCGACTTCTTCACCGATATAAAGCATGGGCGCTTCATCCCGCTCTCCCTCACCGATGACGACGACGCCTTTGATGTCCAGCATATTGAGCTGTGTGCGCATCGCATCAACTGCGGCCTGATCGGCGGCTTTTTCGTCACCGCGTCCAATCAGCTTGGCACTGGCTATGGCTGCGGCCTCTGACACGCGGGCCAGGCCCAGTGACAGCATACGGTCTGCAAATTCTCCGGTGTCTGACATTCCTGCCCCCGTTATCGTTTCCGCCCTTGTGCCGCAGGGTTGGCGGCCATTCAACTGCGAAAACCGTTGCGCTGAATGGTTGCTGCATGGTTTCTATCTGCAAAACTGTCAGGGGGACTAAGGCTATGGGTGATTTTCTGGTGGATGTGGCGCTGCCGCTAATCCTTGCGTTTATCATGTTCACGCTGGGACTGGGGCTGCGCGTCAGTGACTTTACCCGCGTGTTTTCAATGCCGAAAGCCTTTGCCACCGGCTTTGTAAACCAGATGATCCTTTTGCCCATCGTGGGCTTCGCAATGGCTGCGGCTTTAGGCCTGTCGCCTGAGTTGGCCGTGGGTTTCATGATTCTGGCCCTTTGCCCCGGCGGGGTGACAACCAACGTTCTGGCCAAAATCGGGGATGGGAACACCGCGCTTTCGATCTCTTTGACAGCGGTGGTGACAATTGTGGCCGTCTTTACGCTGCCGCTAATTTTGGATTTCTCAGTCCAGTCTTTTATGGGGTCAGAGGCCCCGCCAGTTGATACGCTGACCCTTTCGGTGACGATGTTCCTGATGACGGTGGTGCCTGTGACCATCGGAATGGTGGTCACGGCAATAGCACCTGGTTTTGTCACGTCAGTCGGACCGCTTTTGTCGCGCATTGCGGTCGCGCTTTTTGCGTTGATCGTGCTGGCCGCGATTGCCGCCAACCTGGATGTTCTTCGAGATAATCTTGCCAGCCTGGGTCCTGCGTGCTTGCTGTTAATGGCGGTGATGCTGGCTGTCGGTATGGTCACGGCCAGCCTTGCTGGGCTGTCGCCCCGCGATGCCACGACGATTGCCATCGAGACAGGGGTGCAAAATTCGACGCTTGGCATTGCCGTAGCCGCGATCCTTGCCGGGCAGATCATTGGGGATGTGGACGGCTTTTCCAGCTTTGCCCTACCGGCCGCTATGTACGGCGTTTTGATGTACGTTTTGGCGATTCCCTTCGCACTATGGCGGCGGGGTCGTCGCTAGGCGTATGCCTTGCCGTTATCGCGCTTGTGTATGTCGATTATCTGCTTTGTGTGTGTCGCGTAATATGATCTAAACCGGCTACGGCTGAGCCGAGTGCCATTAGGGAATAGCTATGTCGGATAAGGTATCGTTTTCGCTGGACGGTCAGACCGTTGAGGCGGACGCCGGGGAAACCATCTGGGAAGTCGCCAAGCGAGAAGGCACGACCATCCCGCACCTTTGTCATTCTGGCAAAAAAGGCTACCGCGCAGACGGCAACTGCCGCGCGTGTATGGTAGAAGTTGAAGGCGACCGGACGCTGGTTGCGTCCTGCATTCGCGAAGTTTCTGAAGGCATGGAAGTCCGCACCCAGTGTTCGCGCGCCGTAAAAGCGCGGGCCTTGGTGATGGAAATGTTGGTGGCCGACCAGCCAGAGCGCGAGGTCGCTCGCGACAAATCAAGCCACTTCTGGGACATGGCAGATGCCAATGAGGTGTCGGAAAGCCGGTTCCCAAAACTGGATACTGATCGCGTTCCGCTTCTTGATGACAGCCACGTGGCTATGCGGGTTAATCTCGATAGTTGTATCAGCTGTAATTTGTGCGTTCGGGCGTGCCGTGAAGTGCAGGTAAATGATGTGATCGGTATGGCCGGTCGGGGCGCCGATTCGAAGATTGTTTTCGACATGGACGACCCGATGGGTAATTCCACGTGTGTGGCTTGTGGCGAATGTGTGCAAGCCTGTCCCACTGGCGCGCTAATGCCTGCAGGGGCCGTGGGCGAAAATGAGGTTGGCGACAGCAAAGATTATGACCGCGAAGTTGAATCGGTGTGTCCGTTTTGCGGCGTGGGCTGCCAGATTTCTCTTAAGATCAAAGACGACAAGGTTGCCTGGGTGGACGGTATCGACGGCCCGGCCAATGAAAACCGCCTATGCGTAAAAGGGCGTTTTGGCTTTGACTACATCCACCACCCGCACCGGCTGACCAAACCACTTATCCGCCGCGAAGATGCGCCCGCAAAGGGCCTGAATGTGGAGCCAGGCAACTGGGGCAACGTCTTCCGCGAAGCGACTTGGGAAGAGGCGATGACGGTCGCCGCTGGCGGGCTGGCCAAACTACGCGATACCAAAGGCGGGCGTACGATTGCGGGCTTTGGGTCGGCGAAATGTACCAACGAAGAAGCATATCTTTTCCAGAAGTTGATCCGCGAAGGGTTTGGCCACAATAACGTGGACCACTGTACCCGTCTGTGCCACGCATCCTCTGTGGCCGCGTTGATGGAAAACGTCGGCTCCGGTGCCGTGTCGGCCACATTTAATGAAATTGAGAACGCCGACGTCGCCATCGTCATCGGGGCAAACCCGATTGAAAACCACCCGGTTGCGGCGACCTATTTCAAACAGTTCACCAAACGTGGTGGACAATTGATCGTGATGGATCCGCGCGGCGTGGGCCTTGGTCGTCACGCAACGCATATGCTGAAATTCCGCCCGGGCACTGACGTGTCCATGCTAAACGCGATCATGAATGTAATCGTGGAAGAAAACCTCTACGACAAACAGTACATCGACGCTTACACCGAGAACTGGGAAGAACAGAAAGAACATCTGAAAAACTTCCCACCCGAAAAGATGTCAGAGATTTGCGGCATTGAGGCAGAACAACTGCGCGAAGTTGCAAGGATTTTTGCCACTGCGCAGGCGGGCATGATTTTCTGGGGAATGGGGATTTCGCAACATATCCACGGCACCGACAATTCGCGTTGCCTGATAAGCCTCGCGCTGATGACGGGCCACGTTGGTCGCCCTGGTGCGGGCCTGCACCCGCTGCGAGGGCAAAATAACGTACAGGGTGCGTCCGACGCTGGCATGATCCCAATGTTCTTGCCGGATTATCAGCCTGTGGGCGACGATGGCGTCCGGTCCGCCTTCAAAGAGATTTGGGGCAATGAGAAATGGGACGACAGCCAAAAAGGCCTGACAGTCGTTGAAATCATGGATGCGATCCATGACGGCGACATCAACGGCATGTATATTCTGGGCGAAAACCCGGCCATGTCGGACCCGGATGTGGAACACGCCCGTGATGCGCTTGCCAAACTGGACCATTTGGTAGTGCAGGACATCTTTCTGACGGAAACGGCCAACTACGCCGACGTGATCCTACCTGCCAGTGCTTTCGCTGAAAAGACCGGTACGGTGACCAACACCAACCGTCAGGTGCAAATGGGTCGTCCTGCTGTGCCACCACCGGGTGAAGCGCGGGAAGACTGGGCGATCACGACGGAACTTGCCCAGCGGCTGGGCTTGGATTGGACCTATACCCATCCGAGCCAGGTCTTCGCTGAAATGAAGATGTCGATGAAGTCGCTCGACAACATCACCTGGGAACGGCTGGAAAAACAGGCGGTGACCTATCCGTCACTGACCCCGGACGACCCCGGCCAACCGATTGTGTTCGGCGACGGTTTCCCGCGGCCCGAGGGTCGCGCGCGGTTCACGCCAGCGTCGATCGTGGCGCCGGACGATGTGCCTGATCCGGACTATCCGATGATCCTGACTACAGGTCGTCAGCTTGAACACTGGCACACCGGTTCCATGACTCGGCGCGCCAGCGTGCTTGACGCGGTGGAGCCGGAGGCCAACTGTTCGCTTCATCCGCGCACTTTGGGCAAGCTGGGTGTGGCACCGGGCGGGCTTGTACGCCTGACGACAAAACGGGGGTCCATTACCGTTATGGCAAGGGCTGACCGGGCGGTGGCCGAAGACATGGTTTTCCTGCCCTTTGCTTACGTGGAAGCTGCGGCGAATATCCTTACAAATCCAGCACTCGACCCATATGGTAAGATCCCGGAGTTTAAGTTCTCTGCCGTACGTGTAGAAGCTGCGGAAGAGGCTATCGCCGCTGAATAACGGCATGCTAAGCCGGGGCCATGACGCTAGAGCTTAAAAGAGTATCCGCCAAACACGGGGATTTTTTCACGTTCCCCGATGACATCTATATCGGTCGGTCATTGGCCACTTATGGCCAATGGTGCGAAAGCGAAGTGTCGCTTTTCCAGAACATCCTGAAACCGGGTGACTGTGTGGTTGAAGTGGGCGCTAACATCGGCTCCCACACGGTGCCAATCGCCCGTGCTGTTGGCGACGGAATGGTCTTTGCGGTGGAAATGCAGCCGTTTGTAGCGCAGGTGTTGGCTGCAAACACCATCGTGAACGGGCTGACCAACGTGCAGGTAGTCAACGCAGGCGTCGGCGCCACGGCAGAAGCCTTGCGCGTACCTTTGATCGACTACGGCATCGCCTACAACTACGGCGGCATTTCGATGGACTTCCTGAAAAGCCAAAAAACGCCGCTACAACAATCTGTGCCCTGCGCACCGCTTGATGATCTGTTGACACTGACCCGGCTGGACCTGCTGAAACTGGATGTGGAAAAGGTCGAATATGACGCCTTGTTGGGTGCGCGGGGCCATATCGAACGGTTCAAGCCGGTGATTTATCTGGAATGTGACGACCCGGATGAGGCGGACCCGATCATCGCTTTTTTGCGCGGGCTAAACTACGACTGTTACTGGCATCGGTCTGTGCTGTGGGACCCCGAAAACCACAACGGTACCAAGGGCAATATCTTTGGCACCCAACGCTGTGTGAACCTTATGGCAGTGCAGCAAGGGCGCAAGGTGCAGGGGTTTCTACCCGCCCCTGACAGCGCCAGTCACCCCAAACACTTTGGCAAGTAGCCCATAAAGCCCGACCTTCGCGGGTTATGCGTTGATGAAGTGCAATCCGTCGAACGTTTCCCGCCAGGAGGCAACTTGACCAGCCAACATCTGCGGGGTTGGGCTGTCCAGTGCGGCAGCGATCAGCCTGGCAAGTTCTGGCATGTCACCTGCGGTCATGCCACGCCGAACCAGCTCCGGCGTCCCGATACGCAGGCCGTTCATATCGCCGGGAACTGGATCAATTGGCAGTCCGATGCCGCATGCCAAAAAGCCCGCCTGCCGTAGATGCTTCGATGCGGCCTGACCGCCGCCATAGGCTGCCGCTGAAATAGCGAATTGATGAGAGGTGGTGAAATCACCGCCAATGGAAAATACCGGCGAGGCCACACTTGCCAATGCGGTCGCCAGGGCCTGTGCCGTCTCAATCATGGTTGCGCTATAGGCAGCGCCGTGATCGATCCAATCGCACAGCGACACCGCCAATGCCGCCACCCGGCCCGCATCGAAATTGGCGGTCATGCCCGGAAATGCAATTGCATCAAGCCGTTCTGCCAGGCCCGCGTCGTTGCTGACAATCAGCCCGCCGGCCGGACCGCCCAGGCTTTTATACGTGCTCATCGTCATCAGGTGGGCGCCTTCGGCCAGTGGATTAGGCCATGCGCCGCCCGCGATCACCCCACTGGCGTGGGCGGCGTCATACAACAGATGCGCGCCTACCTCATCTGCGATGGCCCGGACCTGCGCCACCGGATGCGGGCGCAGGTTCAACGATCCACCTATGGTGATCAGGCGCGGGCGCACATCTTTTGCCAGGGCCGAAAGCGCAGCCACATCAACGGTGTAGCCGTCGGGTGCCACGGGTGCGTCGACTATTTTGAGGCCGTAGAGTCCGGCACACCCGCCGCCGTGATGGGTCACATGCCCGCCGATGGTTGCAGGTGGCGCGATGATGGTGTCGCCCGGTTGACAGGTTGCCATGAAGGCATAGAGGTTTGCTATCGCGCCCGACGGCACGCGCACCTCCGCGTATTTGGCGTTGAACAATCGGGCAGCTAAAGCGGCACAGATGACCTCAATCTCTTCGATGGCTTCCAGGCCCATTTCATACTTGTCACCCGGATAGCCAAGCGACGGCCGTTCTCCTAGACCCTGCGTCAAAAGGGCTGCGGCGCGCGGATTAATCACATTTGTTGCCGGGTTCAGGTTGAAACACTCTGCATCGTGGATGCGCGCATTCTCTTTCGCCAAATCGTGGACGCGAAGCGTAATGTCACTGGCCGACAAAGGTTCAATATCTGCCAGAATACCTCCAATCCGGCGGGCCACATCAGCTGGCACCCAATCGCGTTGCTGCAGTCCTGTCATCGCTCTTTTCCTTACCTTTGTGGCTTGGTGTCTTAATAGCTGGGCTACCCGACCCACTTAACATCGCCAACGAAAATATAGCCCGCACCATAAATCGTTCGGATCAGTTTTGGTCTTCGCGGCGAATCTCCTAACTTGGCGCGCAATCTGGAAAGCCTGACATCTATGGCGCGGTCAGACGCATCGCTGCCCTGTTTCAGATTGCCGCGAATGGCATCCCGCGACACAAGCTGATTGGGTGAGGTTAACAGATGCCGCAAAAGCGCTGCTTCTGCTACACTGAGAGGTTCGGGTGGTCTGCTATTTGAAGACAGAGTCAGTGCAGGAAAATTCACCTTGTGGCAGTCGAATTCGGCGATGGCGCCTTTTGCGTTGCCGGCTTTGTCATTGGTCGCAGTTGGCGTGGTTTCCATCGACAGCACATAGGCCCCGGTCACGCGATCTGCATCGTCGGTGTCAGGGGTGAATGCAGCCCTTATGTGACGGTTTTCACGCGGCACATCAAACTCGACTACCTTTGGTTTCCCAGCTAGCGCTGTATGCAGGGCCGGTGCAATGGACGCATAAATTGTGCTGCCCAAAACCGCTTCTGCCGTATGCCCGACAATATCATCAGCGCCATTTGCAGGTGCCAAAGGCAAGCGGCGGTTAGAGTAGGTATAGCGTTCGTTCCGATCTAGGCGCGCGATATGGGCGGGCGTGGTCTCATTAGCCAACCGCACACGTGTTTCGGCGGCTTCGAGGTGCATTTGGGTTTCATGCAGGCGATTTACCGTCGCCTCCAACGCCCTGTTGGTTCGGGCCAGTTCTTCTGATCTGGACAAAAGCTCTTCGCTAAGCTCGTCGGATCTGGCCCTCAAGATAGTTTCTTGGCGCTTGATTTCGGTAATGTCGGTGTAAACCGTGATCCAGCCACCCTGGCGCAGCGGGCCACCCTCCACAGAAATCCAGCGATGGTTGGCACGCTGGCGTTCCATGTAATGCGGCTCAAAGGCCAGGGCCTGCTGGACGCGTTTCGCAACAAATTCATCGATGTCGTCGACAGCGCCATATTCGCCGTTTTGCGCCAGAAATCGGATCGTTTCGTCAAACCGTGCGCCGGGGATCGTCAGTTCTCGCGGTAAGTTGAACATGGCCCCAAACCTGCGATTTGACACGATCAGGCGCAGGTTGCCGGAATAGATCGACAGCGCTTGCTGGATCAGATTCAGCCCGGAACTGAGCATTTCAACGGTTGAAACAGGCGAGGCGCGCAAAGGCAAATCCACAAATGGCTGTCACATCGAACATGCGTAACATTTCGTTACATTTATGCAAGAAAAATGAAAAAATTGACATGAGAAAAACCCATTGCATTCTAGGCATCTGAGGGAATCACGTGCCCTCGCGCTTGGCATGGTGAAAAGCCAGCTATACGCCGAAAGCCGGTGATTAGGGAGGACATCGCGTGACGACTCAAAATGCTACGTCGCAGCAGTTTCAGTCCGTGCCCGCGCTGTTGGCGCGGAATGCGAAAACTTTTGCTGATCTTCCGGCTTACCGGGAAAAAGAGTTTGGCATCTGGCAAAGCTGGACCTGGTCGCAAGCCGCAGAAGAGATCAATGCGCTGGCATTGGGCTTGATTGACCTTGGATTGGTCAAAGGGGACCATGTGGCCATTATTGGCCGCAACCGCCCATACTTTTATTGGGCGATGGTAGCGATACAAAGCGCTGGCGGTGTGCCGGTCCCGATTTACCAGGATTCGGTTGCCGAAGAGATGGCGTATGTGCTGGACCACTGCGCTGCGCGGTTTGCCGTCGTTGAAGATCAGGAGCAGGTCGACAAAGTGCTCGAAATCCAGGACCGCCTGCCGGGACTGGAGCAAATGATCTATCTGGATGCGCGCGGCATGCGCAAATACGACAAATCAAAACTGCACGCCTACAAAGACTTGCAGGAAGCCGGTCGAAAAGGCGGCCACCAGGGGGAACTGGACGCCCGGCTTGCCCGCCAAACCGAAGATACAACTTGTGTGATGCTCTACACGTCCGGCACAACAGGGCGGCCCAAAGGGGTCGTGCTGTCAAACCGCAATATCATTTCGGCTTCGTCGTCTTCGGCGGAATTCGACAAATTGAATGCCGGTGATAGCGTGCTGGCTTACCTGCCCATGGCCTGGGTCGGCGACTTCATCTTTTCCATTGGCCAAGCCTATTGGACTGGCTTCTGTGTGGCGTGTCCCGAAAGCCAGGAAACGATGCACCACGATTTGCGGGAGATCGGGCCGACCTACTTTTTCGCCCCGCCGCGGTTCTTTGAAGGCATGCTGACCAACGTGATGATCCGGATGGAAGATGCCTCTCCGCGCAAGCGTCGGATGTTCAAGAAATACATGGAGTTCGCCAAAGAGGTTGGGCCCAAGATCCTGGACGGCAAGGATGTAACCTTTGGCGAAAAGCTCAAGTACGCCTGGGGCAATCTGATGGTGTACGGCCCGCTGAAAAACACTCTGGGCCTGAGCCGTGTGCGCGTAGGGTATACCGCAGGGGAAGCCATCGGCCCGGAGATTTTTGATTTCTACAGATCGCTCGGGATCAATCTGAAACAACTCTATGGCCAAACAGAGGCCGGGGTGTTTGTCACCATACAACCCGACGGGGAAGTGCGCCCAGACACAGTTGGTGTAGCGGCGCCTGGCGTAGAGTTGAAAATCGCGGACAATGGGGAAGTATTCTACCGTTCCCCCGGCGCGTTTGTGGAATACTATAAAAACCCGGAAAGTACCGCGGACACCAAAGATGCGGAAGGCTGGGTTGCCACGGGCGACGCGGGCTTTATCGAGGCCGATACCGGGCATTTGCGGATCATCGACCGGGCCAAGGACGTCGGCAAGATGGCGGACGGCAGCCTGTTTGCGCCGAAATACGTTGAGAACAAACTGAAGTTTTATCCAAACGTTTTGGAAGCCGTCGTATTCGGTAACGGCAAAGATCAATGTGTTGCCTTCATGAACATCGATCTGAATGCGGTCGGCAATTGGGCGGAGCGTAACAACATTGCCTATTCCAGCTACACTGAACTGGCCGGGCACCCGCAGGTGATGGATGCCATGCAGAGCCATGTAGAAGAAGTGAACGCCAGCGTGGCAGAGGATGAAATGCTGTCGGGGTGCCAAATCCACAGGTTCTGTGTGCTGCACAAACAGCTTGATGCCGATGACGGGGAGCTAACGCGGACGCAGAAAGTCCGGCGGCGCATCATCGAAGAGAAATATGGCGACCTGATTGACGGCCTCTATAACGGTGCGGCTGAGGTGTCGACGGAGACCGAAGTGACCTACGAGGATGGCCGTAAAGGGTCGATCAGCGCGACGTTGGAGATGCGTGATGCGAAGATTTTCCCCGCACGTGCCGCTAAGGTAGCAGCAGAATGACGGGACGGCGCTCGACTTCGGCATCGCCCCACCCGCCATCCCAACCGAGCGCAGTGGAGCGGACGTTTCTGAGCGGGTTGACGGTTGCGGGCCTGGCCTATGTGTTGGTGGCGGATTATTCGTCGCTGGCGCTGGCTGCCGTTTTGGCGCTGGTTTTCGCCGTCTACTTCTTCATCCGCACCATGGCGTTTTGGGAAAATGAGCGTTTCACACCGAACCGCATTCAAGTGGGAATGTCTTGGGTGCTGATCGGCATCGACCCGGACACGGATGAATTTGACACACGCCCGGTGCGCGTTTACGCCGCGATCCTTTTGGTTTTGGTGGCAGGGTTGGTTTTTCGACCCGTCATACGAGCCTTATTTTTTGGGGCAGGGGGCTGAATACATGAGCGCTGATACCATGACAGAAACCTACACCACTCCCGATGGCCGCACGATTGGTGGCACCGTGATGGAGATGAAGAACATCACCCTGCGCTTCGGCGGAGTGGTGGCGATTAAGGATATCTCGTTTGATATCCGCGAAGGCGAGATCCGCGCCATTATCGGGCCAAACGGGGCGGGCAAATCCTCGATGCTCAACGTGATCAACGGGTTCTACCACCCCCAGGAGGGGGAGGTCTGGTTCCGGGGCACCAAACGCGGGCCGATGAAACCGCACCAGATCGCTTATCAGGGCATCGCCCGCACGTTCCAGAACATCGCGCTTTTTGCGGGTATGACGACACTGGACAACATCATGACCGGCCGTCTGACCCATATGAAAAAGGGTATCTTCAGCCAGGCCATGTGGTGGGGCGCTGCTGAACGGGAAGAGGTTGAAAACCGTGAGGTGGTAGAGCGGGTGATCGACTTCCTCGAAATTCAGTCTATTCGCAAGACACCCGTGGGGCGGCTGCCTTACGGCCTGCAAAAACGGGTGGAACTGGGCCGCGCATTGGCGGCTGAGCCGAAGCTGCTGCTGTTGGATGAGCCGATGGCGGGTATGAACGTTGAAGAGAAAGAGGACATGAGCCGCTTCATCCTCGACGTGAATGACGAGTTTGGCACCACGATTGCATTGATCGAACACGACATGGGCGTGGTCATGGACCTGGCCGACCGGGTGGTGGTGATGGACTACGGCAAGAAGATCGGCGACGGCACGCCGGACGAGGTGCGCAGCAATCAGGCGGTGATTGATGCGTATCTGGGGGTAAGCCATGATTGATTTTTCTTCGCGCAGAGTCGGGAATTGATGATGGCGGAAACTAGATCCCGATCTGAACGAATTCGCACGATAAGACACGCCTACCAGGCTGCGGTCAGTAACGAAAAAGGTGACTCTGGATTAGCGCGAAAATTCCTTACTTTACTTGCTGAAAAAGACCCAGAATTCAACGATCTGGTATTCGCCGAGAAAATCGACTCCGATGAGGCTGAGCGACTTAGAAGGGACCGATACTTCGAAGTTGTAGGTGCCATAACGTTTTTTGATCTTTTGGTGATTGACCTCGATCACAAAGTCGAAGTTGTTCAGAATGGTCGCCGATTGTTGTCTAGAAATTCAAGTTACAATCAGACCCGGCATGATCTTATTGCAGGCTTCGCATTTTTGGTTGACGAACTCGAAGGCGACAAAAAGTTTGGTTACCGACGATACCCTCGTGAATTGGTGAAGGTTCTTAAGCGGTATTGTCCATGGTGCTGACATGAAAATCGAAGTAAAAAATACTCTTGAGTTCAACAAAGTAACAATGGCGCTTTCAAGTGGTGGTTTTGCGTACTCTGTTGAAAAATTGTCTGCTTTGGAAGGGTTTTGGGGCAACTCATTCGCCACCGCTACTATCTTGTCTTTCGTCGCCTCAGTGCTAGCCGGAGTATTGGTCATTGGTCGCGCTAGCAAATTGAATACTCAGCCTGACGGTATGACCGATGATCCAGACCTAAAGAAAATGGGTGCTATCTCGGCTTGGTCGTTTTTGGTTGGCGCCGCACTTTTATCTACATTTCTAATACTCAAAGTCTGGGAGATGGTGTAATGAGCGCAGGTTTCTTATTCGGCGTCGAAGTCTTCATCAACGGCCTGATGGCCGGGGTGCTCTATTCGCTTGTGGCGCTCGGCTTCGTGCTGATCTTCAAGTCGTCGGGCATCTTCAACTACGCCCAAGGCGTGTTCGCTCTGTTCGCAGCTATGACTCTCGTTGGCCTGCAAAAAGGGCAAGTGCCCTTTGCCCACCTCATCAACGCGATTTTCGGGACGAAGGTGCATTACTTCGGCTGGACGCTGCCGTCGCTTTTCGCGATCCTTCTGACTGTGGGGGTGATGGTGCTGCTCGCGATCCTTGTGGAGAGGTACATCCTCAGGCACCTCGTCAACCAACCTGACATCATACTATTCATGGCCACAATCGGGCTGGCCTATTTCATGGAAGGTTTCGGTGACCTGATGTGGAATTCCGAGATCAAGAAGCTCGACGTGGGTATCCCACAGGGCGGCAGTTTCTGGATAGAGGAGAAGACGGCGGGCCTTGGCGGTGAGGATTTTTTTGGCTTCTACCTCGACCAGCTCGACATCTATGCGAGCGTTTTTGCAGCACTCCTCGTGCTCTCGCTGGTGGCATTCTCGCAATACACCAAGACGGGCCGCGCCTTGCGGGCGGTGGCGGATGACCACCAGGCGGCGTTGTCGGTGGGCATTTCGCTGCGGTTTATCTGGGTCGTGGTCTGGTCGATTGCGGGCATCGTGGCGCTGGTTGCGGGCATCATGTGGGGCGCGAAATCGGGTGTGCAGTTCTCGCTGTCGCTGATCGCGCTGAAGGCTCTACCCGTGCTGATGTTAGGCGGCTTTACGTCCATACCCGGCGCTATCGTCGGCGGGCTGATTATCGGCGTTGGTGAGAAGATGTTTGAATTCCTGATCGGCGCGCCTTTCCTGGGTGGCGCAACCGAGAACTGGTTCGCCTATATGCTAGCGCTCCTCTTCCTCGTCTTTAGGCCGCAAGGGCTGTTTGGCGAGAAAATTATTGAGAGGGTGTGACGCTTGAGCAAACAAGGACGTCATATGCTCTACCTGATAGTCGCATCGGTTTTTGGCGGCTTCCTTCTTCTGATCGCGCTTGGCCTCGTCGTTTTGGCACTTGGCCAAGGTCGATTGCAGGAGGAAACAGTAATCGGGCTTGTGATCATAGCAATCGTGGTGCCGCTATCCCTGTGGACGCTGGTTCGGCAGTGGATCGCTACGCTGCGCAAGCGGGCGCGAACGGCCCTGGATCGAAAGCTGGTGATTGCCAGCTGCCTGATCGCCATCGGTCTGGCAATTTTTACTTTTGTCGCTGCTGCGCGTGACGCTTTTACGGTTGGGCTGCCGATGCTGATCTTCGCAATCTCGCTTGCGGCCGCGTCCTACACTTCTGAAACGCAGGAGGAGCCGTGATGACCCGTTACCTTGAATTGGGTTTTCGGCCCAAAGCAAACGACACAGAAGATGGGGTAATGCCCCGTCCCACGAAAGGCTGACCAGAATGTTCTATCGCGAAGCAGGTGACTTCAAAACGTCCTATTCGGCCGACAGCCAGACGTTTCCGATCGCCTTTGACCGCTACCGTTACTGGGTTGTTTTGGCCGTTGCCTATTGCGTGGTTCCGTTCATCATCAATGACTATTGGCTGAACGCGGTGTTGCTGCCGTTTCTGATCTACGCGGTCGCAGCGATTGGGCTGAACATTCTGACAGGCTATTGTGGGCAGGTGTCGCTTGGCACCGGGGGGTTCATGGCTGTGGGGGCGTACGCCTGCTACAAGATGATGACGTCGTTCCCCGACCTTAACATCATGATTGTGATCCTGCTTTCGGGCCTAATCACGGCGGCCGTCGGATTCCTCTTTGGCTTGCCAAGCTTGCGGATCAAAGGGTTTTACTTGGCTGTGGCGACACTTGCGGCGCAGTTCTTCCTTGTGTGGCTATTCAACAAGGTACCGTGGTTTTATAACTACTCCGCCTCAGGCCAAATCAATGCCCCTGAGCGCGAGATTTTCGGCCTTGTGATCACCGGTGCGCAATCGGTGCCTTGGGCAGTATACCTGTCGGTTCTATCGGTTGTGATATTGTTGGCGTTGCTCGCGCGAAATTTGACTCGAGGCAACCTGGGCCGCCAATGGATGGCAATCCGCGATATGGATATTGCGGCAGAGATTATCGGCGTTAACCCCTTGAAAGCCAAACTTAGCGCTTTTGCGATCAGTTCGTTTTATGTGGGAGTTTCAGGTGCCATGTTCTTTGTATTCTACCTCGGCGCGGTTGAGGTTGGAGAGGTCTTTGGCATCCAGAAATCCTTCATCGTTCTCTTTATGGTAATTATTGGTGGATTGGGGTCCATCTTCGGGTCTTTTGCAGGAGCAGCCTTCATGGTTTTGATGCCTGTGCTTTTAAAAAACGTAATGGTCGGCCAGTTCGGCTGGCCAACGGACCTTGCCGCGCACTTTGAGTTTGTTATCGTAGGTTTATTGATTGTGGTGTTCCTGATCCTGGAACCCCACGGGCTGGCCCAGTTGTGGAGGCTAGCGAAGGAAAAGCTGAGACTTTGGCCCTTCCCCCACTAGGGCGGGCCGCTTGAGACGCGTCGCACTAAGGCGCACCCCATGTCGACAACCAAGGGAGGATTGAAAGACATGAAATTTACCAAACTAGCAGCCGCAGCTGTTGCGGCGACCATGGCGGCGAGCCCGGTTCTGGCGGACCTTGTTTTCCCGTCGCTAAGCTATCGTACTGGGCCTTACGCAGCAGGTGGCATTCCATTCGCTGACGGTTACGCGGACTATTTTACGCTGATAAATGAGCGGGACGGCGGCATCGGTGGTGTCAAAACACGCGTTCTGGAGTGTGAGACCGGCTACAACACAGAAAAAGGCGTAGAGTGTTACGAAGCTACCAAAGGCGAAGGTGCGTTAGTCTATCAACCGCTGTCCACAGGCATCACATATCAGTTGATACCGAAGGCGTCCGCTGACGGTATTCCCGTTCATTCGATGGGTTACGGTCGCACATCCGCTGCCAATGGCAAGGTTTTTGAGTGGATCTTTAACTATCCCGCGAACTACTGGACCGGCGCTTCATCGGTCATCAATCACCTTTTGGACATTAACGACGGCGACATCAGTGGCAAGAAAGTTGCTCTTGTCTACCACAACTCTGCTTACGGCAAAGAGCCCATTCGGACGCTTGAAGAATTGTCGAAAAAGCACGGTTTTGGACTCACTACGTTGGCCGTTGACCATCCGGGGCAAGAGCAAAAGTCTCAATGGCTTCAGATCCGCCGTGAAAAGCCGGACTATGTTGTGCTCTGGGGATGGGGTGTTATGAATCAGGTGGCCATTCAGGAAGCCACAAACATCAGGTTCCCGATGGAAAATATGATCGGCATTTGGTGGTCAGGTGCAGAAATTGACGTTCTTCCAGCAGGGGACAAAGCGCACAACTATAAAGCCATGGCGCTGACCAATGTTGGCAACGACTATCCGATCTACAGTGACATTCAAAAACACGTTGTCGACACGGGTAAAGCCGCCGGCGCAGGTGACCAGCTAGGCACGGTACCTTATAATCGGGGCCTTTATGCTGCCATGCTGGCTCATCAGGCGGTTTTGAAAGCGCAAGAAATCCACGAGGTTGCTGACATCACACCCGCAATGATGCGGGACGGCATGGAAGCCTTGGAAATGACCGAAGAAGTTATGGCAGCCGCAGGCATGCCAAACTTCGGCCCGTCTTTCAAAGTGTCATGTGAAAATCACGGCGGTCCCGGACTTGCGTCCGTTGTTCAATGGGATGCTACTGCGAAAGTTTGGAACAACATCTCTGCCTACCGGGAAGCAGACATGGACCTGATTAATGGGCTGATTGAAGAAGATTCAAAAGCCTACGCGGACGAAAACAATATCACGGAACGCTGTAACTAGTCGCTAGGACAAGTTTAGCTTTTGAGAAGAACCTTCGGGGGCGGTTCTGCCGCCCCCGATGCACTCAAGTACAATAGCTTGGATACCTAAAGATGCTCGACGCCGCTAAGACAGAAACCCTTCTCGAAGTGAACAATATCGAGGTGATCTACAATCACGTGATCCTTGTCCTGAAGGGAGTTTCGCTGACTGTGCCCAAAGGCGGGATCACCGCTTTGCTGGGCGGCAATGGTGCGGGCAAAACGACGACGTTGAAAG
The DNA here is from genome assembly GCA_039030095.1 of Pseudomonadota bacterium. Classification (GTDB taxonomy): domain Bacteria; phylum Pseudomonadota; class Alphaproteobacteria; order Rhodobacterales; family Rhodobacteraceae; genus Amylibacter. The sequence continues at coordinate 4,273 of JBCCET010000053.1, read as the reverse complement.
CGATATCCAACCTTTTGCATTCGGAACGAGGAGAGGTGACCAAAGGGTCGATCCTTTACCGCGACGAACGGGTGGCGGAACTGAACCCGGCTGAACTGGTCAAACGCGGCGTGATCCAGGTAATGGAAGGCCGCCACTGTTTTGAACACCTGACAGTAGAAGAAAACCTGCTAACTGGCAGCTACACACGGTCTGTGTCTCGGGCCGAAATCGCCGATAGCCTTGAACTGGTCTACAATTACTTCCCACGCCTGAAAGAACGCAGGCGGAGCCAGGCGGGCTACACCTCCGGGGGCGAGCAGCAGATGGTTGCCATTGGACGCGCGCTGATGTCGAAGCCGGAGACGATCCTGCTAGATGAGCCTTCCATGGGGCTTGCGCCGCAGTTGGTCGAAGAGATCTTTGGCATCGTCAAAGATCTGAACGAGAAAGAGGGTGTTTCGATCCTGTTGGCGGAGCAGAACACCAACGTGGCGCTTCGGTTTGCCCACTATGGATACATCCTGGAAAGCGGTCGCGTGGTGATGGATGGTCCCGCGTCGGAACTGCGGGAGAATCCTGACGTGAAAGAGTTCTATCTCGGAATGTCCGAGGAAGGCCGCAAGTCCTACCGCGACGTGCGCAGCTATCGCCGTCGTAAGCGTTGGCTTAGCTGATGTCGGGCAAGGTTGCTTGCCGCACCCCGAACCAGGACAAGCCCGGGGTCACAAATATCCCGGAGTGGAAGTTCAACGCCCTGCGCGCGGCAATTTTGCAAGAGCTCGCAGCGGGCGACGTGCCGTTTTCCGAACTCGGAAAACGGGCCGCCCAGCATCTGTCGGAGGAAGACCTTTCAAACCTCGGTTCCGTCGGCTGGCATGTGACGACAGTAAAGCTGGAACTGGAAGTGCGTGGTGAGATTGGGCGCAAATCCATGGATGGCAAACAGGTTGTGACACTGACCAGCTGATGCCGGGGTTGGGCTCAAAGGTGAGCTCAGGATCTCAAGCAGGGCGCTGCCGCGATGTCAGTTGAAGAATTGCTCCAAGCAGCGTGCCGAGCAGCAATATGGCCAACGCACCCAAGAACAATGTGACAAAGGCCACTGCGTTAGGTGATGCGTTTGCCATGGGCGTTTCCGCTACTGCTGCCGCCAACCATCCGGGTAAACCTCCTGTCCATGCCGTTGCACCGATTGTTGCCGCCATCAGACCGACACTGGCCAATACAGCCAAACCCATGATGGCGCGCATGCCAGTTGCCCGGTGTCGTCCCAGCGTGCCTCGGCGTAAAGACTGCATCAGTCGCGCCACGTCTTGTTGCACAATTAAAAGCGACGGCACCACCAAAAGCACCATGACCAGCCCCATCGCCAATCCGTAGCAAAGGGTGATGACCGTGGGTTTCAGGAATTCCGCCTGCTGGGATTGTTCAAACAGCAGCGGCAACAGCCCTAAGACGGTTGTAAGGGTCGTCAGCAGCACAGGACGGAACCGATCTGTCGCGGCATCGACAATCGCTGGATAAAGCCCCCGCGATTTTGAATATTCGTCCACGGTCGACACCAAGACAATGGAATCGTTGATAATAATCCCCGACATGCCGACAAACCCGATGACCGAGAACATCGACATAGGCACTTCCCAATGCCAATGCCCAAAAATTGCACCGATCAGGCCAAATGGGATGACAGCCATCACCACCAAAGGCCGCGTCCAGCTGGCGAAGATCCAGGTTAGTGTCAGGTAAATCCCCAACAGACACAGGCCGAACCCCAACAAAGCTTCGCTCAGGAACTGCTGTTCTTGCTCGGCTAAACCGCTCATTTGCCACTCGATGCCCAGATCTGATGCAATCTGCGGCATGATATCTTCGCGCAGTTGGGTGTTGATCTCATCCGCGCGGACCGGGTCATCTTCGTCTATATCTCCGGTGACGGAGATCAGCGGCAGGCCGTTTTCGCGCCGGATGGTCGAAAAGCCGAGACGGTTTTTCACCGCCACAATATCGGACAGCGGAACGTAGGCGCCGGTTTGCGTCCGCAGCCGGGTCCGGTCCAGGAAGTCGGCGGTCAATTCCTCTTCCGGCAATCTGACGGTGATCTTGCCGGTTCGCACACCGATGGGGAACCGAGCAGCCTCAATGCCATTAAGCCGAGACCGCAACTCCAAACCAATGCCGTCAATTGTAAAGCCAAGCGCCTGGCCCTGGGCGGTTAGCTCCAGGATCAACTCTTCTTTGTCATAGGCCAGGTTGTCTTCTACCGCTGACACTTCCGGGAAAGGGGCCAAGGCTGCCTGAAGCGCCTCTGACGCGGCTTTCAACGTGTCCGCATCGGCGCCGTATATCTGTACATCCAGCGCGTCGCCGCCCGGGCCAGATCGCCAGCCGCGGAAAGTAAGCGCCTCTACCAACGGGTGGTTGCGCACTTCATCCTGGATATCTGCAAGCAGCGTGAATGAGGAATAGCTTCGATCGTCCCGGTCAATCAATTCAATCGCGATCGACCCCAAAAGGTCTTTGTCCTTCGTGTCGGATTGCGCCAGCGCCCGCCCGGTGTTGCCGCCAACCTCCGCCAGAACATAGACAACAGGATTGCGACCGTGTTCGTCTTCGTATCGGTCAGCGACGGCTGCAACAGCGCGCTGCAATTCACGAACCATATCGCGCGTATCCTCGCGCGTGGCGCCCGATAACATGGCAAAATTGCCCGAGATTGATGACCGTTCCGGTGCGTTGAAGAACCGCCAGCGGACCTCGCCTGAGAAAAACAGCGCCGCTTGTGTGGCGAGTAAAAGCACGACGGCTGCAATAACAGGGTATCGGAAGATAAGGACCAAATTGACAAAGCGGCGAAAGACCACGCGTTTGAACCAGTCAAAGCCGATGTTGAACAGCGTCGACGGCAGGTCATACCAACGCTTTCGGTGCACGGCGTGCAAGGCATGGCTCATGTGGTTGGGCAGGATGATGAAACATTCCATCAGCGAGGCGATCAGCACCACAATGACTGTAAACGGGATGTCGGCGATCAATTCGCCAAACCGTCCGCCAACTGTGGTGATTGCGAAAAAGGCGATGACGGTTGTGATGGTGGCAGAAAAGACCGGCGGCGCCATGCGGATGGCGGCGTTTTCTGCTGCCATAACTGGCGGTTCACCCAGCGTTCGGGCACGGAAATCGGCGTGCTCGCCCACCACAATGGCGTCATCCACCACGATCCCAAGCGTGATGATCAACCCGAAGAGCGAGACCATGTTGATCGTCAGCCCTGCCAAATACATCAGCGCGATGGCTGCGAACATCGCCGTGGGAATGCCCGCTGCGACCCAGAACGCAGTGCGCGCATTCAGGAACAAAAACAACAGCGCCACAACCAGCAGCAGCCCGACAGCGGCGTTATCGATTAGCAGATTGAGCCGTTGGTTGATGTAGTCAGCGCGGGTACGGATCAGGTCGATGGTCACCCCGTCAGGCAGGGTCGATTGCAACTCAGCCGCGACCTTTTCGACCTGACGTTGGATTTTAATGGCGTCACCGCGCACGGACCGATCAACCCGGATTGAAACCGCAGGGTTTTCGCCCACGTAGTACGCGCGATTGTAGCTGACGCCTTGTGCAACCACAGCACCCACATCGCGGACGCGAAGCTTTGACCCATCGGCGTTAGATCGCACGACGATTTCTTCCACATCCTCTGCACTGCGCTTTTCAATGCCGGTGCGCACCCGTGCCGAACCACCTGCCACGTCACCGGCCGGGTCTGCCTCTGCTTCTTCGCCAATTGCCGCTGCAATTTCGCGTAGGGTGATGTTGTGCCGGATCAGGCTCAGTTCGGGGACGTCGATGAATATCTCAGGCGCGCTAACACCCCGGATTGTTGTGCGTGTGACGCCTTCGCGGAACAGTCGGGCGCTGAATTCATCGGCAAATCGACCTAGTTGATCCACTGGCACAGGGCCAGAGATCACAACGTCAGTCACGCGGTCCCGCCAAACGTTGCGGTAGATTTTGGGATCGTCGATACCGTCTGGCAGGCCGGTCACACCGTCCACCGCCGTTTTCACATCTTCGGTTGCACGGCTCATGTCCCAGTTGGCTTCAAAATCGAGCCGCATGTAAGCCCGACCCTCGGTGGCGGTGGAATACGTACTTTCGACGCCTTCCACTGCCAAAAGGGCTGGTTCCAGCATTATTGCAGGATTGTTGGCTTGGCACTTATCGGCAATGCAAAGAACAATTTTGTTGTCAGGGATATCATTATTAGTCTTGGGTATAGCATGGTGGTTACCTG
>JBCCET010000052.1:0-26714 GCA_039030095.1 Pseudomonadota bacterium | reverse complement strand
CACGCTTGATATCTTTGGCGATCTTCTCGCCAGGGCTCTTCGTTGTCTTTCTCATCGTCCACTCCTCGGTGGTTACGATGAGCAACAAACTCTCCCTTAGCAAATGACCCTAATTGGTCCCATAGGCGCTGACGTCAGACACAGCATTGGGCTGGAAAAGCCCCGTCGCTTTCGAGAGGAAAGGCCGCACAAGTAAGCAACCGGAGCGGCACGAAAATGGGAAAAGTCCACTCTTTGTGGACTTCATGCGCAAGCTCTTCGAAGGTTGGCACCTCTTTTTTGCGCTTGGACACGCGGGGGTCTCCGCCGTTTCTGGCGACCGCTCGCAACTCCTGCGCTTTTCTCCGGGCTTCTTGGAGGGGTGTGTACGACAGTCCGCCTAGGCCGATGTCAGTGCGTCGTCCCATTATGACCACACGCAACATCCAAGATTTTGAACCGCTGCGCTTGACCAAAAGGTACAGGCCAGAGCCATCGCCGTAGCGTCCCGCTTCCTTGACGCTGGTCACGAACTTCTGTGTCAGCTTTCCTGAGAAATGTATCGACATTGAATTTCACCACAAAATTTACCACTCAATGAGTGCGATCAAACGGCATTGGAAGTCAACACATGACAACATAGTGTTTACTATGTTGTTAATTTTAAAGGACAAATATCACCCTAGGTTAGTGTACGGCATCGCGATGTAAGGTGATGTGGCGGACAGACAGGGATTCGAACCCTGGAGACGGTTCCCCGCCTACACGCGTTCCAGGCGTGCGCCTTCGACCACTCGGCCACCTGTCCGACGACGCGTAACTATGCGTTCTTAACGGTCCGCGCAAGGGCTTTGAGTGCCGGATAATATGACTAGACATATTCCGGCGCCTGACCCATGCTTTGCCGAACTGCGGGGATATTTCATGACGCCTGAGTCGCGGATTTTCACAAATTGCACCTTGGCCACTATGGCTGCCGATAAGCAGCCTTATGGCTTGTTGACCGATGCCGCTTTTGCGGTTGCGGATGGCAAAATCACATGGGTTGGGGCCGCACATGACGCCCCTGATGGCGTCGTAGTCAATCTGCACGGCGCGTTGGTCACGCCGGGGTTGATTGATTGTCACACACACATTGTTTGGGGGGGCAACCGAGCCAAGGAATTTGAACTGCGCCTGAACGGGGCATCTTACGAGGAGCTTGCCCGCGCCGGGGGTGGCATCGTTTCTACCGTTGGCGCGACACGGGATGCATCCGAAGAAGAATTGCTGTCAGCCGCCCTGCCCCGTGTCGATGCCTTGCTGGCCGAAGGTGTGACAATGCTGGAAATCAAATCCGGCTATGGGCTCAACTATGAGACAGAGGCCAAAATGCTCCGCGTGGCGCGCCGCATTGGAACCGAGCGGGACGTGGATGTCGTCACCAGTTACCTAGGGGCCCATGCAGTGCCCGGTGAAATAGATGCTGACACCTATATTGATGAGGTATGCATCCCAGCACTCCACCAGATTGCTGGCGAAGGGTTGGCGGACGCCGTCGACGGCTTTTGTGAGAATATTGCCTTTTCAGTCCCGCAGATAAGGCGCGTATTTGAAGCAGCAGCTGCAGTAAATCTGCCGGTCAAGCTGCATGCTGAACAGTTGTCCAACTTGGGCGGGGCGAAGCTGGCAGCCGAATATGGCGCGATATCAGTGGATCATGTGGAGTATCTGGATGAAGATGGTATTGCCGCGTTGCAGGCAGCAGGGACAGTTGCCGTCCTGCTGCCAGGGGCGTTCTACACGCTGCGTGAAACTCAAGCGCCACCAGTTGAGGCGTTGCGCTCAAGGGGCGTACCCATGGCGGTGGCGACCGACGCAAACCCAGGCTCTTCGCCGCTTATGTCGCTCCTTCTGGCGATGAATATGGCCTGCACATTTTTTCGCATGACACCGGAAGAAGCACTGGCTGGCGTGACGCGCAACGCCGCACGCGCGCTGGGGTTCACGAATCGCGGCCAGATCGCACCCGGCTTGCGTGGTGACTTCGCGGTCTGGGATGTGGCGCACCCGGCGGAGCTAGCCTACACCATCGGCTACAACCCGCTTCGCGCCAGCTACCGTACCGGAGCATTGCGATGATCCTGAAGCCGCAAGAAACCACTCTGCCTGACCTCGAAAACCTGTGGCGCAATGGCACCTCTGCTCGGTTGGCGGAAACTGCCCGACCCGCCGTTGAACGCAGCGCGGCCGTGATCGCGCGTGCTGCTGCGGGCGACGATCCGGTCTACGGCGTCAATACCGGTTTCGGCAAGCTGGCCTCCGTCAAGGTTGCGCCTGGCGATACGGCAACCTTGCAACGAAATCTGGTCCTTTCCCATTGCTGCGGGGTTGGGGAGCCACTGCTAGAACCGGCCGCGCGCCTGATGATGGTGCTAAAACTCTTGTCGCTTGGGCGTGGCGCGTCAGGTGTACGCTGGGATGTGATTGCGTTGATCGAAGGTATGCTTGACGCTGGCGTGACGCCGGTGATCCCTGGCCAAGGCAGCGTCGGGGCATCCGGCGATCTGGCGCCGCTTGCCCATATGGCGGCTGTGATTCTGGGTGAAGGCGAAGCGTTTTTTGACGGAAAGCGGATAGACGGCGCTTCGGCGCTGCGCGCTGCGGGTTTGGCGCCAATCGCACTCGGCCCAAAAGAAGGTCTGGCGCTGATCAATGGCACACAATTTTCCACCGCGCTAGCGTTGATCGGACTGTTTCAGGCCTGGCGATTGGCTCAGGCCGCACTGGTGACTTCGGCCCTATCCACCGATGCGATGATGGGGTCCACCGCCCCCCTGCAGCCCGGCATCCATTCCTTGCGAGGCCATCGCGGACAGATAGAGGCAGCCAGCGCCATGCGCGCGCTTTTGCACGGGTCAGAGATCCGCGAGAGCCACCGCGAAGGCGACACTCGTGTGCAAGACCCGTATTGCATCCGCTGCCAACCGCAGGTCACAGGCGCAGCTATGGACCTCCTGCGTCAGGCCGCTGCAACCCTGGAGATAGAGGCGAACGCAGCCACGGATAACCCATTGGTTCTCGACGATGACGTGATCGTCTCTGGCGGCAACTTTCATGCGGAACCGGTTGGATTTGCAGCGGATATGATCGCATTGGCAGCGGCCGAAATTGGCGCGATTGCCCAGCGCCGTGTGGCGCTGATGGTTGATCCGACGCTCAGCTTTGACCTGCCGCCTTTTCTGACACCGGATCCCGGATTGAACTCTGGCCTGATGATTGCCGAAGTCACCACGGCCGCATTGATGAGCGAGAACAAACACCTGGCGAACCCGACTGTAACCGACAGCACCCCCACCAGTGCCAATCAGGAAGACCACGTCAGCATGGCCGCGCACGGCGCCCGACGGCTGGGACCGATGGCTGAAAACCTTAGCCACATTCTGGCGGTAGAGGCAATGTGCGCAGCCCAAGGGGTGGAATTCCGAGCACCTCTCAAGACCAGCGCGCCGTTGCAGGCGGTCATCAACCGGCTGCGCCTGGACGTGCCGACGCTAGACACCGACCGCGCGCTTGCTGGTGACATCACAACCGCCGCTGGTTTGATCCGGAATGGCGCGCTGACGACCGCTGCTGCCCTGCCACTGCCGACGTTGAGCCAAGGAGATCCCGATGGACCGTAAAAACGCCAGAGATGTATATCCCCCCACCGGGACAGAGATTACAGCCAAAAGCTGGCTGACAGAGGCGCCTATGCGCATGTTGATGAACAACCTGCACCCGGACGTGGCTGAAAACCCGCATGAACTGGTGGTCTACGGCGGTATAGGTCGCGCGGCACGGTCTTGGCAGGATTTTGACGCGATGGTGGCCACGCTCAAGGATCTGGGCGACGACGAGACCATGATCGTGCAGTCCGGACGCCCGGTTGCCGTGATCCGCACCCATTCGGATGCGCCGCGGGTGCTGATTGCGAACTCCAACCTCGTGCCGAACTGGGCCACCTGGGACCACTTCAACGAGTTAGACCGCAAGGGTCTGATGATGTACGGCCAAATGACCGCCGGGTCCTGGATCTACATCGGCACCCAAGGGATTGTGCAAGGCACGTATGAGACCTTTGCGGAGGCCGGTCGCCGGCACTACGGCGGCAGCCTGAAGGGGCGCTGGATTCTGACCGCTGGCCTCGGTGGCATGGGCGGTGCGCAACCGCTGGCCGCGGTCTTCGCGGGAGCGTGCAGTTTGGCGGTGGAGTGCAACCCGGAGAGCATCGATTTCCGCCTGCGCACCAAATACCTCGACGAAAAGGCAGACTCGCTGGACGAGGCGCTCGCCATGATCGAGGCGTGGACCAAGGCGGGAGAGGCCAAAAGCGTCGGCCTGCTCGGCAACGCGGCGGATATCTTCCCGGAACTGGTGAAGCGTGGGGTTAAACCTGACATCGTGACCGACCAGACCTCTGCCCACGACCCCACCAACGGCTACCTGCCCCAGGGATGGGGCCTCGCTGAATGGCGCGCCAAGCGGGAGAGCGACCCGAAGGCGGTCGAAAAGGCCGCGCGGGCGTCGATGAAGACCCACGTGGCCGCGATGGTGGACTGGTGGAACGCAGGCGTGCCCGTGCTCGACTACGGCAATAACATCCGGCAGGTGGCGCTGGAGGAAGGGCTGGAGAACGCCTTCGCCTTCCCCGGTTTCGTGCCCGCCTACATCCGCCCGCTCTTCTGCCGGGGCATCGGCCCCTTCCGCTGGTGCGCGCTGAGCGGAGATCCAGAGGATATCTACAAGACCGACGCCAAGATGAAGGAGCTTTTCCCGGAAAACGAGGGCCTGCACCGCTGGCTCGACATGGCGTCAGAGCGGATCGCCTTCCAGGGCCTGCCCGCCCGCATCTGCTGGATTGGCTTGGGCGACCGCCACAAAGCCGGGCTTGCGTTCAACGAGATGGTGGCGAGCGGGGAGCTATCAGCCCCCGTCGTGATCGGGCGCGATCACTTGGACAGCGGGTCCGTGGCCAGCCCGAACCGGGAGACGGAGGCGATGAAAGACGGCTCCGACGCGGTGTCGGACTGGCCGCTGCTGAACGCGCTGATCAACACGGCGAGCGGGGCGACTTGGGTCTCGCTCCACCACGGCGGTGGCGTCGGCATGGGGTTCTCCCAGCACGCGGGCATGGTAATCTGCGCAGATGGCACCGAGGATGCGGCGCGGCGGCTGGAGCGTGTGTTGTGGAACGACCCGGCCAGCGGGGTGTGGCGCCATGCGGATGCGGGGTACGAGGATGCGGTGGCTTGCGCGCGAGAGCATGGGCTGCGGTTGCCGGTTATTCTGGGAATGTAAAAACCAAGCCGCGCAACGCCGGTCCGTCGGGTTGGCGATCCAACGTTAGTTCCGTGGCACTTTATGGTGGCCAAGTAAGGAAGACCTACAAAGGGTTCACCTGTTGCTGCCAAATCGCCGGCCCGGTGGGGCGGACCGGCGATGCGCGGCGGCCTGCGGCCTTGATTCCGCGCGAAGGCTGTGCGGGTTAGTGCAAACCGAATACACACGTGTCTGCTTTGAGCCCAAGTGCGCCCCATACCTTGAAGCCGAAAGACCGCTATGTTTAACCGGCTGAAATGAAAAATGAACCTGAAACCGTTACTCTCTGGCGACCCATTGGACCAGAAGAGCTTGTCTTGATTGAGCAGTCAGACATGCGGGAATTTCCGCCGCGCCTGCCTGAACAACCGATTTTCTATCCAGTCCTAACCGAAGAATACGCGATCAAGATCGCTAGAGATTGGAACGTAAAAGCAAGCGGTTCCGGCTTTGTCACGCGATTTGACGTGCTCAAATCATATCTAGACGCATACGAAGTTCAGGAGGCTGGCGGCCGTGCGCACTTGGAATACTGGATACCGGCTGAAGAGATGAGCGCATTCAATGATGCAATCGTCGGGCAAATTGCGGTTGTCCAAGAGTTTAGGTGAGCACATTCAACGGCAGCGAAGTCCACATTGCGGCCAAATACGACCGACCCTGGTCACCACACTCAAATAAAGCTCACTAGCATCACCGCCAGCAGCAGCACCGCGATCCAGATCACCATTGCGCCGGTGGGCCAGACGCGGGCAATCCGCCCCTCTGGGCCATGGGCGCGGTAGAGCGCCTCGACCGTTGCGTGGTAGCGGCGCTCGGCGAAGGCTGTCGTGCCGCCCCAGATGCCGCCGACAACACGTGCGGCCCAGGCGAGCACCGCAGGTCCTGCCTTGCGGTAGGTCCAGTCGCTGTCGAGGTTCACGGACTTCAGCTCCGGCGGGTAGATGCCCGTGCGCATCAGTACGGTGAACGCGAGCGCCGAGAACATCAGTAGTTGCAGTTGGGTGATCACGTGCTCTGACGTGTAGGCCTCGTACTTCACTTCGTAGGGCAGCAGGGCGTAGAGCGGGGCCGGATAGCTGCCGACGCCGATGCAGATTGCGGCCGTGATGCCCATCGCCAACAGCATGTTCCACGGCGCCTCTTTCGGGCGCAACCCGCTGTCGTGAGCGAAGAAGGCGAAGTAGGGGATCTTGATGCCGGAGTGGTGGAACACACCTGCGCTTGCGAATAGGAGGATCGCCCAGACGACGTAGTATTCCTCTTTGCCCGCCGCGCTCAGGATCAGGGACTTCGACACGAAGCCCGAGAAGAGTGGGAAGGCGGAGATAGAGGCCGCACCGACCACGCAGAAGATCATGGTGAGCGGCATTGTTTTGTAGAGCCCGCCGAGTTCCGACCCCTTCGCCGTGCCGGTGCGGAACAGGACCGCGCCCACGGACATGAACAACAGAGCCTTGTAGAGGATATGCGCAAACGCGTGCGCGGCGGTGCCATTGAGTGCAAGTTCGGTGCCAACGCCGACGCCCACAACCATGAAGCCTAGCTGGTTGTTCAGCGAATAGGCCAGCACGCGGCGCAGGTCGTTTTCGATCACCGCGTAGAAGATCGGAAAGAGCGTCATGATCGCGCCGATATAGATCAGAAGCTCTGTGCCCGGAAAACTGCGCGCCAGGGCGTAGACGGCGAGTTTTGTGGTGAAGGCGGACAGGACTACGGTGCCCGTCACAGTCGCCGCCGGATAGGCGTCTTGCAGCCAGTTGTGCAGCAGCGGGAAGGCGCATTTGATGCCGAAAGCGATGAAGATCAGCCATGTGGCGAGGCTGCCCAGTTCCATCCGGTCGAACGCAATCGACCCGGTATCCATGTAGAACAGCCCAGCGCCTGCGATCAGGATCACGCCAGAGGCCACCTGCATGATCAGGTAGCGCATGCCAATGAAGTAAGCGCCCGTGGTGCCGCGTGCCCAGATCAGGAAGACGCTAGCAATCGCCGTGCCTTCCCAGAAAAAGAACAGCGAAATCAGGTCACCACAAAAAACCGCGCCAATCGCAGACCCTGCGTAGAGTAGCGAAGCCGTTTGCTGCACCGTATCTTTGATATGCCACGCGTAGAGCATGGCCAGAAACGCGGCGAGCGAGAAGATCAGGCCAAAGATCATCGACAGCTTGTCGACGCGCAGGAAGGTCAGTTCCAGACCCATGACCTCTACCTGAGCGAAGTTGCCGATGGGCAGCGGCCACATCAGCGCGGCACCTACGATGGGCACCAGGCAGAGCGCCGCAGACCGTGCGTGGCCTTTGGGTAGGAACGGGATCAGCAGCGCGCCTACAACGTAGGCGAGGAAGGGCGGCACGAAATCAATCATCTATCGTGCTCCGGTCGAGTTGGTCTTCTGGGTAGGCTTCAGATTCCACATCTTTTGGCGCGTAGTAGTCTTCATCCCGCATCAGGACGACCCGCATGGCCTTGGCGCAGATCACGAGGAGCGCGCACATCACGAACCCATACCAGCCGTAAAAGCCGAAGATGCGCTCCACCCCGAAATAGGGGTGCTTGGTATAGGCAAATTCCATCAGGATCAGCAGCGCGCAGACCGCATAGACACCGTAGACCACCAGCTTCACGTTCTTGGGGTTGTCGAGGAACAGGAGCTGGCGCCCCAGCCACGGCAACTTCGCGGGGTCGGTTTTATGGTCAGCCATTGGACGCCTCCGCTATGGGTTGCAGGAACTCCAGCACTGCACCGCCCCATAGGAACAACGCTAGGCAGCCGAGCGCAGTGATTGCGGGCGGTAGCCAGCAGAAGAGCGGTGCCTCTTTCACGCCCTCGTAAGGGTTGTCGTTGGATTTCAGGAACACGCCTTTGCCCACGACGGGAAGAAGGTAGGCGACGTTCAAGAGGCTCGAGAGCATCAGGACGGCGATGGCGATCAGTTGGCCCGCGTCGGCGGCACCCACGATCAGCGCCCATTTGGACCACGACCCGCCGAGCGGTGGGAGGCCGATGATGCTGAGTGCCCCGATGCCGAAGGCTGCGAAGGTGATGGGCATGGTGCGGCCAAGCCCGGTCATCTGGCTGATCTCTGTCTTATGCGTGGCGACGTAAATCGCGCCTGCGCACATAAAGAGTGTGATCTTGCCCATGGCGTGCATCGCAATATGCATGCCACCGCCCAGCACACCCATGTTGGTGGCGAGTGCCAGGCCCAGCGTTATGTAGCTGAGTTGGCTCACCGTCGAATAGGCCAACCGTCGTTTCAGGTTGTCCTGCATCATGGCCACGACGGAGGCAGCTATGATCGAATAAGCCGCAATCCACATGAGCCATTCGCTGGCGCCAGTGTCGGACAGGAACTCTATCCCGAAAATGTAGACGCCGACCTTCAGCATCGTGAAAACGCCCGCTTTTACCACGGCCACAGCGTGCAAGAGCGCGGAAACCGGCGTAGGCGCGACCATCGCAGCCGGAAGCCATTTGTGGAATGGCATCAGGGCCGCTTTACCGATCCCGAAGGCGTAAAAGCCCAGCAAAACCGGGACGATCCAACCGTCTGCCTTTCCGGACAGAATGCCTCCTTCGGCAAAGTCGAGCGTGTCGGTCAGCGTGTAGGTCCAGATCACGGCCGTCAAAAGCAGCGCAATCGAGGTGCCGATCAGCACAGCCAGGTAAGTGCGCGCACCCTGCACCGCATCGGCGTTGCCCTTGTGGGCCACCAGCGGATAGGTCGATACCGTCAGGATTTCGTAGAACAGGAACAGCGTCAGCATATTGGCCGAAAACGCGATCCCGATGGCCGCAGCGATTGCGACAGAAAAGCAGGCGAAGAAGCGCGGCTGATTGTCCTCTCGGTTTCCGCGCATGTAGCCGATGGAATAGATATGCGTGATGATCCAAAGCCCGCTTGCCACCATGGCAAACAAGAGGCCCAGCGGCTCCACCTGGAATGCAATGTCGAGGCCGTCAAAGACCTCAAACAATACAATTTCGTCGCTGGTGCCGCTGCCGACAATGTTCAAAACGCCCAGCACGCACCCGAATGTCAGGATTGCGCAAAGAAACGTAATCGTGTCGCGCAGGTCCGGGCTGTTTTTGAACGCCATGTTGGTGGCGCTGGCCAGCGTTGGCAGCAGGATCGCCGCAAAAATCAGATCAGCGAGTTCCATCAGTGGCCCCCTGCTGCGGTTGAAACCTCTGCCATGCCGGCGCTGCCCGCCAGCAGGCTTTCGGCGGCCACCCGGCTCGCCTCCAGCGTCAGAGAGGTGTCAAAGCCAAACCAGATACAGGCAAGCGCTGCGATCCACATGGGCACCAGCATCATCATGGGCGCCTCTTGGTGGGTGGCACCTTCTGCTGGTTCACCGAGGTAAAGCGCCTCAAGCACGCGCCAGACATAGACTACGGCGAGCAGGCTGGAGGCCACGATCAGCAGCGCCATCCACCACCAACCGAGTTCAAACGCCGCTTGCACCAGCACCCATTTGGACACGAACCCAGCCGTGCCGGGCACGCCGATCAGGCTCAGCCCACCGATTACCACAACGGCAGAGGTCAGCGGCATCGCCTTACCCATACCCCGGATGCTGTCGTAAAAAGTCGTGCCTGCCCGCAGAACCAGTGCGCCCACAGCCATGAACAATGCGGCTTTGGTAATGCCGTGGTTGAACATATGCACCATTGTGGCCGTTACGCCGGAGGCATTGAACATGCCCATACCCAACAGCATGTAACCGATCTGCGCGATGGAACTGTAGGCCAGCATCCGTTTGAAATTGGTCTGGAAGACCGCGATCAGGCTGGCCGCGAACATGGCCAGCAACGCGAAGGGGATGATGATCCAGTAAAGCACATTTGTGTCGAACGTGAATTCCGGCTGGAAGACCGAGAAGGTGAACCGCAGCACCACGTAGATCGCAGCCTTGGTTGCGGTCGCGGCCAGGAAAACAGTCACAGCGGACGGAGCATAGTTGTAGGCACCGGGTAGCCAAAGGTGCAGCGGGTAAATCGCAACCTTCAGGCCCATGCCGACGAGGATAAACGCAAACGCTGCCTGAACCGTGCGGTTGTCGCCCTGCCCCGCGATGCGGTCCGCGATGTCCGCCATATTCAGCGTGCCCGTCGCCATATAAAGGAACCCGATCCCGATCACAAAGAACGTGGCACCCACGGTGCCCATCAGCAGGTAGTCATAAGCCGCCGTCAGCGCGCGTTTGTCCCGGTGGGACCCTTGGGACACCAGCACGTAGGTGGATAGCGAGCTAATCTCCAGGAACACAAAGACGTTGAACGCGTCGCCGGTGATCACGACACCTAAAAGGCCGGTGATGCACAGCAGGAAACAGGCGTAGAACAGCGTGTGGTTCTTTTTTGGGATTTCCGCATCCACGCTGGCTTTAGTGAACGGCATAACCACAGCCGCCGTGGCGGAGATCAACAGCAGCACAAAGGCGTTTGCCGCATCAACCCGGTATTCGATCCCAAAAGGCGGCGCCCAGCCGCCGAGGTGATAGCTGATATAGCTGCCATCCAACGTGGCCATCATCAGATAGATCGAACACACCAGCGACGCGATGGCGGAGGCAAACGCAATCGGCCATGCCAGGTTCCGCGCGCCTAAGAAAACCACTAGAGGTGCTGCGCAAAACGGGATCAAGATCTGCAAGACCGGTAGATGGTCTTTCAGCGTCAACGCCTGATGCGTGACTTCTACCGCAGCACCGGCCACTAGGCGCGCCCTCCCATTCCGGGGCCGTGGATTGCATTCTCCTCGGCGGCGAGCTTTGCCTCGATCTCCAGCACGTCGTCCTCTTCGATGGTGTTGTATTCTTCGCGAATACGCACAATCAGCGCGAGGCCGAGCGCCGTGGTCGCGATACCCACCACAATCGCGGTAAGGATCAGCACGTGGGGCAGCGGGTTTGAATAGACGATCTCGGGATCCAGCTTAATCTTGCCCTGTCGATCCGTGGGAAAAATTGGCGCAGTGCCGCCAGTGACTTTCCCGATGGATATGTAGAGCATGAACACGGCGACCTGAAAGATGTTCAGGCCGACGATCTTTTTCACATAATTGCCGCGCGCGATCACAATATAAAGGCCAGTCATCATCAGCACGATGAAGAGCCAATAGTTGATGTGGCCAAGGAAGTATTCGAGCGTCATGTCTTCCTCACCAATCGTCGTCGCCCATACGCGGGGGGCGCCCCGCGAAGGCATAGAAGATTGCTATCATTACCCCGGTAACGGTGATGCCCACGCCCGCCTCGACCCACAGAATGCCAAGGTGCTGCCCATGGCTTGGGTGACCGGGATCAAAGGCGCCGTAGTTCAGGAACTCATAACCCGCGAACATGTTCAGGACGCCAACACCGGCGTAGACAAGTACGCCAAGCGCAACCAACCGGTGAACAATCCACGCTGGAAGCGCGGCCTGCACCGCGCGCAGGCCAAACACGATCCCGTAAAGGATGAAGGCCACGGCGATGATCACACCTGCCTGAAACCCACCGCCCGGAGAAAAGTCACCGTGGAACTGGACGTAAAGCCCATACAGAATGATAGGTCCCACCAACAGTTTGGTAATGACGCGAAGGATCAGGTGGTGGCGCATCAGCTGTCCTCCTCCTCTTCCTCTTCGCGTCGACCCCAGCCCCGCATTTGAGAAATGATCAAAAGAACGCCAATACCTGCGGTGAAGACCACGGCCACCTCACCCAGGGTATCAAACCCCCGATAGCTCGCCAAAATGGAGGTCACGACATTGGGCACGTCGATTTCTTCAACTGATTCAGTCAGGTAGTAAGGGCCCACATGAACCTGTGCCGGGGCTTCGGCATCGCCAAAGTTCGGCATATCAAGCGTGCCCCACACCAGCACAGCGCCGGTGGCGATACACACCAACAGTGGCACAGTGTTCGGCCGCGATGGCGGTTTGCAGCCGCGCGACGTCAGGGCAATTGTGCCGAGGTAAAGCACGGTCGAGATGCCTGCGCCCACGGCAGCCTCGGTAAAGGCCACGTCGACCGCATCCAGTGTCACAAACAACATCGCTGTCAGCAGTGAAAACACGCCAGCCAGCATCACAATTGCAAACAGCCGTTCCAGGCGGACAATAGCCAGCGCCGTCATGACCAGCATGGAAAACAACACAACGTTGATGATCGTCTCAGCCATCAGCCGCGCACCGTTGGTTTTTCAAGGTCTGAGAACGGCGGTGTATCCTTTTGCGTGACACCCTTGCCCAGTTTCGGGCGCCAGCCGGTCACAAGAGCAGCATTGGCAATGGCATGCGTTGAGGTGGGGCCAGTGATGAACAAAAAGATGCCAATTATGATCAGCTTGACGGTAATCAGACCCCAACCAGCCTGCAGGCATAGCCCCAAAATGATCAGGATCATCCCACCGGATTCTGCCACACTTGACGCATGCAAGCGGGCCCAAAAATCAGGCAGCCGGACAATACCCAGCGCGCCCACGATGGTAAAAAACGACCCGCCGAGCAGACACACCCAGCTTAAGACATCAACGACCAAATCCATCAATCCACCTCCGGCCGGGCATCACCCAGCGCTCGGTAACGAAAGAATTTCAGAACCGCGATTGTTCCAGCAAAGTTGATCAATGCGTAGAGCAGCGCGATGTCCAGAAAATCCGGACGGCCCGCGAAAAAGCCAAGAACCGCGATGAAGAGAACTGTGGCCGTGCCGAAAAAGTTCGCCGCCAGCACCCGGTCATACACAATCGGTCCTAAATAGAGCCGGCACAGCACCAACGCCATGGCCACAAAAAGTGCGATCAGGGTGACAAGAAACATCATGACCGCGGCTCCAACGCTGTCACGCGCGCATCCATATCCGCCAACGCTTCGATGTCGTCATCCGAATACGACAGCGCATGGATCCAGAAATGATCCTCCTCGATTTCTACCGTAAGCGTTCCGGGTGTCAGGGTGATCGAATTGGCGTAAATCACCGCGCACAGGTCGGTGGCTTGGGTGTTTGGCACGCGGAACAGGTTTTGCCGCGTGGCATCAGGACCGCCCAGTATTACTTTGGTAACTGCAATATTTGATACGGCGATTTCTTTGAGCAGCCACAGAAAATAGCCGACAAAGCGTAGCGGGTTGATCAGCTCCATCGCCCGGTAGCCGTCCAGCTTTGCCATCCGGGATACCATCACTGCCGCAAAAATCGCACTGCCCGCACCAAGCCAGATCACAAGCGGCTTGTAGACGCCTGACATCAATAGCCAAAGGGCAAAGAGCCCCAGCGAGAGCAGGATAAGACGCAGCATAGTCCCCCGAAGTGCACTTTTCCGTCGCGCTTATAGCACCCTGCCCAAGGAGTGAAAGGGGCGAAGTGCGCTTGTCCAGCGTTGCAAAAAAATGTGATTGAAAACCCAGCATACCTTTTGGTATGTTTGGGCGAAAGCAATAACGGAGGCATCATCATGATACCCCTTTTTCTGGCAAGCGGCCTAACTGCACTTTGGATGGGTGTGCATCTTTTTGCGGGAGGACCCCAAATCGCGGCGCCTTTGCGCAATAGCACCGAATTACCCAGCGTGGCACGTGACACGGCCTATCTGTGTTGGCACTTTGTGTCTGTGACCCTGGGCTTGATGGCCGCATTCTTTGGTTTGGCAGCGATGACGGGTCAACCGGGTCTGGCTATGGCTGCCACGTTGCTGGCGGCGGGCTTCACTGTGATCGGGATTGGTTTGCCATCAGCCATCGGCCAGAAATGGCGTGTACTGCCTCAGGGCTGGCTGTTTCTTCCCGTCACCGTTTTAGGTCTATGGGGGATGTGGTCATGAGCCTCCGAATGTCCAAGTTGGGCTGGTTGGATCTGGCTTTGACGGAACTGTCAGCCAGCGGCCCCGACGGCCTACGGCTGGATGCAATTTGCGCGTCCGCTGGACTGACCAAGGGTTCGTTTTATCACCACTTCAAAAACCACGGTGATTTTCTGATAGCCGTGGCAGAACGGTGGGCATCAGTTCAAACCGATGCGCTTATCGACAAGCTTGATATGGACGAAACAATCACTGACGAGGTGTTTCGGCAGATCGACCATCTGGCAGCCGCAATCGATATGCAGTTGGAGATTAACATCCGCGAACTGGCCCGCCGAGTCCCCGATGTGGCCCGTATTGTTGCCACGACCGACGAAAAACGTCTGGCCATCGGGACGCAGATGTACGCCCAACGCTTTAAGGCGCCCGAACCCCTGGCCCGTCAGATAGCGGAACTCGATTATGCAGCGCTTTCCGGTGCAATCTTGATCAACCCGAACATGAGCCACGCCGATCACATTCGCCTGGCTGAACTCTTCCGCGCCATGGCCGAAGATTTCCTGTCGGATGGCGGACCCTAGCGCTACGTCACAAAAAACCCACGCCATTTAGCTTAAGTTAGTCTTTTTGCGGCAATCCTGTTGCAATCTGAGCGGCGCAGGCCCCATATGGACGCCAGATCGGGGTCCTACCCGGCGGCGCGGGTTACAACCCGTGTAAACACACGAGGCAAGTCAGGGCTAAACCCCCATGATTGAATTCAGAAACGTCAGTAAGTCGTTTTGGACTGGGCAGCAGCGCAAGGTCATTTTGGATCAAGCCTCTTTCCGGATCAATTTGGGCGGCTCTGTTGGGATCCTGGCCGCAAACGGCACAGGCAAGACGACGCTTATCAAAATGATGTCTGGCCTGGAAAAACCAGATGAGGGGGAGATCTTGCGCACGTCGAAAATCTCTTTCCCGCTGGGGTTCATGGGCGGACTTATGCCAAAGCTCAACGCCGTCGAAAACGCGCGCTACATTGCGCGGCTTTATGGGCTAGACCCAGATTATGTGGAAGCCTTCTGCCGATATATCTGCGGACTGGAGGAATACTTTGAAATGCCGGTCGCAACTTATTCCAAGGGGATGAAGGCGCGGTTTTCGCTAGCACTTTTGCTGGCGCTCGATTTTGACATCTACCTGATCGACGAAGGCATGCCCACGTCCACTGATGCGGAGTTCAATCGGAAAGCCGGATCCGTGATGCGTGACAGGCTGAAAAACTCCACGGTTGTGATCGTTTCACACCAAGCGGATATCCTGGAAAAGTTCTGCAAGTCAGCGGCGGTTCTTTCTGATGGTCGACTGACCATGTATGATACGCTGGCAGAGGCAAAGCAGGCTTACAACTATGTCCAATAATCAATCGGGCCTAAAGGTCTTACGCGGTGGTGCCATGCGGGACGAATTGCAAAATGCGCGCGAAGACACATCTGGGGACACCGGACCGACGGATCATTCCCCTTCGGCGGAGCCGATGACCCCACGCGAAGAAATTGAGCTGATCAAGAAAGAAAATCTGACAGGGCGCCAGCTGCGCATTGCCCGCAGGCTTGCGCAGCGCCACGATTTGGCACCCACGTCCGATCTGGACGCCGTGCGGCTTTTGCGCCGCCAGGGCATCGACCCTTTTGGAAATTCTGAGGCCATTGGCGTTTTAACCCCGTCCAACCCTGCACCGGGTGAACCCGCGCAAGGTGGCGGCAATGCGCCTGTTGCGCTGCCTGCTACCGTGCGCAACAAACCTGTTGGCGCGGCCCAACAGCCGCCGCCGCCAGTGATTGACGATGATACTCGCGCGCAAGAAGTGAAGAAGATCCAGCGCGAACTTGTGAAACGCCGCCGCAAACGGCTTGCCGTTTTGATGGTAAAGCTTGCGGCTTTCGTAGTGCTGCCTTCAATCATCGCGGGCTACTATTTCTACCGGGTCGCTACGCCGATGTACGCGACCTACGCTGAATTTGTGATCCAAAAGGCTGAAAGCCCAAGCGCTTTGGGTGGCACCGGCGGCCTGCTGGCCGGCTCTCCTTTTGAAACGGCGACAGACTCCATCACGGTGCAAGGCTATCTCACCAGTCGCGACGCGATGCTGCGGCTCAACGAAAACGTGGGTTTCGCAAAGTACTTCATGGCGGACAACGTGGACGAATTGCAGCGCATTGATGCGGACGCCACGAACGAAGACATATACAAGGTTTACAAAAAACGCGTTATCATCGGCTTTGACCCCGGCGAGGGCGTCATCAAGATGGAAGTGATCGCCCCCTCGCCGGAAGCTTCGCGTGAAATATCAGAGACGCTGATAGGATATGCGGAAGAGCAAGTTGATCAGCTTACCCAAAGACTGCGCGAAGATCTGCTGGCCCTTGCCCAGACCGCCTATGAAGATGCGGAAAACAAAGTGGATATCGCGCTCGACCGGGTCGCCCTGATCCAGGCCAAGCTAAAAACCGTTGACCTTGCAGCGGAAAACACACGCATCCTCACGCAGATTTCTGAGCTCGACAACCAGATACTGCAAAAGCAGCTGGAACTTGCACAGCTTCAAGACAACATCCGGCCCAACCGGACAAAGCTGCGCGTGCTCCAACGCGAGATCGAATTTCTGCAAGACAAGATTGCCAACCTTCGGTCGCTTTTGTCCGAGGGAACGGACCAATCCACAAGCCTGGTGCAAGTGAACGCAGAACTGCGCAAGGCTGAAACCGATTTGACTATGCGTCAACAGCTCTTGGGATTGTCTCTGCAAAGTCTGGAAACTGCACGGCAAGATGCCGTGCGTCAGACCCGCTACCTTTCAATGGGCGTGAAGCCGGTCACACCGGACAAAGCCGCCTATCCCCGGTCTTTTGAGAACACGCTCCTGTCGATTGTGATCTTTGCAGGCATCTACCTGATGATCTCGTTGACCGCATCTATCTTACGCGAACAAGTCACAACCTAACCCGTCGGAGGGGCCATGCAGAGCTTTAAGGTTGGGCCGGTCACCATCGGCAACCGTGTACCATTGACGGTGATCGCCGGCCCTTGCCAACTGGAAGGCAAAAACCACGCCATCATGATCGCATCAGAAATGGCGCGAGTCTGCGCCGATGCAGGCGCGGGTTACATTTTCAAGGGCAGTTTCGACAAGGCCAACCGTACCTCTCTATCCGGCAAACGTGGTCTGGGGATCGATGCAGGCCTAGAGGTGATGGCCACAGTCAAAGAAACCATTGGCTGCCCGGTGATCACCGACGTCCACCTTCCCGACCAGTGCGCCAATGTCGCGGAAGTTTGCGATGTCCTGCAAATCCCCGCGTTCCTCTGCCGTCAGACAGACCTGTTGATCGCCGCCAGCGAAACCGGCGCCGCAATCAACGCCAAAAAGGGCCAATTCCTGTCACCTTGGGAAATGCCCAATGTGATCGAGAAACTCCGGTCTACCGGCAACAACCGGGTGATGGCCTGCGAGCGCGGCACGTCTTTTGGCTACAACACTTTGGTGGGCGACATGCGGTCACTGCCACAGATGGCCGCTGACGGCACGCCCGTGATCATGGACGCCACCCATTCGGTGGCGCAACCCGGCGGCAAAGGCGGTTCCAGCGGCGGACAACGCGAATTTGCACCGATCATGGCTCGCGCGGCTGTCAGTCTTGGTATCGCCGGCGTTTTCATTGAAACCCACGAAGACCCGGACAACGCCCCTTCAGATGGCCCCAATATGATCCGGCTCGACGACATGCCAACGCTCATCAACTCTTTGATGAAATTTGACCAATTGGCGAAAGCTGACCCACTCACGTAAAAAAGGAGGTGCCGCCAGTGTCATCCCCCCTGCCCGAATGCAAACCTAACACCTGGGAATTTCTGCGCGACGCAATGATCGCGCCGACCGGGTTCCGCGAATACGATGCCCGTTGGAAGTATCCCGACGACATCAACTTGCCGGGCATCACCGCTTTGGGCCTGGGACTTGGCACGCAGATGCATGAAGCCGGGATTGAACCGATGATTGCCGTGGGCAATGACTATCGCGACTATTCGCTAGCCATCAAAAACGCACTGACCCTGGGTTTGATGCGCGCAGGGCTTCATGTGCGCGACATCGGCCCGGCACTTAGCCCGATGGCCTATTTCAGCCAATTCCATCTGGACGCACCCGCTGTAGCAATGGTCACGGCGAGCCACAATCCAAACGGCTGGACCGGGGTTAAAATGGGCTTTCAGCGTCCGTTGACCCATGGCCCGGATGAGATGTCCCGACTACGCGACATCGTATTGGGTGGACAGCAAATTGAACGCCAGGGCGGAAGGTATGAATTTGTGGGCGGCGTGCGCGAAGCCTACATTCAAGATCTTGTGGGTGATTTCAAAATGACCCGAAAACTGCGTGTTGTTTGCGCAACCGGCAACGGAACCGCCGCAGCCTTTGCGCCGGAAATCCTGGAACGGATCGGCGTTGAAGTGATCCCCAGCCACAACGAACTCGACTACACCTTTCCGCACTACAACCCAAACCCCGAAGCAATGGAAATGCTCCATGATATGGCGGCGTCGGTGAAAGACAGCGGTGCGGATCTGGCGCTCGGCTTTGACGGTGACGGGGACCGCTGCGGCGTTGTGGACAACGAGGGCGAAGAAATTTTTGCCGACAAGGTTGGGGTTATCATGGCCCGCGATCTCTCAAAGATTTACCCAAACTCCACTTTCGTAGCTGATGTGAAGTCCACTGGACTGTTCGCTGGTGACCCGGTTTTAAAGGCCAATGGTGCCAAAGCTGACTATTGGAAAACCGGTCACAGCTACATGAAACGGCGCGTGCATGAATTGGGCGCACTTGCCGGGTTCGAAAAATCCGGCCACTACTTCCTGTCTGGCGAAATCGGGCGCGGTTATGACTGCGGCATGCGTGTGGCCGTGGAACTGTGCAAACTGATGGACCGCAACCCGGATAAATCCATGGCGGACCTGCGTCGCGATCTGCCAACAACTTATGCATCCCCCACCATGTCACCTTACTGCGCAGATACTGAAAAGTATGATGTGCTGGAACGCTTGGTCGCTAAACTGGTTGAGATGGGTGACACTGGCGGCACGCTTGGCGGACAGGCGATCTCTAATGTGGTGACAGTCAATGGCGCGCGTGTGATGCTCGAAAACGGGGCCTGGGGCCTTGTCCGGGCATCGTCGAACACGCCAAACTTGGTTGTCGTTTGCGAAAGTCCCGAAAGCGATTCAGAGCTTCGCGCGATCTTCAAAGACCTGGACGATGTGATCCGCACCGAACCTCTGGTGGGAGACTACGACCAGACAATCTAAGGCTACGATGGCGACCAACGCGCCATCCAATGCATACGCTCTTGCACCCACGCGCAAAGCCCGTACCCTAGACGCATTGCGTCGATCAATTGCGGACTATCCAATGCGTTTTCTTTTTGTCCTTTTTTTGCTGACCACCTTTGCGTTGCCGGGTGGGGCCCAAACTGAAACCACGGCACCGACCGGCACAATCACTGTTGAAGACAGTGCCGAAGCGGATGCCACGATGGCCACCCGCATCCGTGAAATCCTCGAAGAATTAGAGGCTTATGAGGACGTAACTGTCACCGTTTCCAACGGAGTGGTGACTTTGCGCGGCACCACGCTGGATGCGCAAAGCGCGACGGAGCTGAACGCCCTTGTCGCACGGGTGGAAGGCGTGGTCACGGTCGAAAACCAGGTTGTTGAGAGTACCGACGTGGTCGAACGGCTGGACCCGGCTTTCCAGCGGTTCATGGACCGGATGTGGCGCATCATCGCCTACCTACCATTACTAGGGGTCGCTGTTCTGGCGTTTGCGGTGGTTGCGGGCGCCGGTTTCCTGATCGCGCGCATGCGCAGACCGTGGAGCAAAATCGCCCCCAACGCCTTTATTGCAGACATCTACCGGCAAATCTTACGGCTCGCGTTTATCATTGCGGGCCTCGTCATCGCGCTCGACATCCTGAACGCGACTGCGCTTTTGTCCACAATCCTTGGCGCCGCGGGGATCATCGGGCTCGCAATCGGCTTTGCCGTGCGAGATACGGTGGAAAACTTCATAGCGTCGATCATGCTGTCGATCCGGCAACCATTCCGCCCCAACGACGCGATCGAAATAGGCGGTGATGAAGGCGTGGTGATCCGCTTAACAAGCCGTGCGACGATCCTGCTAAGCTATGACGGAAACCACATCCGAATTCCCAACGCGACGGTGTTCAAAAGCCGGATCGTGAATTACACGCGTAACCGGGAACGGCGCTTTCTGGTCGATTTTGGCGTGGCGGCGGACACCGATCTGGCAAAAGCACGTGACGTCGCAACTGAGGCGCTGTCGGCTTTGCCATTTGTCATTGATGCGCCAGCCCCCAACGTTTGGGTGGCTGACTTGGGCGACAGCACCATCACAGTGCGATGCGCCGGTTGGATAAACCAGCGGGAAACCTCTCTTTTGCGCGCAAAAGGCGAAGCGATCCGACTAATCAAAGCGGCGTTGGAGGCAGAAGGCATTGAGATGCCGGAACCCACCTATCGTTTGATCGCAGACGGAACGCTCGCCTTGAAATCAGACGCCCCTGCTGCCCCGAAAACCACCGCCCCTGAGCCCACGCCTGCCCCAGTCGAAGATGTGTCAGCAGATCACACGCTTGAACAGATCGCAGAAGAAGAGCGCGAAGACGATGCAAATGAAGACTTGTTGACCGAAAAAGCACCGGAAGAATAGCGTCTCAGGCCAAGTGTACGGACTGCGCTTTGCCCAGGATTTGATCTAGGACTGGGCACCAGCCTGCGCGCTAGGGCTCTTTCACATTTGGTATCGGCCCACCGAAATCCGACACCACATCATAGTCGTAAAGCCATTTTAGGCGGGTTGCGCCAAATCCGGGCCAGATTTTACCAAGGCCCCACATCCCCAATCGATGGAAGGGCAAAAACCACGGGCGCGCTTCATGAAAGACGCGCCCGTTTGCCAGCGCGGCACGCATCACTGCCGCCCGCCGGTCTGCACGACGCAGGCTCCATTCTTCAAGGCCGCACGCCCCATCAAGAGCCGCAGCCAAAGACCAAGCATCTTCCACAGCCATGGCTGCGCCCTGGGCCACAAAAGGCAGCATGGTCTGGGCCGCATCCCCTATGATTGGTCTGCCCTCAGGCGTTGTCATTGCTACCTCTTCATGGGCGAAAAGCGCCCAGCGACGTACCTGTTGGACCCGTGTAAGCAAAGAAGTCAGGTCATCGCAGGCGGGCGAAAAAGCAGCGCGAAAGTCATCAGCACTGCCGTCGTGATCCCAGCCTTCACCTTGCCAATCTTGCTCGTTTTGAACGCCTACCAGGTTGATCAGGTCACCTCCACGCAAGGGATAGGTCACCATGTGGCGGCCGGGACCGATGTAGACGCGTGTATGCGTTGGCTCACCCTGCCCCGGAACCAGCGCACGCCAAGCCACTTGTCCTGTGAAACGGGCCGCCGCGCGGTTTGTCCGGCCCCGCACGCCGTTAGCCGTCACAACATGGTCGAAAACTCTCCCGTTAATATTGCGGCCACCTGCAGACACTGCGGTGCCCAGTTCAACAGCGCCCTCTGCCGCCTTAACTGCATCTGCTAGATGCCCAATCAGATCGGCCCTATGGGTTTGCAGGTAGGGGTGTCCACCGGGCGCTCCGTGGATCTGCTGCATCAACGGCCAACCCGTGCGCATGTCGCAGATTTCAACATGTCCAGGACGATTGGCAGGCAAGTCCTTTGCTGTAGAAAGCCCCAGCGCTGCAAACACGCGCATCGCATTTGGCGACAGTTGCAAACCGGCGCCCACATCGCCGAGCGCCTCCGCCTGTTCAAACACGGTGACCCCAGCGCCACGTCGGGCAGCGGCAAGTGCAAAGGTCAGGCCGGCAACGCCACCGCCAATCACCGCGATTTTTTGCTCTCTGAGCATCCTTAAAAAGCACAAAGCCGGACGAAATGCCCGGCTTTGTCTTTAAGTTTGCACACCGCCAAAACGTCAGTCGTCGCGATGGACGCGTTCCTTGCGTTCATGACGCTCTTGCGCCTCCAGGCTGAGCGTGGCGATCGGGCGCGCGTCCAGACGCTTAAGCGAAATCGGCTCACCTGTTTCATCGCAATAGCCGTAGGATCCATCGTCAATACGCCGCAGCGCGCTGTCGATCTTTGCAACCAGCTTGCGCTGGCGGTCGCGCGTGCGCAGTTCCAGCGCGCGGTCGGTTTCTTCAGAAGCGCGGTCAGCCACGTCGGGGATATTCCGCGCGCCTTCCTGCATTCCTTCGATGGTTTCTTTGCTGTCTGCCAGCAATGAAGCCTTCCAATCTTCTAACTTGCGCCGGAAATATTCCAGCTGGCGGTCGTTCATGAAAGGTTCGTTTTCTGCGGGCCGGTAGTCGGCGTCCAGAATGTCTTCTGCTTTCACCGTTTTCTCCCTCGAATTTGGCTGTGGCACCATAGCCTATCCTTGTAATTGCGCTCCAATTACCCAAACCGGGAACTATTGTCACCCCGATTCCATCATCCCTTGCGGGTTTGTGAGTGCGCCCCTAAGTTGCCGCCAAATAAAGGAGTTACCGCGTCCCATGAAATTTGAAGGCACCAAAGAATACGTCTCCACCGACGATCTGACCGTCGCGGTAAACGCGGCGATAACCCTGGAACGCCCGTTGTTGGTGAAGGGTGAACCGGGCACCGGGAAAACCGAGCTTGCCCGCCAGGTTGCCGCCTCATTGGGTGTGGAAATGCTGGAATGGAACATCAAATCCACGACCAAAGCACAGCAGGGTTTGTATGAATATGATGCGGTCTCGCGGCTGCGCGACAGCCAACTGGGCGAAGAGCGTGTCCATGATGTGAAAAACTACATCAAAAAGGGCAAACTCTGGCGGGCGTTTGATGCGGACAAAAAGCTGGTTTTGCTGATTGATGAGATCGACAAAGCTGACATCGAATTTCCCAACGATTTGCTGCAAGAACTCGACCGGATGGAGTTCCACGTCTATGAGACGGGTGAGACGATCAAGGCGCGGCAGCGGCCGATTGTGATCATCACATCCAACAACGAAAAAGAGCTGCCGGATGCTTTTCTGCGGCGATGCTTTTTCCACTACATCCGGTTCCCGGATACGGACACGATGAAAGCGATTGTGGATGTGCACTTTCCCGGCATTAAACCGACCCTGGTGGCCGAGGCTTTGACCCAGTTCTTTGAAATCCGAGAAACACCGGGATTAAAGAAAAAACCGTCCACCTCAGAGGTGCTGGATTGGCTGAAGCTGTTGTTGGTGGAGGATATGGACCCCGCCGATATGAAGCGTGACGGCAAAGATGCGTTGCCCAAACTGCACGGGGCGCTTTTGAAAAACGAACAGGATGTGCATTTGTTTGAGCGACTGGCCTTTATGACGCGGGGTCGCCAGTGAGCGTCGCCGTGCGCCCTGTCGTTGACGCGGATTTTGCTGCGTGGTCTGCCCTTTGGACCGACTACCTTGCATTTTATGAGACAGAGCGAGGCCCGGATGTGCATGCACAGACTTGGGCCCGCATCATGGACCCCGACATAAAAATGTATTCCCAAGTGGCGGAGATCGACGGCGAGGTCGTCGGCATCGTCAACTATGTACACCACCAATATTTCTGGGGTCCGGAAGACCGGATCTATCTAAATGACCTTTTCACTGTTCCATACGTGCGTGGAAAAGGGGTCGGTCGTGCCTTGATCAAAGTGGTGGAAGACCATGCAAAGGCTACAGGCGCTGGTCAGGTCTGGTGGCTGACGGCGGAAAGCAACACTCCCGCACGAAAGCTCTACAACCAGGTTGCGACACTGACGCAGTTTCGGCAGTACAAACTTTGAGATGATCAGATTTGTATTACCGATTTTAGCCGCACTTGCCGCGTGTACGCCGCAAGAACAGGTTTCCCGCAGGGCTGACCCTGCCACGACCACCCTTCCCGCGATGAAACAGTTCCCGGACCAACCGGTGCGTCGCGGCGTGGCGCGGTCAAATGTGGACATTTTTAACGAATTTCTCGACCTGACGTTCAGTTTGGAAAGCGGTCAAACGATCCAGCGGTTTACACGGTTTGAAGGACCAGTCACGGTTGCTCTGACAGGTCAACATGCGCCCATTGTCGGGCGGGACTTAGATCGGCTGCTGGCTCGCATGCGGAATGAGGCCGGTCTGCAGATCTCGCGCGTGAACAACGCCGCTGCCGCAAACATAGTGGTGCAAGGTATTTCCAAGCGGCAACTGCGCCGGGCCGCGCCTAATGCGGCCTGCATCGTGGTGCCGCGTGTCGCCAACTGGCAGCAGTTTCGGCGCGCACGTTTTTCGCGGCTGGGCGACTGGTCTTCGCTGCAAGTGCGGGAGCGGGTGGCCATCTTTATGCCCACCGACATTTCCCCCCAGGACGCGCGGGATTGCCTGCATGAAGAATTGGCGCAAGCCCTTGGTCCGTTAAACGACCTCTATCGCCTGCCCGACAGTGTTTACAACGACGACAACTTCAACATCGTGCTCAGCGCCTATGACATGTTGATCCTACGGATCACCTACGCACCTGAGCTGCGGTCAGGCATGGCAAAACATGAAGTTGCAGCTGTGCTACCCAAGATCCTGTCGCGTACAAATCCGCGTGGCGCAGGTATCCCGGCCCGAGGACTGGTGCGCACAAGTGCAGCTTGGACCAACGCGATTGAGGCAGCCCTTGGGGTCCGCTCAAACCCGACGCAACGCCGCGCGGCAGCTACGAAAGCTGTCCAGCTAGCCCGCAGCGAAGGCATGAACGACCATCGATTAGGGTTTGCCTACTACGCTCGCGGTCGTGTGACCGCCGCTCAAGACCCGGAAAGTGCAGCCAAAGACTATGCTCGGGCCTACGCAATTTTTGTAAATTCTTTTGGCCCATATGCGATCCATACTGCGCAGACCGGGTTGCAGATGGCCTCACTCGCGATGTCGTCAGCGCAGTTCAAACAAGCGCTCGAATTCATAGAACCGTCCATTCTGGCAGCACGCCAGGCGGAAAACGGGCGGCTTTTGTTCAGCCTGTTAGCCATGAAGTCAGAGATTTATCGGATTGGTGGACGCGTCGAAGAAGCCCGCAAACTGCAACAAGAGGCGATTGCCTGGGGGCGCTACGGCATCCAATCCTCCGCCGAAATTGATGACAGGCTTGCGTTGATTGCGCGCCTGGCCCCACGTTTGCCGGAGGGTGGCACGTGATCGGATTGATTTGCGCGGTTTTGGGGGCTGCGATTGGATGGTGGCGGGCTGGCAAGCTTGGCGGCAACCGTCTGGACCGATTGCAATACGCTGGCGTGTTTGGGATCATCGGATTTTTAGTGGGCCTGGCAGCGACAATCACGCTCGACTTCCAAGGCGTGGTCTGACAGCCTAGCGGAGCCGCTGCGCGGCACGCCTTTTATTTCGTTGGCGCCCGGATGGAAAACAGACCGACTGATGCTGCGTTCGGGCATTGAACTTTCCGCCTCTGACAGGGATATTCACGTTCAGCAGAAGGCAGGAGAGACCCATATGTTCTTGCGGTTTTTTGAAGCGTTGCGGGCAGCCAAAATCCCGGTGTCGTTGCGCGAATACCTGTCTTTTCTGGAAGCCATGAAAACCGGCATGGTGACCTATGATGTGGAAGGCTTTTATTATTTGGCCCGGACCGCGATGGTCAAAGACGAACGCAACCTTGACCGATTTGATCAGGTTTTTGCCCATGTCTTCAAGGGTATGGAAGATATCAGCGTAGGCGACATCCTGGATGCCGTTGATGTGCCCCATGACTGGCTGGAAAAACTGGCCGAAAAACATCTGAGCGCGGAAGAAAAGGCAGAAATCGAAGCGCTCGGCGGATTTGATAAACTGATGGAGACGCTCAAAAAACGGATCGAAGAGCAGGAAAAGCGTCACCAGGGTGGCAACAAATGGATCGGCACGGCTGGCACGTCACCTTTTGGCGCCTACGGCTATAACCCCGAAGGTGTTCGCATTGGTCAGTCGGAAAGCCGGCACCAGAAGGGGGTAAAGGTCTGGGACAAGCGCGAGTTTCGCAACCTGGACGATTCAGTGGAACTTGGCACCCGCAACATCAAGGTTGCGCTCAAACGGCTGCGGCGGTGGGCGCGCGACGGGGCGGATGAAGAACTGGATCTAAACGGAACTATCCGGTCAACAGCTGAAAACGGTTATCTGGATGTGAAAACCAGACCTGAGCGCCGAAACGCGGTCAAAGTGCTGATATTTTTGGACGTCGGCGGGTCAATGGACGCCTACGTGAAACTGGTGGAAGAGTTGTTTTCCGCCGCTCGAACGGAATTCAAACACCTAGAATACTATTATTTTCACAACTGCCTTTACGAAGGCGTTTGGCGCGACAACCGCCGCCGCTGGTGTAGAGGAGTGTTTTCTATTAAAACGGCAGGTAGAAGGGTTGGTTAATCCTTTCAGTGCCGGACTTTGAAAAACCCCATGTAGAGGAGTGTTTTTTTATTGAAACGGGCTTAACCAATATTCGTGTCAAACCAACCCGTTATCAAAT
>JBCCET010000051.1:0-26799 GCA_039030095.1 Pseudomonadota bacterium | reverse complement strand
TCCGGTATTAAGGTCGCGGAGCTTTGCTTCAACACGGCCATGACCGGGTATCAGGAAATCATGACTGACCCGTCATACGCCGGGCAAGCGATTACCTTCACCTTCCCCCACATCGGCAACACCGGTGTGAACGACGAAGATGACGAAACCGCCGACCCGGTGGCAGAGGCTATGGTGGTTAAGTGGGACCCAACAGAGCCGTCCAACTGGCGGTCGCAGTCGCGGCTGTCGGACTGGCTGGCCAAACGGGGTCGTGTTGGGGTTGGCGGGATTGATACTCGTCGCCTGACCCGCGCCATCCGCGCCCAAGGCGCGCCCCACGTGGCGATTGAACACAACCCTGACGGCGTCTTTGACATGCCAGAACTTTTGGAAAAGGCGCGCGCCTTTCCCGGGCTGGAGGGGCTGGATCTGGCCAAGGACGTTACCTGCGCGCAGACCTACAAATGGGACCAGATGCGGTGGGCCTGGCCCGACGGGTATCCCCGGCGCGACGGCCCAGGCAAGCGTGTTGTGGCGGTAGATTATGGCGCCAAACGCAATATTCTGCGCTGCCTGTCCAGCGCAGGATGTGAGGTAACAGTGGTTCCCGCCACTGCAACGGCCGAAGATATCATGGGCCACGACCCACAAGGCATATTCCTGTCAAACGGCCCCGGCGACCCCGCTGCCACGGGCGAATATGCTGTGCCGATGATCCGCGAAATTTTGGAAAAGACAGACTTGCCTATCTTTGGCATCTGCCTTGGTCACCAAATGCTAGCCTTGGCCCTCGGCGGGCAGACCCTGAAAATGAACCACGGCCACCACGGCGCCAACCATCCTGTGAAAGAACACTCTACCGGCAAAGTGGAAATTACGTCGATGAACCACGGCTTTGCAGTGGATGGGCAATCCCTCCCGGAAGGGGTTGTGGAAACACATGTATCGCTTTTTGATGGATCAAACTGCGGCATCGCTATGACGGATCGCCCGGTTTTTTCCGTCCAGCATCACCCAGAGGCAAGCCCCGGGCCACAAGACAGCTACTACCTGTTTGAACGGTTTGCAGCATCTCTTGCCTAGAGCGTGTATCGGGCATCAACCCTAGGTATTTTCTAAAATTAATCCAGACGTTAACCAGCGGTTAACACTCCGGGCGCAAGGCTGCGTTAACCAACTCTGCTGCCGTATGCCCAGAACACCTAACACTTATCGCCGCGCGCCGCGCCCCTTGCGACCGACCGGGTTTGAAGACGCTCCCACACGTTTTGAAGACTTGTTGGTCGAACGCGGCGATGTGTCCGCAGACGAATTGTTCCGCGCCATCGTCTTACAACACCGGGGAAAGGCGCCGCTGAGCGAGTTGCTGCAATCCATGGGGCTCGCATCAGAAGAAGATGTGCTTGGCGCCAAGGCCGAAGTGGCCACCATACCCGTGGTGGACCTGCTACGCCAGCCGCCTTCACTGGGCCTGACGGACGGAATTGACCCACGATTGATGTTGCAACGACGCTTTGTCCCTTGGCGTCGTCAGGGCGACGCGTTGGTAGTTGCGGTTGCAGATTGCGACGATCGCGAAGACTTGCTGCCGCATTTGAAACCTTTGGCAAAGGACATTCGCTTTGTGCTCGCCAAGCGCCAGGAAATCGAAAGACTAATTCGTGATACCTGCGCGGCGGAGCTGTCAGAGATGGCAAATGTTGCAGTGCCCGTGCAACTGAGCTGCCGAAACTGGTCAACCCGCCCTACCCGAATGATCGGATTGATCTCGGCCGGGGTCGTCACGTTTTGGCTGCTAGCTTCTCCCCACAGCCTTGCCCTGACCCTGTTTGTTTGGATCGCCGCTGCCCTTTTGTTGAACGGAGTTTTCAAGATTACCGCTCTTTTGGCTGCAACTTACCGGCAAAAGCAGGCCAAACCTTTTGCCCGACCAGCAAAACTGCCCAGAATCTCTGTCATGATCCCGCTTTTGCGTGAAAAGGACATTCTCGACCGACTGATCAAACGTATTGAGCGGCTCGACTATCCGCGCGAGTTGCTGGAGGTGGCCTTGATTTATGAGGCCAACGACCCCGACACCAAAGCACATTTGGCTCAAGCCACTCTGCCCGCCTGGATGCGCGCAATAGAGGTGCCGGAGGCACGCCTGCAAACCAAACCCCGCGCGCTGAACTACGCACTGGATTTTTTGTCTGGCGACATTGTTGGGATTTATGACGCCGAAGACGCGCCGGAACCGGATCAACTGTTCCAGGTTGTTCGCAGGTTCGCCAGCGGTGGCGAAAACGCTGCGTGCGTGCAATGTGCGTTGGATTACTACAACGCCGGCACCAATTGGATCTCGCGCTGTTTCAGCATCGAATACGCTATCTTGTTCCGCGTAATTTTGCCCGGACTTGAACGGTTGAACTTACCTATCCCGTTGGGCGGGACCTCCGTTTTCTTTCGCCGCGACATTTTGGAGAAGCTTGGCCGGTGGGACGCACAAAACGTCACCGAAGATGCAGACCTGGGCTTTCGGCTGTATCGTCAGGGATACCGTTGCCTGATCTCGGACTCTACAACTTATGAAGAAGCGAACTTTCGCGTTCTGCCTTGGGTCCGGCAAAGGTCGCGCTGGTTGAAAGGCTTTTTGCAAACATGGGCCACCCATATGCGCAACCCGCGCGCGGCCCTGCGTGACTTCGGTATCGCCGGGTTTATGGTCTGTCAGGCGCAGATGTTGGGCACCTTCACCAGCTTTCTAATCGCGCCGATTGTATTGCCGATGTGGCTTATGGTGGGTGGATTGAAACCTGCGATCTATGCCGGTCTGCCGCCCGCATTGCTGGCCTGCCTTATCGTCGGATTTGTGCTGACCGAGTTGTTCCTTCTCATCCTGGGGATCGTGGCCCTGGGGCGCAGGCCGGGACGCGGGTTGACTGCATGGGTGTTGGCGATGCCGTTGTACTTGCTGCTGGGCGCGATTGCAGCCCTCAAGGCCGCGTATGAGGTGTTTGCGAAGCCCAGCTA
This sequence comes from Pseudomonadota bacterium, assembly GCA_039030095.1. Lineage (GTDB taxonomy): Bacteria > Pseudomonadota > Alphaproteobacteria > Rhodobacterales > Rhodobacteraceae > Amylibacter. The sequence continues at coordinate 23,805 of JBCCET010000051.1, read as the reverse complement.
TTGGGACAAGACCGAACACGGCATCAACGACACCGTTTTTCAATCAGAGATTGAGAGGCTGACAACCCGGCCTGATACCTCAAACTCCACTGCGGTTGGAGCAGAGATCGACACCGGCGGATGATGGGTTCCGCATAAGATCACGGCGCCCGCCGGCACCGAAAACCCCCGCGATGTGGCGTGGTTGAGCGTGTCAGCCACCGCCTCAAACGGATCTTGCGGCGCAGTATTGCGCCCGGAAAGCTGCGTTTCAGCCGCCATGGAAAACCGTGCGCTGTAGTCCGCCAAAGCCGCTTTTGGCACCTCTTGTCCCATAACAACGCCAGCATTGAAGACGTTCAAGGCCACAAAAGTTGGGAGGTGGAACACCGGCCCCAAGCCGCGCCTATCCAAGAGTTCAAACGCGACATGGATGGCGGCTATCTTTTCACGGGCACCCGGTGCATCTAGCGGCTGGGACACAGGTGCGCCCAGAACGGCAGCAAATTCAGGTTCCAACGCAAAATCGGTGAAATCGGACAATTTTAAAACCGAACCAGTGGGTACCGGGGCACCTCCGGCAATCCGCGCGAAGATTGGCGCGCCGAGGTCGGGGTTCGCCCGCTGATCCGGTGCATTGGCGGCAATTTTCCAACCGCACGTAGGACTGACGGCTTCGAAAGTTTTATCCGCCAGGTCATAAGCCGTGGTCAGGTCCGTCAACTCGCCGGAAAGATCGCGCGCAGGTTCTTTCCCTGCCAGAACCGCGCGCACATGGGGTGCAAGATCAACCATCGGCAAGGGATATCTCCCGCGCGTCCTGCTTCAATCTGGTCTCAAAAGCAAACGACAGGTGATCTTTCAGCTGCTGCTCCGCCAAACGGCCATCGCCCGCCTCGATCGCTTCGACTATGGTTTGGTGTTCGGCCAGCGCCATCTCTCCGCGTCCATCCGCTGCCAGAGACGTTTCCGCCAAAAGCGCCATGGATCGATGCACCATTTCCAGCTGTTGCACCAAAAAACGGTTCCGGCTGCCCAAGTGGATTTGCCGGTGAAAGCGCCGGTTTGCCAACGAAAGTTCTCGCGGGTTACCCAATAGGGCGCGATCTTCCTCGATCATGGCATAAAGCACGCGCACCTCTTCTGGCCCGGCATGCTTGGCAGACAGGCGTGCTGCAAGCCCCTCCAACTCCGACCGCACTTCGTAAAGTTCCGCCATCTGGTTGTGATCAAGCGAGGCCACAATCAATGACCGCCCTTCGCGGCGCAAAAGGCTTTGCGTTTCAAGCCGTTGCAAGGCCTCCCGCACAGGGGTGCGGCTGACGCCGAACCTGTCCGCCAGATCGGATTCCACCAACCGTTCCCCAGGCCGGTAAACGCCCACATCAATGGCGTTCAAGATCAGCTCATACGCGTCACGCGGTTCATTGGCTGCGGTCATGATTTCCTCCGCTTGCGGAAAATGTCGTCGACGCCGGCAAATTCCACCAGATCGTAGCCCTTGTCCTGCATCAGTGCAGGGATTGCGGGGTCTGATGTGTTGTTCTCAATCGACCAGATCTCAATATCGAAGGCGTCAAAATCAAAGTTCTGCAGGATGTCCATTTCGCCGCCTTCGACGTCGAGCGAAAGGAAATCGACCTGCGACAACCCAGCTTCAGACAAAATATCGCCAAGCGGTTTGGCCTGTAGCGTATGAACAGTCTCCGTGTGTCTCGGGTCCCCGCGCACCTGAGCCAGCAAATTTGCGTCATAGCTGTCCAGAAACCCACTCATCTGCGTGTAGCCTGCCGTGACTTCCATGAATTCCAGTGTGCGGGCTTGCCCGGCAACGCCATAAGCAAAGCAATCACAGCGCCGCAGTTCTTGTGCCTTGCGCATCTGTGTAGGGGCAGGCTCAACCAGAATGCCGGTCCATCCGCGAAACATCTCAAAAAACAGCGTATTTGACCCGGTTAGCCCGTCGTATCCGCCGATATCTGCAAAAACCCCGCCCCGCTTTCCTTGTAAAAGGCGTTCAACAACGCGGTCCTGGCCGGCCTGACTAAAGAAGGTCGGGCTTTCCTCCAGCATTCCCGCCACACGGTGGATGTCGCGCACGACCCCTCCCCGCTTACGGGTGCGTTCCGTTTGAAGCGAGGTTTGCAATTCGGCCATCACTTCACGCAGCAGCTTGACGCCTGAGTTTAACTTTTCTTCCGGTGTCATCCCTGTTCCCATGCACAAAAGTGGCTTCGCGTACACTTAAAGACATTCCGGTACATTGAAAGGGAAATGTATACCGAGACTACGCTTTCCACCTGCGCACGGATGGAATAGCAGGAATTATGGCCGGATTTTCGCACATCACCACATGGGTCTTCGATCTCGACAACACGCTCTACCCACCGGAATGCGCGCTTTTCGATTTGATCGAAGTGAAAATGACCGCCTACGTTATGGAAACGCTTGGCGTGGACAAAGACCGGGCAGATTTTCTGCGCCAGCATTATTGGCAGGTCTACGGAACGACGCTGTCAGGCCTTATGCAGGAACACAACGTTGACCCGATGCCATATTTGTTTGATGTGCACGACATCCCTTTGGATCACGTGCCAACCGCCCCGGACCTGCTCGCTGAAATCGAGGCGCTGCCGGGGCGCAAGATCGTCTACACAAACGGATCGGAATTTCATGCGGATCGCGTGCTGGCGGCGCGCGGCTTAACTGGGGCATTCGACGCGATCTACGGGATTGAACACGCCAGCTTTCACCCCAAACCCACGCCTCAAGCCTACGACGCGATCCTGACACGCGACGGGTTTGACCCGACCCGCGCCGCGATGTTCGAAGACGATGCACGTAACCTGGCCGTGCCGCACGGCCTGGGCATGCGCACGGTACACGTGGCCCCCTTGCCTGTCGTAACCGGTTATGTGGACCACCATACTTCGGATCTAACGGGCTTTCTGTCGCAGTTGCAGGCTTAGGCCCGGGGGCCTACATCAGGTGCATGCGTGAGACTTTTGACATTTGTATCTCCGGCGGCGGCATCGCCGGGTTAAGCGCTGCTGCGGCATTTGGCACCGCTGGTTTTTCGGTGCTGGTCGTGGATCCTGCCCCGCCAGTGACCGACGGTGCAGACCCCAGCGCTGACCGGCGTTCTACCGCCTTCCTGCAGCCGGCACGCAATACGCTGGCAGCTGCAGGTATCTGGCCGCGGTTAGCGCCGTTTGCCGCGCCGCTGCAAATCATGCGGTTGGCAGATGCAGGCGGCGAGCCGGGCGTGATACGGCAGGTCGCTGACTTTGACGCATCGGAAATCTCTGACCAACCGTTTGGATGGAACCTGCCCAACTGGCTGTTGCGACGCGAAATGACGGCCCGCCTTTCGCAACTGCAAAATGTGGATTTCCGTCCGGGAGTTGCCACAAAACGGATTACCCAGCGCACGGATCATGCCTTGCTGGCGCTCAGCGATGGCAGCCAAGTGCAAGCGCCACTGGTGTTGGCCGCTGACGGGCGCAACTCTTTTATCCGCGATGCGGTGGGGATCGGCGTGAACCGTTGGTCGTATGGCCAGCGCGCAATGGTGTTTGCGGTACGCCATCCTGACCCCAGCGACGGTGTGTCGACCGAAATCCACCGCACCGGTGGACCTTTTACGTTAGTGCCGCTGCCTGACACAGCAGAAGGGCCGGTCAGTGCGGTTGTCTGGATGGAACGCACGGACAAAACTGAGGCGCTGATGGCGCTTGATGCAGATACATTTTCAATTGCAGCGACCGAAAGGTCCTGCGCTTGTCTGGGCAAACTTGAATTGTGCAGTCCCCGCGCGATCTGGCCGATCATTGCCATGCAGGCCAAATCGTTAACCGGTGAACGGGTTGCGCTGATGGCAGAAGCCGCCCATGTGGTGCCTCCGATTGGGGCGCAAGGGCTGAATATGAGCCTTGGCGATATCGACGCATTGTTGCAACTTGCGCAAGACGCGCCGGACCAACTGGGCAGCCCGACCATGTTGGCTGCTTATTCCGCGCGACGCACGCCCGACATCACAGCCCGCGTGCGTGGAGTGGATGCCCTCAACCGTGCAGCGATGGCCGAAGGTGAAAATCTGCGAGCCTTACGTCTGAAAGGCTTGCAATGGTTGCACGGCCTAACCCCGGTTCGCCGTGTTGCCATGCGTGCCGGTTTGGGGGCCTGACGCTGCTCAAGAAGCTGGTTGCAGCATCCAACAACCCGTTTTTCTTTGCTTTTTGGCGCGCGACTTTTTACACCAGCGCAGACATTGGAAGGACAGATTATGGATTGGGACAAGCTGCGGATTTTCCACGCGGTAGCTGACGCGGGCAGCCTGACCCATGCCGGTGACACGCTGCACCTGAGCCAATCCGCCGTAAGCCGCCAAATTCGCGCCCTGGAAGAAAGCTTAGGCGTGACACTGTTTCACCGTCACGCGCGCGGTTTGATCCTGACCGAACAGGGTGAGTTGTTGTTTGACGCTACCCAGACCATGTCCAAAACACTCGATTCTACCGAGGCACGCATTCGCGACAGCGAAGATGAGGTTTTGGGGGAGCTGAAAGTCACCACAACGATCGGGTTTGGAACGCTCTGGCTGGCGCCGCGCATGGGTCACCTGTTTGAACGCTATCCGGATTTGAAAATAGACCTACTGCTCGAAGAACGCGTGCTGGACCTGCCCATGCGGGAAGCTGACGTGGCCATCCGCATGAAAGAACCGTCGCAGGCCGATCTGGTGCGTCGCCGCCTGATGGACGTGAAGATGCGGTTTTATGCATCTGACACCTATCTGGAAAAACATGGCACACCGCAAAGCTTTGAAGAGTTGCGCAATCATCGGATCATGTCGCAAAATCTGTCGTCACCCCAGGTCAGCGCCTCACGCAATTGGCTCACCCCGCTTTTGGGTGGCGATCACGTGTCCCATTTTACCGTGAACAATTACTTTGGTGTCCTGCAAGCAACCCTCTTTGGCGTTGGGATCGGATATCTGCCGAACTATGTGACGGTCGATTTTCCACAGTTGGTGCGGGTATTGCCAGATGAGGAATCGCCGATTGTGCCAGTCTATCTGGCCTACCCAGAAGAGTTGCGCCATTCCAAACGGATTCAAGTGTTCCGCGATTTCGTTCTGGAAGAGATTAAGGCTGACAAGAAACTGTCACAATTTTAGCGATACTTTTCAAATAGATAACAGAGTTGCAACACCCCTCAGAATTGCCATGCTTCTACTGCATATCGGGTATGCGCCGAATGTGGCCTTTTTACACTTGTCGTTAAGCCTTTCGGTTTATAGTTAAATCTTGAAGGCGGACGGTGCAGCTAGTCTCCCGTCAATCTTCACCTCCCTGTTGGACTAAAGGCCGAGCTTTGCTCGGCCTCTTTTTTTGCCGATGCCTTGGGGCTACTCCAGATAACTTGCATATCTTTTCTAATGGAGCATGTCCTTAACGGACATGCACACCTATTTTGGGAGTTTAGGAAACGTGAGCCATTAAATTTGCGCGGTGATACGCGTCCGTGAGGAAAACGTCTAAGCCAGAGGACCGCCACCGTTTTGTAGGGGCGTCACTTAGTTGGTTTGCCCATCCTCCAATAAAGATTGCTTTTGTTTCATGAATTCTTTTTCCGTCGGATTTTGGGTCAAGGCAATTGCACGATCATAAGCCCCGCAGGCGGCATCCGGGTGCCCGCACCGGGCCTCCACATCCGCCAAAGCTGCGAAATAGGGGCTGTAGGTTGCAAGGGCGCCTGCAAGGGGTTGCAAAAGGGTAAGACCGGTTTTCGGGTCCACAGCATAGGAGGTTGCCACCGCGCGGTTGAGACGCACCACGGGGGTATCTTCGAACCGCAACAAGACATTGTAGAGCGCGACAATTTCGAGCCAGTCAGTATCGGCGAACGTCGGCGCATCTGCATGCAATGCCTGGATAGCCGCTTTGATCTGGAACGGCCCGGGGCGCTGACGTTTGAGTGCGGTTTCGGTCAACACCTCACCCCGCGTCATTTTCCTTTTGTCCCAGAGGTTGCGGTTCTGATGTTCCAGCGCCACAAACCTATCGCCCTCTGCGCGGGCGGTGCGGCGCGCATCTATCAACAGTAAAAGCGCCAGAAGGCCCTCAATCTCTGCCTCTTCCGGGGCCAGAGTATTGAGCACTTCCGCCAGATAAATCGCCTCTGCACAGAGGTCTTTGCGGATGTGATCCTGCCCGCTCAGAGTCGCGTAACCTTCGTTGAAAATCAGATAGACTATGGTCAGCACATGAGGCAGCCTTTCAGGCCACTCCGTGGGATCGGGTACAGCGTATGGCACGCCTGCCGCAGCGATCTTTTGCTTTGCACGCACCAACCGCTGCGCCATCGTTGTTTCTTTATCGAGAAACCCGCGCGCGATTTCGGCGGTGGTCAGGCCACCCAATGTGCGCAACGTTAGTGCCACGCGGGATTTTTGATCAAGTGCCGGATGGCAGCAGGTAAAAATGAGACGCAGCCGCTCATCAGGAATTTCCTGGGTTGCCTCAGCGACGGCATCTTGCTGATCAAGCTCCGTCAAATAGCTCAAATCTGCCGAGTATTTATCTGCGGTCTGCCCTTTGCGCAGGCGATCAATGGCTTTGCGCCGCGCCACTTGCAAAAGCCAGCCTGCAGGCGCACGGGGCACCCCGGCGCGGGTCCAATGGACCAGGGCGCTTGCAGCGGCTTCCTGCAAACAGTCTTCGGCCAGCTGGAAATCTCTCAACTGGCCAATGAGGGCCGCCATCAAGCGGCCGTGGTCTGTGTCCATGACTTGGGCAAGGGCGGCCGTTGGGTCGCCCTGCCCGGTTGACGTCACGCTTCAAAGTCCATGATCGGGCGCACTTCGACGCTACCATATTCATGCACCGGGATTTGGCTGGCGTATTTCAACGCCTCATCCAGATCTTTGCACTCAAAGATGTAATAGCCGCCCAGCTGTTCTTTGGTTTCTGCAAAGGGGCCGTCCATCATCTCGGTCTTGCCGCCGCGCACACGCACGGTTGTGGCAGTTTGCACCGGCAAAAGCGCGTCACCGCCGAGGCTGACACCGGCCTTTTCGACCATCTCATTGAAGGCGATCCAGGGTGCCATCATGGCCTCAAATTCTGGGGTGCCGGGCTCCGTTGGTTCGTTTTCCATCGGCGGGGAATAGATCAGACACATGTATTTCATTTGGTTTCTCCTTTTGAAGTGAGTTTGGTCCAGCATCGGACCAGTTGGCAACTGCCGGGTTGGGTTAAGTAAACTGCTGCAAGGCGATCAAAACGATGCAGATGGCAATAGACAGATGGGTGGCGACCCCGCCAATGATCCGCAGCGGTTTGGTTGATACTTCCGGATCCAGGCCAAGCGGATGGGCAATCCGTCCCAGCACGAGCAATACACCAGCCACGTAGAGCGCAGTCGAATTGGCACCGCCTAGTTCTGCCAGCGCCATCACGATCAACGCAATCGGCACAGTTTCCACAAAGTTGCCGTGGCGCCGTATCCGGGTCGCCAGTGCCATATCGCCGGCGTGCAGGATGGATACTCCCAATTTGGCGCGGGCAAAGATCACGTGATAGGTCAGAGCCAGCAGAATAATTGCCAAGGCTGCAGCAAATAGTGATGTTATGGGCAGGTTCATTTTGTCCTCCGTTTTATCTTCCAGTACTCCAAGGACGGATGACATCCGCTGATATCGACACGACGGGAAAAAAAGTTGCGAAAATTTATGGGCCACCTCCCGTGCGCTTGCTCCGAGTGCGCAGCGCGCGTAAAGACTGGCTCAAATTCACCGCGGGGGCAGACAGGTGGCAGAGCCAGCAATCACAGACCAATTGATCGCCGACCATGGGCTGAAACCCGACGAATATCAGCTTATCTTGGACCTTCTGGGGCGCGAGCCGAGCTTTACCGAGCTTGGGATTTTCTCTGCCATGTGGAATGAGCACTGTTCCTACAAATCGTCGAAAAAATGGCTGCGGACGTTGCCAACAGAGGGCCCGCAAGTGATCTGCGGTCCGGGTGAAAACGCCGGGATCGTTGATATCGGCGACGGTCAGGCCGTGGTCTTCAAGATGGAAAGCCACAACCATCCCAGCTACATCGAACCCTACCAAGGTGCCGCCACCGGAGTAGGTGGGATTTTGAGGGATGTCTTCACCATGGGCGCCCGCCCTATCGCCGCGATGAACGCGCTTAGCTTTGGCGCGACCGATCACCCTAAAACAAAATCCCTGCTGGCGGGCGTCGTAGAAGGCATCGGCGGTTACGGCAACTGTTTTGGTGTGCCAACCGTCGGTGGCGAGTTGCGCTTTCATGAAGCTTACAACGGCAACTGCTTGGTTAACGCGTTTGCGGCGGGCTTGGCTGACACGGATGCGATTTTCTATTCCGCCGCATCAGGTGTGGGAATGCCGGTGGTCTACCTCGGCGCCAAAACCGGGCGCGACGGCGTTGGCGGGGCAACCATGGCATCCGCCGAATTCGACGACAGCATCGAGGAAAAGCGCCCGACCGTACAAGTAGGCGACCCGTTCACCGAAAAACGCCTTATGGAAGCTACGCTGGAACTGATGCAGACCGGCGCTGTTATATCCATCCAGGATATGGGCGCTGCCGGGCTTACCTGTTCGGCGGTGGAGATGGGCGACAAAGGCAATCTTGGCGTGCGGCTGAACCTGGACAACGTTCCGGTGCGCGAAGAAAACATGACTGCTTATGAGATGATGCTGTCTGAGAGCCAGGAGCGGATGCTCATGGTCCTGCGGCCTGAGAAGGAAGCAGAAGCGAAGGCGGTTTTCGACAAGTGGGACCTCGACTTTTCCATCGTCGGTGAGACGATTGCCGAGGACAAGTTCGAGATCATGCACGGCGGCCAACTGATGGCTGACTTGCCACTGAAGGCGCTGTCGGGCACCGCGCCGGAATACGACCGTCCTTGGGTGGAAACGCCCCCTGCCCCGAACCTGCAGCCAGTTCCGGATGTGGACCCCGGCGAAGCGGTTCTAAAACTACTCGCCAGCCCCAATTATACGTCGCGGCGCTGGGTCTTTGAGCAATACGACACGCAAGTTATGGCTGATACCGTTCGCCGGCCAGGCGCGGATGCAGGGGTTGTGCGTGTTCACGGCACGCCCAAAGCACTCGCTTTCACGTCGGACGTCACACCGCGCTATGTGCGTGCGAACCCGTATGAGGGCGGCAAGCAGGCGGTGGCGGAAGCGTATCGCAATCTTTGCGCTACCGGGGCGAAACCGTTGGCAACCACCGACAACCTCAACTTCGGCAATCCCGAAAAGCCAGAGATCATGGGGCAGTTTGTGGGCGCCATTAAGGGCATCGGGGAGGCCTGTGCCGCACTCGACGTGCCGATCGTGTCGGGCAACGTTTCGCTTTACAACGAGACCGACGGCGAAGGCATTTTGCCCACCCCGACAATTGGCGCGGTGGGGCTGTTGCAGGATTTGTCCCAGATGATCGATACCGCACCCAAAGCAGGGAACACGCTGGTGTTGGTGGGGTGGACCGACGGCCACTTGGGACAATCTGCCCTGTTGAAGGAACTCTGGAACCGGGAAGACGGCGACGCACCCCATGTGGATCTGGCAGCCGAGCGGGCAGCTGGGGAATTTGTGCGTCACCAGCAAGCCGAAAACCAAATCACGGCGGCCCATGACTTGTCCGACGGTGGGCTTGCGCTGGCAGCGGCGGATATGGCCCTTGCGGCTGGGCTTGGTCTAACGCTTTCGGGTGACAGTACGGGCTGGTGGTTTGGTGAAGATCAGGCGCGGTATCTGGTCGCCACGGACAATGCAGAGGCCGTTTTGGCAGATGCGAGCGATCAGGGCGTACCAGCTGAGATTGTCGGTGTCGTCGAAGGTGAAGCATTGGTACTAGGCGCGGCAAGCGTTTCATTGTCTGACTTGCGAAACGCTTTTGAAGGTGGATTACCGACGCTGATGGCGTAATAAAAGCCGCGCTTTAAGCCTTACTCAGAAATCCAAGAACTGATTTTGCCGCGCGTGCGCCAGGATCCTCTCCCCCAAAACCAAGCGCCGCAACCGTTTGTGCTGCCGCAGCCCTCTGGCCACTGGGATCAGCCAGAACGTCTAACACAGCCGGCGTGACTTGATCTGGCGTGCAGGCTTCAAACAAAAACTCCGGGATAACGCGGCTGCCAGTCACGATGTTGACCAGGTTGGCCGTGTCGATCTGCGCCATCTTCTTGACCATACGGGTGGTAGCCCAGTTAGCCTTGTAAGCAACCACGTGCGGGCAATCCGCAGCGGCCAATTCCAGAGCCACGGTACCGCTGGTGGCCAGCGCCACATCTGCCATGTGAAAGGCCGTGCGCTTGCGGTGTTCGGAAACTTCGACCGCCATCCCTCGCGGATCAAGCGTCGCCACCGGCACCGACCACATGGACAGACGCTCAAAGAGATCATCGGCCACCGCGCCTGCCATGGGTACGCAAAACCGCAGGTCCGGGCGCCGGTCCACGACGCGTTTCGCCACCGCCTCATAGATCGGCAAAAGTCGCTTGATCTCACCCGCGCGCGATCCCGGCAGCAAAGCCATGACTGGCGCGTCGCCCAAATTCAGGTCCGCGCGCAACGTAGCCACGTCCGTTGCGGTGGGGACCGGTTCTGCCACCAGAGGATGGCCCACAAAATCACAGCTCATCCCGGCTTTTTCCATGTAAGGCGGCTCAAACGGCAACAACGCCAGCACATGATCCACATGGCGCGCCATCTTTGCAGCACGCTCTGGCCGCCAGGCCCAGACACTGGGTGCGACGTAATGCACAACCTTCAGGTCCGGCAGCGTTTCCCGCAACTTGGACGCCACCCGAAGACAGAAATCGGGGCTGTCGATGGTAATCAGCACGTCCGGTTTGGCTGCAATCCCGGCCGCAACGGTCTGCCGAATGCGGCCCAGCAGCTTGGGCACACGCGGCAGTACCTCTAACAGGCCCATGACGCTTAGATCACGCATGTCAAAGAGGCTGGCCAAGCCCTCAGCAGCCATATTCGGCCCGCCAACCCCTTGGAATGCAACATCTGTTTGTGCCTTCAGGCCGGCCATCAGGGCGCCACCAAGCTTATCGCCTGACGGTTCCCCGGCGATGATAAACGCGTTAAGCGGTCGGCTCATTCCGCCTCGTCCGGTGTGATACCCACAAAGAAGAGCCCCAACTCATTGGCCTTGTCGACAGTCTCTTCCAGCCCCAGCACCAGAATGCCGCCCGCCTGTACCGCGACTCCCGCAAGCCCGGCTTTGGCCGCTGCTTCCATCGTTTCAGGCCCAATGGCAGGCAAGTCTACGCGCCAATCCTGGCCCGGCTTTGGCGCCTTGGCCAGAACGCCACGCGCGCCTTTTGGCTTCAGACGAAATGGGGCACCGGTTTGCGCGACCCACCCCAACATCGCATCCGTGCCCTGGATACTTTCCACCCCCAGACAAATACCCTGCGCCACAACCGCGCCCTGGCCCACATCCATCTTGCCCGACGCTTTGGCGATCGCAAACGCACGTTTGATGTCCGCCCAATCGTCTTTCGAGAACTTCGTCACCGTCTGCAAACCCGTAGGCGCCAACAGGTTTTCCAACACATCATGGGCGCCCACAACGGTCATCCCCTCCGCCTCAAAAATGGAAGTCACAGTGCGCAGAGTTGTGTCATCACCCGACTTCATCGCGCTGAAAATTGTCGGCGCAAGGCGCAAGAACTTCAGGTCGGATCGCAGCAGGCTTAACTGAGGACGCTGCATGGACCCGGCGAAGGTCACGTGCTGGAAACCACCTTTCCCCAGCGCTTTGAACAGGCGTCCGGGCTTTTCGAATTCAGCCTCGATAACCGGATGCCTATCCACCCAATCCGGGCGAAAACCACTAAAAAGAACGACGGCAAACGGGCGCCCACGGCGCGCGCAATCGTGCGCAAGCAAGCGCGGCAGCGCACCATCGCCCGCCACAATGGCTAGTGGGATATCAGCCGCAAGGCCGGACAAGGATCACCCGTCCTTGGGCACCGTCATGTGCCGCGCGCTGTCGTCTAGGATAAAGTCACAGACGTCCTGGACCAGCGCGTTGGAGGCGTATTCTGCCTGCAACCCCGCCGCCCGGTCCCGCAGGGAGCCACTGCCGGTAAACAACAGCTTGAACGCGTTGCGCAGGCCGTTGATTTCATTTTTGTCCAGCCCGCGACGCTTGAGCCCGACCAGGTTCAAACCTTCCAACGACGCGCGTTCGCCCATAACCGTACCGTAGGGAATTACATCCGCCACTACAGCGGCCAGCCCGCCGATCATTGCACCTTGCCCAACCCGGCAGAATTGATGCACACCGGCAAGCGCGCCTATGACGACGCTGTCTTCGACAACGCAATGCCCTCCCAAAGAAGCATTGTTAGCCAGGATCACGTTGTTGCCCACAAGACAGTCGTGGCCCACATGAACGCCCATCATGTAAAGACCGCCATCACCCACGCGCGTAACACCGCCACCGCCTTCGGTGCCGGGGTTCATGGTCACGTATTCGCGGATCCGGTTGTTTTTTCCGATCTCAAGCCTGGTACGTTCTCCAGCGAATTTGAGATCCTGCGGCACATGCCCTATGGACGCAAAGGGGAAGATAACCGTGCCTTCGCCCACCTCGGTCCAGCCTTCGACGACGGCGTGGGATTTCAATTCCACCCCGGCGGCCAAAGTAACCTCTGGCCCAATCACGCAAAACGGCCCGACTTTGCAGCCGGCACCAATCGTGGCGCCTTCCTCTACGCAGGCAAGGCGATGAACGTCCGCGGTAGGGTCGATGGGCATCAGTCTTTCTCTTCCTCCGGCGGGACCATCATCGCCGTGAATTCCGCCTCGGTTACAACTTTGCCGTCAACCTTGCCTTCGCCCCAGAATTTCCAGAGCTTGCCGCGCCCGCGAATGACTGAGATGTGCAATTCAAGCACATCTCCGGGGGCCACCGGGTGGCGGAACTTACATTTGTCGATAGACAGAAAGTAGACCAGAAAGTCGTTGTCGATCAGGTCAAGCGTCTTGCCAACAAGAATGGCCGATGTCTGGGCCATCGCCTCCACGATTGTGACGCCAGGCATGATTGGCCGCGCTGGAAAGTGCCCTTGAAAGTGCGGCTCATTGTAAGTGACATTCTTGATGCCAACTGCCGACTTGTTAGGAACAATATCACGCACCTTGTCGATCAACAAAAACGGGTAGCGGTGCGGGATCATCCGCTTGATTTCGTTGATATCGACCGGCCCTAAGACCTGATCCGTACCATCTGCCATGCCCCAACCCTTCCATAAACCTTTGGTTTCCCTACCAAGGCTGGACGCCCGGGACAAGCTTCACGGGTCCCGGTCAAACTGCCCTTCGGCGAAAAGCTTGTCCAAGCTAACCAAAACGGCATCTGTGATGTCTACGCCTGCGACACTGATGAGGACTGCTTGTTCGTTCAGCAAGATGGATACGCCCCTGTCGCGCATGACTTCCAAAATTGTCGGCTCCACGTCACGGAAAAAAGTCAGCCGCGATGCCTCCAGCGCTTGTGCCAGATCCAACGCTTTGGCCTCTTGCTGTGCTCGGATGCTGTTAGCTTTGCTGTCAAAGGCTTCTGCCAGAGGGGCAAAAGCTTCTGGATCCATGGTTCTGCGCGTCTCAGTCAAGGCACGCTCTTCTTCTTCCAGACCTTTCAGCAGCGCCTCATTTTCTTCAACCAGCGTCGACTGCCTTTGCGCAAGACCATTGGTGATGGCTTGTCCATAGGCGCTTTCGTTCAGCAGGCGTTCACGATCGATCGTGGCAACGCTGGGACCACTATCATAAACGGGAAAGTCCAGCGTTTGCGCTTGCGCCATCACCGGCAGCAAAAGCAAACAGGTTACGAGAGCCCTAAAAACGCGCACTGACGGTAAAGTTGAAGTTTTCAGTCTTATCCACGCCTTTTACGTAGCTGATCGGCTTGGCAAAGTTGAACCGAAGCGGACCAATGGCCGTGTCCCAGAAAATCGAAAATCCAATGGCAGATCGCAACTGGAAATTCTCAGATGCAGCGACTGTACCGTTACTGGCCACTGGCCTGTCCAGGTCCCACACGCTGCCTACGTCAAAGAAAAGCCCGCCATAAATGCCGTATTCTTCCGGCAGACCCACCGGGAAGCTGGCCTCAAATCTGGCAACGGCATACATGTTGCCACCCAATGGCGCGTTCAAAACGGTACCAGCTGCGTTGGTGGTTGTCGTATCACGCGGCCCGATACCGCCGGCTTCGAACCCCCGGAAGCTGTTGCCACCGATCAAGAACCTCTCCGAAACCCGCGTGGTGCCATCTGAGAAGGACTTGACGATGCCGCCTTCCAATTCAGCCGATAAGATCAATTCTTCATTGAAGAAGCTGGTGTACCCTTTGGCGTTGAACACGGCTTTGTAGTACTTTGAGTCTCCGCCTAGACCGGTCAACAATTGGTCTACGGTCAAAACAAACCCTGCGGTCGGCTCAATCGGAGAGTTCCGACGGTCGTAGGTGTATGTCAATCCAATGCCGCTCGCCGTGCTGCCACCCGCCTCATCAGAGAAGAACGGTGACGTGGTTCCAACCGTATCGACTTCAATATTTGTGCGTTCAATCAAGTAACGCAGTTCGATGTTGGAATATTGGCCTGTAGGGAAACCAATACGGGGCGAAAATCCGGCCCGGTTCAACGTGTACTGGACATCGTCGGGATCCGTTTCGCGGTAATAGATATCGACACCCAGTAACAACCGGCGGTCAAACAGACGGGGTTCAGTGAACGAGAAGCTCAGTTCTTTCGCCTCCGAAGCCGTAGAAATGCCGAACGAAACCTGTTGGCCCCGTCCCAGAAAGTTGTTCTCAGTCAGCGCGATGTTGCCGCTTAGACCGTCATCTGTGCCGAAACCCACACCAAAACTGAGAGAGCCGGTGGTGGTTTCTTCCACGTTCACATCAATAATGACCGAATTGGGCACGCTGCCTTCGCGGCTTTCAACGTCCACGCGGCTGAAATAGCCCAAAGCCCGAATGCGATCTGCGGCCTGCTGCACCTTGCGCCGATTGAAGGCATCCCCTTCGACCACATCGAATTCGCGGCGGATCACCCGGTCCAGAGTCTGGCTGTTACCTTCGATGTCGATGCGCTCAATGAACAACTTCGGTCCACGCACCAACTGGAAATCAATATCCAGTGTCCGATTTGAGTCGTTGCGCGTAACGACCGGCTGCGTCTGGATGAAATTGAAACCTTTGTCCGCTGCCAGATTGTCCAGTCTTTCAAGCGTGACGTTTACGTCACGAGGATCGTATGGCCGGTTTTTGCGGATGCGAAGTTCGCGATAAAACTCTTCGGGATTGATATCAGGCTCTGGGCTGCTGATCGTCAACTTGCCGAACCGATATTGCTGACCTTCACGGATCTGGAAGTTGACCCCAAATCCGCCGCGTTCTCGTTGCAAAGACGCCGAAGAAGACACAACTTCAGCGTCGATATAGCCACGGTTCAGGTAGAACTCGCGCAATTTCTGGCGGTCAAACTCGATACGCTCTGGGATAAAGGTGTCGCGGCGCACAAAAGTTCGGAAAATACCCGCTTGTTTGGTGTCAATCGAACGGCGCAAACGGCGGTCGGAATAAACCCGGTTGCCGGTGAAGTTTAGGCGATTGACCTCCACGATGCGACCTTCGCGGACTTCGAAGACCAGATCGACCCTATTGTCTGATCGGCGGATGATCTTCGGCGTAATCCGGGCGGCCAAGCGGCCTTGGGCGGCATATGCCTCGGACAACACAGCTGCATCTGATTCTGCCTGGTTGGGCGAATAGGCCCGCCGTGGGATTGACCCGATTAACGGCAGCAGGTCCTCGTCTTTTAGGCGGCGATTGCCTTCGATCGCGATACGGTTGATCGTGGGCCATTCCCGCACTTTGATGGTTAACCGACCACCACGACTGGTGACATCAACCGTTTCAAAAAGCCCAGATTCGTAGAGATTTTGAACGGCTCTGTTGACTTGCCCCGACGTGGCTCTGCCCTGAGGCAGATTGGCTATGGAAGCGATTGTATCGGAAGCAATGCGTTTGTTGCCTTCGACATTGATCGACTGCGCTATTGCAACATCGGCCCCAAAGCCAGCGGGAGCAGCGACAAAAGCCAACGCGAAAGCACTGACCAAACACATCAAGCGAATACCGTGCGTTACGCGCGCGGCCAACGTCTTAGCTACCATAAACCAAGCCCCCAAGGTGAAGCAGCAAATTATTTATATCTGCCAGTCCTTTTAGCCCATGCTCGGGCGGAGTCAAAGGCGGTTTATGTCGTTAAATGTTGCAAAAACCATCAGGAAAAGCAGGAGGCAAAGTCCAATACCCATTGCCGCTTGAAGTGCCTTTTCGGGCGGATCCCGGCGAAACACTGCCTGATAAGCGTGGATCACCAGGTGTCCCCCATCAAGAATCGGGATCGGCAACAAGTTCATCAAACCAATAGCCGTGGAAATAAAGCCAATCAGAAAGACAAAATCTGACAGTCCCTGGCTCGCTGTATCACCACTTGCTTTTGCAATGCCCACAGGACCTTGCAGATTGCTGAGCGCCAGCCCGCCTGTCACAAGCTCTCGGATTGTGCGCAGCCAGCCGTCGACAATCGCAACCACTGACAAACCACCGTAATAGACGGCGCGCACAGGATTTACGGATTCGATCTGGGGTGCGATGGCTATCGACCCACCGATACCGATCATCGTGCGTGTGCCAAAGGTGCCGTCTTCTTTTTCGTAGGGCATCTCACGCGGGGTGATCTTTAGGTTCAGTGTCTCTTCGCCACGCTGGACCACGATCGGAACCTCGGTGAAGTCCGCCGCCTTGATCATCCGCTGTAGTTGCGGGAAAGACTTCACTGCAACACCGTCCACCGACAAAATTAGGTCGCCTGTGCGCAGGCCAGCATTTGCCGCCGGCGTCACCGGGTTCACCCCAGCTACAATCGGCAACCACGGGAATGGCCCTTCGACGGTGCGGGTCTGCCCGGATCGCTCAACGCGATACAGGGTTTTTTCCGGCGTTTCTTCCGTCAAAAAGGCATCAAAATCAGCCCGTGTGTCGATCTTTGTGCCGTTCACTTCAAGGATCAGATCGCCCTCTTCCAGCTCATTCACGATACCGGGAAAAGATTGCACATCGCCTACAATGGGGCGGTCTGTCGGAATACCTGTGGCCATCGTTAGCCCGGCAAAAACCACAATCGACAAAACCATATTCGCCGCCGGACCAGCAGCTACTGTGGCGGATCGCTTCCAAAGCGCTGCTTCATGAAGTGACTTGCCGCGCAAATGTTCTGGCACATTGGCAAGTGCATCAAGATCCACGCCTGCGCTTGCGCTGTTGGCATCGCCCAAAAATTTCACAAATCCGCCCAGTGGCAGGGCGGCGATCTGCCAGCGGGTGCCGCGTTTATCGACCCAGGATTTCACCACTGGGCCAAATCCCATGGAAAATGCCTCGGCATGGATGCCGCACCAACGTCCAACGATATAGTGGCCGTATTCGTGGATAAAGATCACCACACCGAGCACAATCAGAAACGGAACGATGACCGCCAAGGTTGGGCCAAACACCGGAATTGCGGTCAAAAAATCAAACATCGGGGCTCCAATTCGGGGTGTTGGGCTGTTTCACATCATACATGGGCGGAAATGTGGCTGTGGTCCAGATTTCCGTCATAGCTGCATCAAAGACAAATACGCTGCCATGGCCACCCCTGCGCCTACTAACCCGTCAAATCGGTCCAGCAATCCACCGTGGCCAGGAATAAGGGCGGAGCTGTCTTTCACTCCTACCCTGCGTTTCATCGACGATTCCATTAAATCACCAAGCTGCGACGCCATAGACAAGGCCAGTGCGCCGGTCAGAAAAAGCGCCCATAGGCGCAGGTCACCGTCAATCAGATACGGCCCGGCCACGCCAATGAACGCGGCAAAAAGCCAGCCGCCTATTGTGCCCGACCAGGTTTTTTTGGGGCTGATACGCGGCAAAATCTTCGGCCCGCCTATTATCTTGCCTGCGAAGTAACCGCCCACATCAGTCGCCACTACAATGGCCACAAACCACAGCACGCCCAGCGCGCCATTTGTTTCGCGCTGGATCTGCAAAACAACACAGCAAAGCACAATTGCTGCCGCCCAACCGATCACCGTATGGGGTGCTGTGTGCATCACTACGGCGGTCACCAATGCAAGCGCGGTCGCAACACCGGCCCAAAATGGCGAAATGAAAAGCCAGCACAGAACGACAGCGGACACCAAAAGGCCAAAGGTCACTTGCACCAGTTGCACTTCGGTATGCAGACGGCTGACCTCCCAGGCCATCAGGCCGGCCGCGATAATAAGAAGAACTGCCCAGATGTCACCGCCAGCCCAAACCGCAGCCCCGAAAATTGCCAGTATAACAACCGCCGAAAGGACACGGGGCAAAAGGTCGGAAAAATCCGCGCGCGGGCTCATTTGACGGCTGCAGCCCCATACCGGCGTTCGCGGTCACGATAGCTATTCAGTACTTTGACCAATTCGGCCACGCTGAAATCAGGCCAAGCCACTTCTGTGAAGACATACTCAGCGTAGCATGATTGCCAGGGCAAAAAATTCGAAGTGCGGCATTCACCGCTTGTCCGAATGATAAGATCCGGGTCGGGTAGATCTGCGGTATCAAGAAAGTTAGAGATCATGCTTTCGTTGATTTCGTCTGGTTGCAGCATTCCGCGTTGCACCGCTTTTGCCATTCGCGTGACGGCGCGAGTGATTTCGTCCCGCCCACCGTAGTTCAGCGCTATAGTCATTTCCAAACCGGTATTCATGGCGGTCAGCTTTTCAAGCTCCGTCATCAGCGTGTCGAGCCGGTTATCCAGACCGTCACGTTTGCCGATGAACCGCACTCGCACGTTGTCTTCGTGCAGTGTCATCGCTTCGCCCCGAATATATCGACGGAAAAGGCTCATCAGACCGGTTACTTCTCTTTCTGACCGCTTCCAGTTTTCGGTGGAAAAGGCAAATACTGTCAAACACTTGATGCCGTAGCTAGGCGATGCTCGCACGATTTCGCGGACCCGATCCACACCTTTTACGTGGCCCTTCAGCCGTTCGAGGCCACGGCGTTGTGCCCAGCGACCGTTGCCGTCCATAATGATAGCGACGTGGTCTTTGTGTACGGTTGTGCTGCTCATATTCCCACTTTGGACCTGTCAGGTGGTGCTACACCTGCATGATCTCTTCTTGTTTGACCTCTAGTGCCTGATCAATGTTTGTTATTGCGGTGTCGGTCATTTCCTGGATTTCGTCCGACCAAATCTTTTGGTCGTCTTCGCCCATTCCGGCACCTTTTGCTCTTTTGACCTGGTCCATACCATCCTTGCGGACGTTGCGTACAGCAACCCGTGCGCCCTCGGCATATTGGCCCGCCATTTTGGCGAGTTCCTGCCGACGTTCCTCGTTTAGCTCCGGGATCGGCAAACGCAGTGTCGTGCCGTCCATTACAGGGTTGATGCCAAGACCCGCATTGCGGATAGCCTTGTCGACCACGTTCACCAGACCTTTGTCCCAGATGTTCACCGTAATCATGCGCGGCTCCGGTACATTGATTGTGCCCACCTGGTTCAGGGGCATCTGACTGCCGTATGCATCGATCGTGATGTTATCGAGGATCGAACCGGATGCCCGTCCAGTGCGCAGGCTGGAGAAATCGGTCTTAAGCGACACCATAGCTCCATCCATACGACGTTGCAGATCGTCGATATCAATTTCCAGATCATCCGACATGTGCCCTGCCCTTCGCTGCTTTAAGTTGACTGGTTCTATAAGCGTAACTGAGCAAGCCGCCAAGGGTGTGGCGCAAGAGTAGGTTTAATCTGACGGCTATGCAGTTTTTGTGCACATGTTTTGCGGAAGACCTTTAGCCGTGTACTTTTGTATAAGTGCCTTCACCGCGCAAAATTCCTGCAAAACCACCCGGCTCATCCAGCGAGAACACCACAATCGGCTTGCTGTTGTCACGCGCCAGCGCAATCGCCGAAGCGTCCATCACCTTTAGGTTCTTTTGCAAAACCTCATCATATGTGATGTCGTCATAACGCACAGCATCATCGAATTTCTTGGGATCTTTGTCATAGACGCCGTCCACTTGGGTGCCTTTAAAGATAGCCTCGCACGACATCTCGTTGGCGCGCAGGGTCGCGGCTGTGTCGGTGGTGAAATACGGATTTCCGGTGCCAGCGGCAAAAATGCAGACACGGTTTTTCTCCAGATGTCGCACAGCGCGACGACGAATATAGGGCTCACACACTTGGTCCATCGGAATGGCAGAGATCACGCGCGTGAAAATGCCCAGATTTTCAAGGGCGCCCTGCATGGCCAGTGCATTCATGACTGTCGCCAGCATGCCCATGTAATCCGCAGTGGTGCGTTCCATCCCTTGGGCAGACCCTTGCAACCCACGAAAGATGTTGCCACCGCCGATGACCAGACAAACCTCAACGCCCAGATCATGGACCGATTTGATTTCATGGGCGATGCGATCAACCGTCGGCGGGTGAAGGCCAAAACCTTGGTCGCCCATCAACGCTTCGCCTGATATTTTGAGGAGGACCCGTTTGTAGGTCGGTTTCGGACCGTTATCGGCCATGGCGATTCTCCCCCATTTTGCTGCTGGCGCGGAACGTCGCGGAATTGGGCCGGGCTTTCAATGGGGAATCGGCCTTGGCTGGCGGCGACGGACAGGCTAGACCGCGCGGCCATGACCCGCCCGATCCTGATCGCTGGCCCCACTGCTGCGGGCAAATCTGCCTTGGCTTTGCAGTTGGCAAAGGAATTGGGCGGAATAATCATCAATGCCGACGCGTTGCAGATATACGATTGCTGGCAACTTTTGACTGCCAGACCACCGGAAGCAGAAACTCAACAGGCGCCGCATCACCTTTACGGCCATGTGGGGCGCAATGCCTCTTACTCCGTGGGCCACTGGTTGCGCGATGTAGCACCACTTTTAAAAGATCCCCCGGGCCCGCCCATCATCATCGGAGGTACCGGGCTCTACTTCATGGCGCTTACCGAAGGGTTGGCGGAAATCCCAGATATCCCCAAAGCGATTCGCGCAGAGGTTGAACGGACGCCACCCTCCGATTTGGCAGAAGGCCTTCGCCGTGACGACCCTGAAAGCGCCGCCAAGATCGACATGGACAACCCTGCCCGCGTGCGTCGCGCGTCGGAGGTTTTACGCGCAACAGGCAAAGGGCTGGCCGCATGGCACGCCCTGACGCCCCCTCCGCTCGTGCCCACAACACAGGCCACATGCGCCGTGTTAGGGGCGGAACGAGATTGGTTGAATCACCGGATTAATTTGCGCTTTGACCAGATGCTGGAACAGGGCGTTTTGGCAGAAGTAGAAGCTTATTATAAGGCGGGGTGGGATCCTACCGCCCCGTCGGCCCAGGCGATTGGCGCAAAAGAACTGGTGGCCCACCTGCAAGGAACACTCGACTTATCCACAGCTGCAAACTCAGCGAAAACACAGACCCATCAATACGCTAAGCGGCAACGCACATGGTTTCGCAGAAGAATGTCCACATGGGCGATTGTTGACGCCGCTGACACAAACCGTGCATTTCAAAAAATCCTCAAATCCTACGCTTGATTTGCGTCAGTCAATCGCTTCTATTGCCAACTTGTGACACGCATAGGTCGAGGGGAACCGAAAAGATGGACAATGACGGGCTGGAGCTGTTGCAAGACACACCGCAGCGCGTTTTTGTGGGATCACTGGCGGGTACACTCAGGTCCGCCCATCCCGAACTTCGTCTCGACAGCTGTAACGGCCTGCACAAGTATTTCTGGATATCCAAAGGCAATGGGCGCTGCATGATCAACGGCGTGACCCGGTCCTTTGGGCCAAACACTGCGATATTCATCCCGCACGACACGCCCCACCAGTTGGAATTGTCGTCGAATGTTTTTGGCACCGTCGTGACTGTGGACCCTTCGGTGCCAGTGGCGCTGCCCAAGCAGCCGGTGTTTCTGCCGATCCTGAACCTTATGGATCAAAAGCAAGTTGCAGGCCGGTTTGACCGAATCTTTGCAGAATTCAACGCGCTTGGCCTGGGTCGCAATCTGGCGGTTGAGTATCTGGTCGGCCTGTTGACTGTCATGACCGCACGCATGGCCCAGAAGTTGGTGAAAAAGCCGCAAAACACCGCCAGCGGGCGATTGATGCAATCCTTTGTTACCTTGTTGGAACGGGATTACCGCAGCGCGCGGACCCTGGCGCAATACGCGGCGGAATTGGGCGTAACGCCGACCCATCTCACGCGGGTGTGCCAGCAGGTCAATGGCAAGTCCGCATCGCGACTGATTCAAGAACGTGTGCTGGCTGAAGCGCGCATGATGCTGTCCAACACCGACCACAAGATTCTTGAAATCTCCAGCAAGCTTGGGTTTTCGTCGCCTGCGTATTTTACGCGCCTCTTCAGTCAAAAACAGGGTCTGACCCCGAAAGAGTTTCGCGAACGGTCGCAGAAGTCCTGAAACGCTCACAGCGTCCGAAAACGACACGGCTGTCGCAATCCGGCAAACAGGCGTCGTAAACCACCCCGCAATTAGGACGCTTTCAAGGTGGGATGTTGCGGCACGCGCGGGTGGGTTCGGGAGGCCCCGTATCTTTCGCAAAGCAAACAAGAATAATTGAGTTGGGCCTGCCCGCCGGTTGCAAGTTAAGCGACCATGTGGTCATCTGTAGCCCAGTAACTTTGGTCTATCAGGGAGAAACGTATGACCATGCAAACCAAAAATCTGCATCCGGCACTGGCGATGTACGCCGAGGAGCACAAGGCAGGGCAATTGTCCCGCCGTGAGTTCCTGGCACGCGCCACTGCGCTGGGTGTAACCACTTCCGTGGCGTATGCTGCAATCGGCGGGGCACCTGCCAAAGCTGCGGCTCACGCCAAGCAAGGCGGCACGATCCGCATGCAAATGGAAGTCCGTGCACTGAAAGACCCGCGCACCTACGACTGGACGCAGATCGCCACCTTCACAGCTGGCTGGCTGGAGTATCTGGTTGAGTACAACTCCGACGGCTCCTTTGAAGGTATGCTGCTGGAAAGCTGGGAAGCAAACGCCGACGCGACCGAATACACACTGAACGTCCGCAAGGGCGTAAAGTGGAACAACGGCGACGATTTCACCGCAGAAGACGTTGCACGCAACATCGCTGGTTGGTGTGAGAAGGACGTGGAAGGCAACTCGATGGCGGGCCGCATGGCATCGCTGATCGACGCCGACACGAACAAAGCCGCCGAAGGTGCAATCACCGTTGTAGACAGCCACACTGTGAAGCTGAAAACCAACGCATCTGACATCACCATCATTCCTGGCATGGCTGACTATCCTGCGGCTATCGTGCACTCTTCGCACAACCCGGAAGACATGATGGGCACGGCTGTTGGCACGGGCTTCATGAAACCAGTTGAACTGGAAGTTGGCGTGAAAGCCACCGTCGAGCGCAACACCGATCACGACTGGTGGGGCTATGCAGCGGGCAAAGGCGGCTATGTGGACCGGATCGAGTTCATCGACTACGGCACCGACGACTCCGCGTTCGTCGCAGCATATGAAGCTGACGAGATCGACATGAACTGGGAATCCGTCGGTGACTTCATCGACATCATGACCGGCCTGGGCCTGACCCAGTCGGACGTGGTTTCCGGTGCAACTGTTGTTATCCGTCCAAACGCTGACAACGCGCCTTACGACAAGAAAG
>JBCCET010000050.1:0-27231 GCA_039030095.1 Pseudomonadota bacterium | reverse complement strand
GACCGCCTCAACGCGACACCCAGAAAATGCCTGGGATGGAAGACACCGGCCGAGGTCTTCCGCGAAAAGATGATGGAAGAGGTGGGCCGATCCCCCTACCCTCGAAAGGAATAGGAGTCGCAGTTCAGGTATCGCTCACAGCCAACGCGCCGGGCCGGGCTAGTTGGAGGGTGTTTTCCAAGGGCGCTGGCCCCAGATGGCCGTGGGTGAAAGTCCCGGCAGATACCAGTGCGCCAAAGCGTGGCTCCATTCCCATCGGCGCTGTCAAATCCGCCTCATGCAGTGCCGCATACAGACCTTTGTCCTGCGCTTTTGCAAGCATTTCGGGAGAGATATCAAACCCTTCTATGTCCCGGGCAGGCAGGCCCAACGCTTCCGCCACCAGCCCTGTGCCGCAGCCGATGTCAGCCACCGGAACATCTTCTGTCCCGGCGTGGGCCTGAAACCGTTCTGCCAACGCGCGCGGGTAAATGTATCCCATGGCACCTGCAAAATCGCGGTCATACACGTCAGCAAAATCGGCGTAATAGTCTAGGTTGTCGGCAGGCGTCGCGATCCGATACGCGCCTTCCAAAAGCTCTGTCGCTGTTTTCTTGTCCGTCATCGTGCAAGGGTGGCGTCCAAAGCCCCGCTTATCAAGCCCCTACGGCTTGACACGGCAATGCTTTGGCGGTCTATGCCGCAGACGATTTCCAAGCCGAAACGGAGAGCCAAATGCACGCTTATCGCAGCCATACTTGTGCCGGACTAACCGCCGACAACGTCGGTGAAACCGTGCGGCTTGCGGGGTGGGTTCACCGGGTCCGCGACCACGGTGGCGTGCTTTTTATCGACTTGCGGGACCACTACGGCATGACACAAGTGCTATGCGACCCCGATAGCCCTGTTTTCCACGACGTGGAGAAGGTCCGTTCCGAATGGGTGATCCGCATCGACGGCAACGTAAAAGCGCGCGATCCGGAGCTGGTGAACCCCAAGATCCCGACCGGCGAAGTGGAAGTGTTCATCCGCGACATGGAAGTGCTTGGCCCGGCGGAAGAACTGCCGCTGCCGGTCTTCGGCGATCTCGACTACCCCGAAGAGACGCGGTTGAAATACCGCTTCCTCGATTTGCGACGCGAAAGCCTGCACGACAATATCATATTGCGGTCAAAGGTTGTGTCCTCGATCCGTAGACGCATGGAAGGTCAAGGGTTTAACGAATTTCAAACCCCGATCATCACTGCATCCAGCCCCGAAGGCGCGCGTGACTTCCTCGTGCCGTCCCGCCTGCATCCGGGCAAGTTCTATGCGCTGCCCCAGGCGCCACAGCAATTCAAACAGCTGATCATGGTGGCGGGCTTCGACAAGTACTTTCAGATCGCGCCTTGTTTCCGCGATGAAGACCCGCGCGCCGACCGATCGCCCACGGATTTCTACCAGCTCGACATGGAAATGAGCTTTGTAGAACAGCAGGACATTTTCGACACCATCGAACCTGTTTTGCGCGGCGTGATGGAGGAATTCAGCGGCGACCGCCCGGTGAACCAGGAATGGCCGCAGATCAGTTATCGCGACGCAGCCCTCTGGTACGGCACCGACAAGCCTGACCTGCGCAACCCGATCAAGATGCAGATCGTGAGTGAGCACTTTGCAGGCTCGGGCTTCAAGATCTTTGCGTCTCTGTTGGAGAACGAGGGCACGGAAATCCGCGCGATCCCGGCACCAAAAGGCGGGTCACGCAAGTTTTGCGACCGCATGAACTCTTTCGCGCAGAAAGAGGGTCTGCCGGGGATGGGTTACATCTTCTGGCGCGTCCAAGGGGAAGGAATGGAAGCGGCAGGCCCACTTGCCAAGAATATCGGTCCCGAACGTACCGAGGCGATCCGTCAGCAACTGGGCCTGGGCGTCGGGGACGCGGCATTTTTCTTGGGTGGCAAACCGGCTGCCTTTGAAGGTGTGGCCGGTCGTGCCCGCGTGGTCATCGGCGAAGAGCTTGGCCTGACGGATAAGGACAAGTTTGAATTCTGCTGGATCGTGGACTTTCCCATGTATGAGGCGGACGCGGAAAGCGGTCGGATCGACTTTTCCCACAACCCGTTTTCCATGCCCCAAGGTGGGCTGGAGGCGTTGAGTGGCGATCCACTCGATGTGCTGGGGTATCAGTATGATCTGGCCTGCAACGGGTATGAGCTTGTCTCCGGTGCTATTCGGAACCACCGCCCCGACATTATGGTCAAAGCGTTTGAGCTGGCAGGTTACGACAAGTCAGAAGTGGAAGCCCGCTTTGGCGGCATGCTGCGCGCCTTCACCTATGGCGCACCACCACACGGCGGATGTGCAACTGGGATCGACCGTCTCGTGATGCTGTTGGCTGATGAGGCCAACATCCGAGAGGTCATCATGTTCCCGATGAACCAGCGCGCTGAGGATTTGATGTTGGGCGGGCCAAGTGAGCCCACTAACGAGCAGCTGCGTGAACTTGGCTTGCGGGTTGTAGAGGCGGACTAAAGCCTTTCGCGAAATGCCTGAGATGTCAGCTTATCGCGAAAGCCTAAGCGACACAGGCATCGCGTCCCGGGCATTACCCGGGACCTCTCGCAGACTGCGTGGTTGGGAGTGGATTTGGCTTAAGCCTCTTTCTTGATGATCCGCACAATCGGCTTTTTCTCCAGCCGGCCTTTTGGGTGCAGAACCACTTTGGAATATAGCGGCACGCGCGCATACAGATCCACGATGTGGCGGTTCACCAATCGGGCACAGCCGTTAGAGACGTCAAACCCAATGGTACGCGGCAGGTTGGTGCCGTGGATGCGCAGGAAACTGTCGCCCCGGCCAGGGTAGAACAGGTAAATCGCACGCGCCCCAAGCGGATTGTTCGGCCCGCCTGGCATACCGTCTTCGAAACGTTTGTAGGACCCTGGGTCACGGGCAATCATCTCATCCGTCGGGCGCCATCCGGGCCAGGCCTTTTTAGCGCCCACATAGAAGGTGCCGTGTTCATACAGTTTGTCTTTGCCCACGCCCACATAGTAGCGGATCGCCTTGCCATCTGGCAGCGTCCAATAAAGCGCATAGTGGTCGGGAATTACATGGATCTCGTTCGGGCCGATTTTGCCGCGTACGTTGATAATCTCTGGTTTTAGATATTCTGGAACCGGCGGTTCTCTGGAAATCGTTTCGTCAAATGCGTTGGCGGCCACCGGAAGGGCGGCAAAAGCGGCAGTGCTTGCGATAAAGTCGCGGCGTTTCATTACGGTACTCCCCAAAGTCTCGCCAAACATTATGCGAGCGCGAGGGCGACGTAAACGGATTCGCGTAGTCTTCACGGGGCTTTGAGCATCAGATTTGTTTTAAGGCGCCACGATGGGTTGGGCTTTTAACGACGGTTCAACCGTGGCGATACCGTCAAAGGTCGACCCTTCTTCAAACCAACTGCGTGGGGCAGGCGCGCCCCAAAGCGTTTGACGCTGTGGGTCTTTGAGGTCCCATTTGATCGGTTCGTGGTCGGGATCGAGCGTTTGATAGTCAGAGCTGTAGATTTCTGTCCGATGCCCATCAAAGTCCCGAATGTACAAGAAAAACGCATTCGATATGCCATGACGGCCAGGTCCACGTTCGATATGTGATACGTAGCCGGTCGTGCTCATGACATCCAACAGGTCAATTATGTGCAACGGATTGCCCACCCAGAAGGCCATGTGGTGCAACCGCGGGCCAACACCGTTGGTAAAGGCCACATCATGCACGCCGCCTTTGCGATGCATCCATGCAGCCCAGCAGCGCCCGGTTTCCGCGTCTTCGGTGTATTCTGTCGTACGAAAGCCGAACGCGTTCCAGAACGCGATGGAGGCGTCCACATCTGGTGAGAAATAGTTGAAGTGATCGATTCGAAGCGGACGCACGCCGTGATACAGGCCGTATTTTTGCGTGATATTGGGTAGTCGATCCATGGTAGCGTAGAATTCGATGGGGATGCCGTGATTGTCGTGGGTCCGCAAAACCCGCCCCATAAATGGACGCTCGACCCAGGAAGTTTGGTGTCCCAGGCCCGAGAAATATGCCTGCGCCTTGTCCAGATCATCTTCACCAAACAATTTGAACCCGCAGACATTTACGCGCCCGGCATCCCCCTTCAACAAAATGACGGAATGGTGACCGCGTTCTTCCATCGCGCGCAAATAGACATGGGTGGCGTCCTGATGCGTGACCTGCAGGCCCAGCATGTCGGTGTAGAATGCCTTGGATCGGTTAAGGTCGGTGACGACCAGTTCTATATGGCTCAGACGGATCGTGTTGAATGGGGGGTAGAGCACCGGGTCAGGAAGTGGCATCGGGTCAACCTCCGAGTTTGGGAATGTTGTGGTCGGTCATCGCGAAGGCTATGTTCTTGGTTTCCATATAAAAATCGAAAGACCAATCGCCGCCATCACGTCCAACGCCGCTTGCCTTCATCCCGCCAAACGGGGCTGGCAAATGGCGCGTATTTTCTGAATTCACCCAGATCATCCCGGCCTCCAGCGCGTCGGAAAAGCGTAGGGCGCGCTGCAGATCTGATGTCCAGAGATAGCCGGTAAGGCCGTATTCTGTGTCATTGGCCATCGCAAGCGCGTCCGCCTCATCCCTGAACGGGATCGCGGTCAGGACAGGGCCAAAAATTTCCTCTTTAGCGATGGACATGTCGTTGGTGGCCCCGGTGAAAAGGGTTGGATTGACGTAACAGCCGGGCAGATCCGGTTTGTCGCCACCTGCCGCGATCGTCGCGCCAGCAGCAGTGGCCTTGTCCATGTAGGACATGACCTTTTGTTCGTGAATGGGGTGGATCAACGGACCAACAACCGTTTCGGGATCCAATGGGTGGCCCACTTTGATCCGATTGGCCTTTTCCGCCACGGTTGCGGTGAAGCTGTCGTAAATACTTTCGTGCACCAAAAGCCGAGATGACGATGTACATCGTTCACCGTTCAATGAATAGATCATGAACACCGCCGCATCAGCGGCCCGGTCCAGATCCGCATCGGGGAAAACCACAACCGGGTTTTTGCCACCTAGTTCAAAGTGAAACCTTTTTAAGGTTGGTGCTGCCTGGCGCATAATGTGGCTGCCGGTGCTGCTTTCGCCGACAAACCCAACAGCTTTGATGGCCGGATGTTCGGTCAGCGCGCGGCCCGCGTCCTCACCCATACCGTTGACCGTGTTCCAGACACCGGGTGGCAGGCCTGCATCCTCTGCGATCTCTACCAGTAATCGGGCGGAAAGGGGCGAAAACTCTGCTGGTTTGTGAACCACCGTGCAGCCGCTGGCCAGCGCGGGCGCAATCTTCCAGGTGGACAGCATAAACGGAGTGTTCCACGGCGTGATCACGCCAACCGGGCCAATGGGTTTGCGGTTGGTGATGTTGATCTGGCCTGGGGCGTACATCGATTTGCCATCGCGCGCCTCCACAGCTTTGTCGGCAAAAAAGCGAAAGTTTTCTGCCCCGCGTAACGCGGCCTTTGACATGAACCGCAGCGCTTGGCCGGTGTCCATGCAGTCGACAAAGGCGATCTCCTCGGCGCGGGCAACGATGGCATCTGCGATGGCGTGCAAAATCTTGCGTCGTTCTGCGCCGGATTTGGCAGCCCATGCGCCAAAAGCCTGATCTGCCGCCTGGGCGGCTGCGTCGATGTCGCTGGCATCACTTTTGGCAACCTGGGCAAGTGGTTTTAGATCCACCGGGCTGATGGTTTCAAACGTTTGTCCACTTTGCGCAGGCACCGCTCTCCCGCCGATTTGATTGGGCACCGGCGCGTTTTGGAATTGATGCAGATACGCATCTGCTTTTTCAATGTTCGCCTGCAAACTCATGTGCCGGTCTCCTGCTGCGCGCGGATGCGCGGATGAATGGCGTTGCGTTTCCAACTGAAGCGCGGATCGATTTCACGGATTTCCATCGTCAACGCGAAGTTGGGCGTCTCAAAACGGTCGGCCAAGGCGCGGGTTAAGGCGGACCAGACAACTTCGCCTGCGGCCTGCAAAACGGCTTCGTCCCGACCACTGCCGACGCTGATCATCAAATGCAGAAATGCGTTTTCCGGCAATTGGTCAGCAACAGCGTAGTTCTCACATCGGTGGGCGCGGACGCGAAGTGCGCCTAGTTCAAAAAGGCCAGAGTCCATTGCAGCTGCGTGTAGCACAGCACATAGCGTGTCTATGTCCACAGCTTCGGCCAGATTGGCGGAGTATTCAAAAGACAAATGGGGCAAACGGACCTCTCGTTAACTTGTTAATAATATTTTCTTTGCCGGTCCGTCAAGCCACAGCGCAGCACTTCCAACAGGAATTACTTGTGGTTGTTAATCTTCTTGACATGGGTGACCCACCGTTTGATCCTTAATTCCCATGAGCGCTGAGGAACAGGATATGGAACATCGCCCGATCCCGGATGGATACAGGTCCGTCAAGGACGCGCTTCCTATTGCGCTTACCCGCGCGCGAGAAGCCGTTATCTCCCATTGGCGGCCTGTCATTTCTGCAAGGGGCTTTACTGAGCAGCAGTGGCGGGTTTTACGGGTCATCAATGAATATGAGCCGATTGATATCAGCACACTTGCGTCCTTTTCAGCACTCCACATGCCGAGTGTGACCCGCATCCTCCAGTCGCTTGAAAAAAGGGGGTATGTGTCCCGGGAGAGGGACCTTACAGACAGTCGACGTTCTTGGATCCGCGTGACACAAAAAACCCGAAAGGTTATGTACGACGAAGGTGAAAAGTCACGTCGGATCAACGAACGCATTATTGCCGAGTTCGGCGAAAGCAAATTCGAAGAACTGTCGAGGTTGCTGAACGAACTGGCAGACCTTCGGATCGACCGGAATTGAGCTTCGCCGCGTTTGAGGGGTTAGAGGCTTGAAAACGCTTTATCTTTTGCGTTCTATGCGGCCGGATAAGGTTGCATTTCATCTGGCTGACGTGATCAGCAATGCCACGGGCGCGCCAGTGGTTTTTGTTTGTGACGAAAGCCGCGGGCGGTCTGACACCCGTTCTTACGCCAAAGTTTCCATGACGCGCGAAAGGTTCCGGATGTTGGGGTTTGAACATCTTGCGGACAACTGGGGCTGGTTCTGGGGGGATATGTGCTATTACGCGGCCGCCGCCGAATACCCAGACTATGATGCCTACTGTCTGCTGGAATCGGACGTGTATATGTCCGCCGCAGGTGCCGAACGCTTTATTACCCGTCTGGAAGCCGCCGAATTTGATGTGCTCGCCCCGCGACTGGAGCGGCAGGTCAAGCCGCGCCGATATTCGAAACCGCTGAAAAAGCTCGGGCTTGATCCCCGGTGGCAGTGCCTGTTTCCGATCACCCGAATGTCTGCCTCAGCTGTAGGGGCAGCCTATGATTTGCGCATGCACATGTGTGAACATTTCCCCGACCTGCAGTTGAATGATGAAGGTGTTTTGGTCGGTGCAGTGCAGCGCAATGGCTTGAGCTTTTCGCCGCTGGAACTCTTGGTTCCTGACCAGCTGATACGCGTGATCTTTGCTACCAGCCCGCCCTATTTGTTCGAATCCCTGACCGCAATTGAGGGCGATGATCTGCTGTACCATCCGGTTTATACGATGGAAAAATTGCTGCACCGGATTGAGATTGAAGGTGCAGAAGTGATGCGTAAGCGTTTGTCGAACCTTTGGCCCATGGCCACGCCGCAAATGCGCGATCAGATCGTCGCAGCGCTGGCAAAGGCTTGAGATCTCATCGCGCGCAGATGGTTACAAACCACCACGCGGTCGTGTGTTGCAATGGTGCGCTGCCTGTCCCATTCAGCAGCAAAATAGAAGACGGAGATGACCATGCGTGCCGCTGATGTGGTTGCAAAACGGCTTTACGATGCTGGATGCCGCTGGGCCTTTGGAATGCCCGGCGGGGAGGTGTTGACGCTTGTGGATGCACTGGAAGACGCGGGCATAACTTTTGTGCTTGCGCGCCACGAAAACGCAGCCGGCTTTATGGCAGAAGGCACTTACCATCGCACTGGCGCGCCAGGAATTCTGGTGGCAACCGTAGGGCCGGGGGCGTTAAACGGGATCAACTCAGTTGAAAACGCGCGCCAGGATAGGGTGCCACTGATTGTGCTGACCGGATGTGTCGATCCGGAAACGGCTGCGGTTTATACTCATCAAGTGCTGGATCAACCGCAGGTCTTTCGCCCGATTACAAAAGCCAGCTTTACGCTTAACGCTGAGGCCGCCCATGTGATCGCTGACAAAGCAGTCGCGATTGCGACAGAGGGGCGGCCTGGACCCGTGCATATCGACGTACCAATCTCGGTCGCGGATGCACCGGCACAAGGCACGGGTATTTTGCGCCCTGCGGCAGCGCCGGTAGCGCCGGTTGGACCGGCGCTGGACGCTGCACGAACAGCCTTGGCACAAGCGATACGTCCCGTGGTGATCACTGGCGTTGATGCCATGACCGAAGGGGCAGAGGCCGTTTTGGAAAATGCCGCTGCGCTCGGCATTCCGGTGATCACAACTTACAAAGCCAAAGGGTTGTTGGACGAAAATCACCCGCTTGCGCTGGGCGCTGCAGGTTTGTCGCCAATGGCCGACGCAATCTTGCTTCCGCTAGTGGCGCAAGCTGACGTGGTTTTGGCCATCGGGTATGACCCCATCGAAATGCGGATCGGTTGGCGAGATCCCTGGGACACGACCCACCAAACCGTGATCGACATCACGGCGGAGCCTAATCACCACTATATGCACCAGGCCACGATCAACATCGTCGGCGATTGCGCAGCTAGCGTGGGTGCGATTTTGCCTGAGACACTCGGTCCCGTGTGGCAAGATGGTGTGCTTGGCCAAGTGAAAGCAGACATAGATGCCGCCTTTGCAGCGCCCGCCAGTTGGGGACCGGGGCAGGTGATCGACATTTGTCGCCGCATACTACCAGCCAGCACGCTCGCCACAGCGGACAGCGGGGCACATCGAATTTTACTTAGCCAACAATGGCGTTGCGAATTTCCGCGCGGATTGATGCAATCGTCTGCGCTTTGCACGATGGGCTGCGCGGTGCCTTTGGCCATTGGTGCCCAGATTGTCGAGCCGGACAGGCCAGTGGTTTCCTTCTCTGGCGATGCTGGTTTCTTAATGGTTGCAGGCGAACTCGCGACGGCGGCGGAGTTGGGTTTGAAGACCATCTTTGTGGTCTTTGTGGATAGGTCATTGGCGCTTATTGAACTGAAACAGCGTCAGCGTCAGATGACCAATCGCGGCGTTGATTTTGGTCACACGGATTTTGCCGCTGTCGCCAAAGCGTTTGGCGGCGCGGGACATCAAGTCCGTTCTGCGGCAGAGTTGGAAACCGCGTTGGAAACCGCATTGAAGGCTGACGCTTTTACCGTGATCGCAGCAGAAATTGATCGGAAAGCTTATGACGGAGCCATCTAACACTCCCGGCGCGTTGGACGGGGTATTGGTTCTGGACCTATCGCGCATCTTGGCTGGGCCCACGGCCACACAGATGCTGGGCGACCTCGGTGCGACTGTCATCAAGATTGAAAACCCAAAGACAGGCGGCGACGATACCCGCAGTTGGGGTCCGCCGTATGCGGAAACCCCTGACGGACAAAGCGACTTGAGCGCGTATTTTATGTCCTCTAACCGCAACAAGTTCTCGGTCGCCGCTGACCTGTCCACACCCGAAGGGCAAGCTCTGGTGCGGTCGATTGCTAGTCAGGCTGATGTGGTGGTCGAAAACTACAAACCCGGTGGGTTGGAAAAATTCGGGTTCGACTTCAAAACGCTTTGCAGCGCGCGTCCTGAACTCGTCTACTGTTCCATATCCGGGTTTGGGCAGACCGGACCAAATCGGGACATTCCGGGATATGATCTGATGGCCCAGGGATACGGCGGGATCATGTCGTTGACGGGCGCACCGGACGGGCCACCGATGAAAGTTGGTGTTGGCATCGCCGATGTGATGTGCGGGATGTATGCAACCATCGGCATTTTGGCTGCCTTGCGACACCGTGATGCCAGCGGTGAAGGCCAGCACATAGATCTTTCTTTGGTGGACGCGCAGATGGCCTGGCTCATCAACGAAGGTGTAAATTTCCTGACCTCGGGCAAATTGCCGGAGCGACGCGGCAACGCGCACCCAAACATCGTGCCCTATGACGTCTTTGCCGCCGCTGACGGCCATATTATCTTGGCGGTGGGCAACGACACCCAATTCCAACGTATGTGTGCCGCGTTCGACCGCGATGATTTGGCGGGTGACCCCCGATTCACGACCAATCCACTGCGAATCGAAAACCGTAATGCGTTGGTTGCGGAAGTAGCTGACACATTCGCCCGGTTTCCGGCGGCAGAATTGTTACAGCGGCTGCAGTCCGTCAAAGTGCCGTGCGGCCCTATCCACACGCTGGATCAAGCGTTGGGATCTGATCAGGCAAAGGCGCGCGGCATGGTGCAAACGGTTAAAAACCCCGCAACAGAGGCGGGAGAGGTCCAACTGTTGGGCAATCCACTGAACCTTTCGCGGACGCCGGTCACATTCCGCCGACCGCCGCCGCGCTTTGGGCAAGACACCGCCGATCTGGCTAAGCTGCTGGCGCAACACAATAAAGACTGACAGCTTAAGGCGTGATCACGAAAACGTGACCTCGGTTCACGTTCCCGCGTGCTGGCGACCATGTGAGGTGCCTGAAACAGCTTTCCGATATACCTGCTAGTCGGGCGACCGGCAACGGACGCTGATTTGTAGGGAATACCGAATGTTCAAAGACGTCTGCACTTGCGATATCAGTTTGCAAAATCCCGTTGCCATTACGGAATGGGATCAGATGGTTAAGGGCTTTTTAGCCCACACCCAATCCACGCCGATCCATCTGGGAAAGGTGCTTGAATTGGAGCCGGGCTTTGCCATGGCCCATGCGGCACGGGGCCTGTTTTCGTTGATGTTGGGCAAAGCAGAGCTTTTTGCTGTGGCTACTGATGCAGGCGCTGCTGCGCGCGCCGCTTTGAGCGCCGGGGGGGCAACGCGCCGCGAACGGCTTTGGTGTGATGCATTGGATGCCTGGCTGGGCGGTCGCCCGACCCAATCCATTAGCTGTATGGAACAGGCGCTCAGGCTGAACCCCGCAGACACGCTGTCAGCCAAAGTGTGCCATGCGATCCGCTTTATCCTTGGGGATAGTGTTGGGCTGCGCCAATCCATTGAACGCGTTTTGCCAGCCCATGGACTGGACCATCCACTGCGGGGGTACGCGCTGGGCTGTCTGGCGTTCGCGCAAGAGGAAACCGGCAGCTACCGTGCGGCGGAAAAATCCGGTCTGATGGCGCTGGAGCATGTCAATGATGATGCCTGGGGCCTGCATGCGGTCGCCCACGTCTATGACATGACCAACCGGCCTGACCACGGTATCGCGCTGATCCAACGTAATATTCCAGCCTGGGACCACTGTAACAACTTCCGCTATCACGTTTGGTGGCATCAAGCTCTGCTACACCTGGACCAAGGCGACTACGCCACGGTGTTGAGCCTCTACGACAGTAAAATTCGGCAGGACAAAACTGACGACTACCGCGACTTTTCCAATGCCTCGTCCCTTTTGACCCGGCTGGAGCTGGAGGGCGTGAATGTGGGTGACCGCTGGGCGGAACTGGCCGATTTGGCAGAAACCCGTGCGGATGACGGCTGCCTCGTCTTTGCCGATCTGCACTACATGCTGGCGCTGGCCGGTGACAAACGGGCTGACGCCGTCGCACGCATGACCGCTCGTGTGGCCCGCGACGCAGGAGAGACCAACGATCAGGCGAAAGTCATGTGCCATCCAGGCCTTGCAGCGGCAGAAGGACTGGCGGCATTTGGTGAAGGCCAATACGACCTGGCTTTTGCCAAGCTGAGTGCGGCGCAGCCAAAATTTCAGATCATCGGCGGCAGTCATGCCCAACGGGACGTGTTTGAGCGGATCACCATTGATGCAGGTCTGCGTGCTGGTCGGCTGGATGCAGCTGAGGTTCTCTTGCAAACCCGCACAGCGTTGCGTGCCGGGCGAGAAGACGCCTACACCGCCGCCAGGACGCAGATGATCAATGACGCACGGGACTTGCGCCCGAGTGTTGCTGCTGAGTAAACCGCGAGGGCCTGAACCCCAATGACGCTGGCGAACCCAGATATGACCTATTCCGCAGCCCCTCGCGTGGCCTCCGCTGCTGATATACCCGCTGTCGGCGTTCGCGATCCGCGGCTCGACTTTTTTCGCGGTATCGCGATGTTCATCATCCTGATTGCCCATGTGCCCGGCAATTGGCTGACGCTTTGGATCCCGGCACGCTTTGGGTTTTCCGACGCGACGGAGATCTTTGTGTTCTGCTCCGGCATGGCGTCCGCCATCGCGTTTGGGCGGGTATTCCGCGAACAGGGTTTGCCTATGGGCACGGCGCGCGTGGCGTTCCGGGTTTGGCAGGTCTACTGGGCCCATATCGGGCTATTTCTGGCGGTTGCCGTCACGATGGTCGTTCTCAACATGATTTTCCCGGACGGGCGAAATTATGTGGGGCAGTTGAACTTGCATCCGTTCTTTAAAAACACGGATACGAACCTGCTGGGGCTGGTCACGCTGACATATGTGCCCAACTATTTCGACATTCTGCCTATGTATCTGGTGATCCTGGCGATGATGCCGGTCATGGTGGCGTTGGCCCGGATTCATGTGGGCCTAATGATTGCCGCGTCTGTTACCCTTTGGTTGCTCGCCAATTTCACTGGGCTCAACTTCCCGGCGGAACCTTGGTCCGAACGCGGCTGGTTCTTTAACCCCTTCGGTTGGCAGCTGATCTTTTTCACCGGTTTTGCTTTGATGGGCCGTTTCGTGTCTGCTCCGCCGGTTGATAAGCGACTGTTTTGGGCTGCGGTTGTTGTTGTCCTGATCATCGTCCCATTCGCCTATTTCCGTATTCACGGTGAAATCGATTTCATCCGTGAGTGGCGGAAAGACTGGAAGATCCTGATCAACAAAACTGATTTTGGTATTCTGCGGTACGTGCACTTTCTGGCGATGGCTTATGTGGCCTGGGTTTTGGTTGGGCCAAAAGGGGACAATATACAGCCCAGGGGATCGGGCACGTTGCTGGACCGTAGCTGGACGCGCATCCTGACAGTCATCATGAAGGTAGGGCAGCAATCGTTGGCCGTGTTTATCGGGTCGATGTATGTGGCGCGCCTGCTTGGTGCCATATTTGATCAGGTTGGCCGAAACCACTTTTCGATGTTTTGGGTGAATGCGCTGGGGTTTGCGGCAATCATCGGTGTGGCCTACGGGGCCGGGTGGTTCAAGGCCCAGCCCTGGAAGACAAAGAGGGCCGTCTGATGCTGCGGCGCGAGGTTTTGACCGGGCTGATGGCGCTTGCTGCAGCGCCCGCTTTTGGCCAGACGGAGCCGGGCCTGCAAACTGGCGACGCGGTGCCATTTTCGGGCAGCGATGTGGTGGATCTGGCGCGGCGCATTGCCCAGACGGATTACCAACCTCGGCGCACTGTGCCGAAGGCCTGGACCGAGATTTCTTATGACGATTACGTGTCCATCTGGTTTGATGGGCGCAATGCGCTTTGGGAAGGGCAGGGGGAAACGCCGCTGCGGATGGATGTCTTTGCGCCGGGTCTCTACTTCCCGCATCCAATCGACATCGCAATTGTTGAAGATGGTATGGCGGCGCCGTTGAAATTTGACATGGGAGTGTTCGACAAAACGGATAAATTCCCGGACCTGCCTATCGACGAAACACTGGGTTATTCCGGTCTGCGCCTGCGGGCGGAGTTGGAAAAGCCAGGCATCTATCAGGAGTTCGCAGTCTTTCAGGGTGCCAGCTATTTTCGCGCCATTGGCACGGGCAATATCTATGGGCTTTCCGCCCGCGGGCTTGCGATTGATACGGCAGAACTTTCAGGTGAAGAGTTTCCTGATTTCCGCGCTTTCTGGATCGAAAAGCCAGCCCCCGGCGCGCGTACTTTTGTAATCCATGCTCTGCTCGACACACCCAGCTGTTCTGGGGCCTATCAGTTCCTGATCATGCCGGGTGAGACCCTGAAAATGGAAGTGGCTTGTACCATTTTCCCACGCCGTGATCTGCGGCATGTGGGTTTGGCGCCGCTGACGTCTATGTTTCAGTTTGATGAGACAAACCGCGACCGGTTCTCTGACTTCCGCCCGGCGGTACACGACAGTGACGGCTTGCTGATCGCCAATGGCAACGGCGAGACGATTTGGCGCCCGCTTTCCAACCCGAAACGCCTGCAAATCAGCGCTTTTGTGGATGAAAACCCCCGTGGATTTGGCCTGATGCAGCGCGCACGTGACTTCGACGATTTCGCGGATCTTGAGGCGCAATACCACCGCCGACCTGGGGTTTGGATCGAACCGGGCGAAGATTGGGGCCGGGGTAATGTCACCCTCGTGGAAATTCCGACTGAAACGGAAATCCACGACAACATCGTCAGCTATTGGCGCCCATCGGGCGGGCTGAAGGCTGGCGGCGAATACACCTATACCTATCGCCTGCATTGGGGTGGTGACAGCGACTATACCAACGGCCTTCGTGTCCTAAACACTCGAATTGGCGACAACGCCTTTGAAGACAGCATTATCGTGGCGATTGACTTTGAAGGCGGTCCGAACGTGCCAGAAGACCTTTCAGAGGTCGAAAAGATGGTGCGTTCTAGCGCGGGCGAAGTCTCTGAAGGGGTGCTGCAGCGCAACCCAAAAACCGGCGGGCCGCGGTTGGCGTTCAAGTTCAAACCGGGTGAAGCGACGTTGATCGAGTTCCGCGCCGAACTGCGCCTGGGTGGAGAGCGGTTGTCAGAAACCTGGCTGTATCGGTGGACCGTATGACGCCCTACGACGCCAGCATTATGCCGCAACAGGCGCCGCTGCGCATGGCGCCGCAAGCCTTTGGCCTAGCGCCGCGCGGTGGTGGCCGGTCGCAGCCGGTATCGCTTGCCGATAGAGCCTGGCGCTTTGCCGCTTTTGGCCCGGCCATCATAATGACCGCATCCTTGTGTATCGGTATCGCGCGCGGCTTGGCCGAGGGCGGCATGACGGCGCTGGAGGTCTTTGTGGTGGCTCTGATCGGGATCACCTTTATCTGGGTTTCACTGACGGTCACCACGGTCGCGCTGGGCCTGACCCGAAGGATGGTAGCCCGCTGTCAGCCGCGCCACACAAGCGGGCGTGGCGAAGCGCAGAGGATTGCGCTGCTTGTTCCGATCTACAACGAAACGCCGGCAGATGTGTTCGGCAACGCGGCAGCCATGGTCCAGGAATTGACCCACGGACCGCAGGCAGATAGCTATTCGCTTTTCCTTTTGTCCGACACTCAGGATCCGCAAATAGCAGCTGCAGAAGAGCGGGCGTTCCATGTACTCAAGGCCCGAACCGCGGGTGTGATTTCGGTGCATTACCGACGGCGGTCCGGCAACACTGACAAGAAAGTCGGTAATCTGACGGACTGGATCGAAAACTGGGGTGCAGCCTATGACGCAATGGTCGTGCTGGATGCGGATAGTCTGATGAGCGGGGCTGCCATCAGGTACCTGGCGCATGAACTTTCCGCTGACCCGGACGCCGGATTGATCCAGAGCTTTCCATCGCTGATAGGCGCAGAGACGCTTTTTGCCCGCATGCAGCAATTTTCCAATTCGGTTTATGGCTGGCTGCTGGCTGAGGGGCTGGCGGTTTGGTCCCAAAGGGAAGGCAACTATTGGGGTCACAATGCGATCATTCGCACGCAGGCTTTTGCGGAAAGTGCGCGCTTGCCGAAACTCGGCGGACGAGACTTGATCCTTAGCCATGATTTCGTGGAGGCAGGCATGTTGCGCCGCGCGGGATGGGGTGTAAGGTTCCTGCCTCGGACAGGTGGCAGTTTCGAAGAGGCGCCCCAGACATTGATTGACTACGCCTTGCGCGACCGGCGTTGGTGCCAAGGCAATTTGCAACATTTGCGTCTGCTGGCAGCACGCGGGTTTCATCCCATCACCCGGTTTCATCTTTTGCAAGGCGCGTTGGCGTTTTTGATGTCACCGGCCTGGTTGGCGCTGATCGCGGCCTGGACCTGGCTTGGTGCTACGCGCGGGGAAGAACCCGTCAGCTATTTCTCTGCCACAAACCCGCTTTACCCGGTTTGGCCAATGGCCAGCGCGCTGGACGGTTGGTTTTATCTGGCCGTGATCTACGGGATGTTGTTGCTGCCAAAAGTGGCAGGGGCCGCAGCGCTTGGCTCTCGCCCACGCATTCGCGCAGCTTACGGCGGCGCAATGGCGTATGCTGGCACCGCCCTGATTGAGATATTCTGGTCCATCGTCTACGCGCCTATCCTGCTGGTGCAGCAGTCCAAAGCAGTGGCATTCGCGTTGATGGGCCGGTCCGGCGCCTGGACCCCGCAGCGGCGGTCAGCCACCGGATATAGCTGGGGGGCGGTTGCCCGGTTTCACTGGATGGAAACCCTTGCGGGCCTGGCGATGGTAACTGGCTTTGCGGTCGGCGTGCTCTCTTTTTGGTTGGCGCCCATTGCCATCAGTCTGGTGCTGGCTGTCCCGCTGTCAAAGCTGAGTTCAGCCCGTGTTGGCAATTGGCGCTTTTCTGCGGCCCGCCTTGATAGTCCGCAGACCCTGCGCGAGCCACGCATCGTGGTATCCGCACGTCAGGAACGCGCGCGGATGCGTGCGGCATTGGACCTACCGTCGCCAGCTATTGCGGCTGAGTAAGGCCTTCAAACCAATCCACAGTCAGGTCAACCCATCCCTTCGGGATTACATGCCCGCCAGGAAACAAAGCAAGTTCAAGGGCTGATCCATCCGAGCAGCGCTCCCACTTGCGGCGCCAAAAAGGCCCTTTGGTAACAAATTTGTCTGCCTTGAGTTGGAAACACCCGTTGGTTTCGCGCCACAGTCGCATGGCATAGAATATATCCCCTTGGATCAGCGCCTGCGGGTCGCGGGCGTCTTCGCCACGCAGCACGCGGCCTTCCAGCGGAACCGTGCCGTCTGTCCAGCCGTGAGTGTGCAGCATTTTGACGGGACCGGCACACTCGGTTGGATGCGGGCGCCAGAAATTGCCGCCCAATGGTGCATAGGCTGCAAAAGCGTCCGGCCTTTCGCAAGCCAGGTAGGCGGTCATCGATCCGCCTATAGAAAACCCTGCTAGGATGACGCGATCTGGGTCGACCCCGTGTTTTGTAATGGCGTCGTCGCGGACCGATGTGATGAATTCGACCTCATCCCGCGCTTTGGTGAAAAAGGGATGGAACGACCAGCCGCGCGTGTTTCGGCCCGGCCGCTTCAGCCCCTCTGGCGCGATAACAGCAAAGCCTCGGTCAAGAAATCGCGTGATCATTCCGCTGTTGCGAAAAACACCGCTGCCCGACCCACCGAAGCCGTGGATGAAGACCACGGCAGGCACGGACGCGGCCGCGCCTTCTGGGACTGCAACGTAGTAGTCGCCGGTTTCCAACGAGCAGGGCGTGTCCGTTGAACAAGCTTGGGCCATCGGCGCACCGGCTAATGCAAATGCCGCCGCCGCAAGAGCTGAGCGAAAGGTCGGCGCGTTCATTCGTTGTACTCCCGAACAGGTAGCCCCCGTTCCAACCAGCCGGGCCCAGCACGGGACCCGAGCATGCCCTCTGGCACATCTACAAGCGGGGTTATTCCGGCTTCGGTCAGCGCCCGGGTCATGCGCGCTGACCGGACGCCACGCGCGCAAATGACGGCAATGGGTTGTTGCGGATTGGCCCGAGCGGCGCGAACGGCCTCTATGAAATCGTCACGGCGCAGGTCTATGGGAACCGCCCCTTCAGCAATGCCTGTGCGTGACCATTCATCAGGACGGCGTACGTCGACCAACAAAAGTTTGCCTGCGCGGACCTCTGCCAATGCCTCTGGCGGGGTTAACAGGCGAACATCCTGAGCGCGCAGAGGGGTGCGCAATGCAACCAAACCACCCACGGCGACCAATCCGAAAGCGCCGCCGCCCAAAATCGCGTGTCGTCTTGAAATCTTCATGGATCAGTTTTGCAGAGGTGCAGTGGAGGAATAGGACGGGATCGACCGACGTGATGCGCGCTTGCTTTCCAGTCTTGTCCATTTGTTACCAGCTTTGTTGATATGGCCGGGAACATCTTCTTCCCATAGGTAGACCACGTCTTCGGTAATGTTGAGGTAAAGTTTGCCGTCCACAATTCGCCAAAGATTGGGGTTGGCTGGGACTTTGCCGCCCACTGACACGCCATACGCGCAATGACCGTCGAATTGTGGGGCGTACTTTGCCGGGTCTGCAAGGAATGCGGCTTTGTTTTCTTCCGTTGAAAACGCGAATGTGGAGCCGTTGTAGTCTGCTGTGATCGATGCCTTGCCGGGCACGGCGGGAGGTTGTGGTTTGCCAACCGAGGACTGTTCCAGTGCGAAGTACGCCACCACGTCAAAACCCGACACGGCAAAGCCCGTGTCATCAATGTACTGCGGCCCTGCGAAAGCGGGATTGAAAGAGAGTGCAAACGCTGCTGCGATTAGTGTCGTTTTCATGGAATTGCCTTTAATTCATTGATCTTGGGCATCCTACGAAACTGGGACGGGAATATAACCCACATGACGCAAGCGTGAAGCGCCGTGGGGTCATTGGGCGCGCTTTAGCGCTCGTATTTGAAAACCACACGTTTCTGGTCGAAGGGAGCCGCACAGGTGCTTCGATTTGCGAATTTAAATGGCAATAACAGGGCTTAAACTTCGGACAGACCGCTGCAAGCTGTTACAGCCTTTAATACCCTTTGGGGATCGATGTTTTTTGCCAAACACAATTGATCCACTTCCTGAGCAAAATTTGCCTTTGCAGCACGCCAGAACCTGTCTACGTGTTTGATCATTTCCGCGGTCTCAACTGAAGTCACTGTGATTTCTTGGGTGATAGGCTTGTAGATTTGCCGTACGATTTTCGCTGATCGGCGGCAGGTTGCCCCCACCACTGTTTTAACTGGTGCTTGGAAGTCGAAAACGGCTTGGCCCGGCCTCAAAAACTCTGGATTGAAGCAAAGGCCGAAGTCTTTGCCCAGAGTTTTGCCAGAGATGTTTTGGATAATTGGTGCCACAACGCCTGTCGTTGTACCGGGAGGCACCTCAC
Source organism: Pseudomonadota bacterium (assembly GCA_039030095.1). Lineage (GTDB taxonomy): Bacteria > Pseudomonadota > Alphaproteobacteria > Rhodobacterales > Rhodobacteraceae > Amylibacter. The sequence continues at coordinate 8,104 of JBCCET010000050.1, read as the reverse complement.
TGCGTATTACAACTACGTGGAAACCGGCCTTTTGCGCAATGCCTACACCGATGGATCGGGCGACAGCTTCTATGGCTGGGAAATCGGGCACGCACCCGTTCGATGCCGCAGCGCCGACTGATACAAGTGTGACAGCAGTTTCACGCACCGCATAAGCCAGGTCATCCGTCGTCGAAATCAGGCCGCCAGCCACACCGTCAAACAAGAGCTTATCCAAGCCATTTTCGTGAATAGGTGACACGCCTTGCGCGATGGTATCTATTTTCGTTTGATCCAGATCTACACCGATGACCGCGTGTCCAAGCGCGGACAGGCAGGCCGCTGAAACCATCCCAACCCTGCCCAGACCGAAGACGCTTATCGCGGGTAAATTGGCCTTAGAAAAAAATTCGGCAGGTACCGCATGGGCAAGGGCATTTGGGACAACAGGACGCATCTAGATGATCCTTTCAGGCAATCGCGATGGCGCGTTCTGCCCCACCTCCATTCAACCTAATCCGGCAGTGTTAACGGAGTGTTTCAGCGCCAGGGGCTCCTAAAAAAGACATTTTTGCGGGATCTTTGGCGCCGTATTGGATCAACTTGCCCAATCCGCGGCGTGCGTCACGGATTCTTCTTTGGTTTCAGGTTTCGCTTCTACATCGCTGGTCAGCAAAAACGACCCGATCACCAAGGCTGCCAGGGTTACAAGCTTTGCTGCTGTCTGGAACGCAAAGCGTGGGGTTAATTCCGGGGATCGCTGTGCTGCCGGTTCACGGTTTAGCATAGGCATCAATTCAGGTTGCAGCCCTAAACAATAAACTGAGCGTTGGAGCATCATAGGTCGCCGTCTGCCTTGGTCTGCGGGAGCCTACCCGCACGCGTTGCTTTTGGCAGGGCTTCTAAGGTCTTATGCTTAACAGCCAGTTAACTATGACGGCACAATTACGCCCATGACTACTGAATTTGCATGGACCATCAGATTTCTTGGACCCCTATGGGCGGAGGTGTGTTAACCTTTATGTAAGAGCATGAGCAAAACAGGTGTCCCGGTGAAACACTTTACGATCCCGAAATTAGTATTGTCCGCATTGGTCCTTGCCTGTCTGGGTACATCACCGTCGCAAGCTGCGAAGGAGACGGCGATCCCGTCTTGGCTGCAAAAACATGTGGGTACGGGGGAAGGGCAGATTGCCCCTATTGTGTTGCAACGCGCGCGGGCGCTCTATCAGGAAAAAGTTCGCAAACGCGTGGTGAAAAATCCCTGCTACATGGCGATGGACGCTACAAAGCCCAGTGCAGCCCGGAACGGTCAACCCTCACGCCGGTATTACGTAATTTGCGAAAACCGAAAGACCTTTCGGGCGATGTCATCTGGCTATGGCAACGGGCGCAAACTGGCGCGGGCTAATTTCTCTAACGGGCGGCAATGCGCGCGCAACTTTAGTAATGCAGAAGGTTCAAAGCTGACGATGGGCGGGTCTTATGTGACCGCAGAGACGCGCACATCTTTCAAAGGCTACTACCGCCGGGGCGGAAAGCTGGAACCATTCTTGCGCACCTTCCTGCTTTTCGATGGTGAAGGGGAGACGCGAAACGCCCGCGAACGGGCTATCGGAGGACATCAGGCAGCGTTTCTGAGGTGGCAGTGCCGCACGAAAAAACCCAAAAGCCCGTACGCCGACAAAGACGGATATGTGCCTGTTGGGCGGCTTGTGGACTACACGTCTGGTCGTAGTAACGGCTGCACAACCTGGTCAAGTTCGAACACAAGGGAGGTTTTGAAGCTGGTCACCGGAAATCCGACGACGCTTTATATCTACCCGGAATCGCGGGACATCAACGCAGTTGCCAACGCAGTAAAGTATGGAAAACCGGTTTCAGCCAGCGGGGCATATTGGAATGCCAGGTGTTTGAGCGCCATCGGCCAACCGCGGTTTTGGCCTAAATCCAAGCTGCAACCGATCATCAACGCATGGCGGCGATCGCTTCCTAAAAATCCGCCTTTGGTACTGCCGGTTTGTAAGTGACAAAGATCCGGCCACCAGGCAGCGACAAAAGTCTTTCGAGAATCTAAATAATCCGGTTTCATGTCCTCATCTCTCGCGGGCGTCGCCCAGCAGCAACCTTTGGTGAGCGTTATGGACATTGCTTCGGTTGAAACTCTGCAAGACGGACGCGTTTTGCGTGTGCATTGGTCAGATGGCCAGTCGGCCCGGTTCCACGCCCTTTGGCTCCGCGACAACGCTCTCGATGATACGACCCGTGATCAGGTCAGCGGCCAGCGGCTGGTGACGCTTGACCAGATCCCTGCAAGCCCCGTCGTAACAACGGCGGAGTTGTCGGACCAGAGCGTCGCGCTGACATTTCTGCCAGAAGAAAAGACAGTCACATTTGATGCGGCATGGCTGCGCGCGCATGCCTACGATCTGCATGGCTCGCCGCCCGAGCCCAACGGCTGGTTGCCAAGCGGTATTGAAAGCTGGGACGCAGGGTTGCCCGGCGGCGTTCACACAGCTGCATTTGACGCGCTGAAGTCCGATCGCGGTGCCCTGCGCGATTGGTTAAGTGCCATGCAGAAAAGCGGCGTCGCGAAGATCACCGGCGGGCCGGAAACCGAAGGCGCACTGTTTGATGTAACGGCCATGTTCGGATTTATCCGCGAAACAAACTATGGCCGCCATTTTGAAGTCAGGACAGAGGTCAATCCTGTCAACCTTGCTTACACCGGGCTTGGTCTTCAGGCGCATACCGACAACCCTTACCGTGATCCCGTGCCGACGCTGCAAATCCTTTATTGTTTGGAAAATTCAGCACAGGGCGGTGACTCGCTGGTGGTGGACGGTTTCCGCGCGGCGGAGCGTCTGCGCGCTGAGATGCCCGATGGCTTTGCGGCGCTTTCCCAGCACTGCGCGCGATTTGAATATGCCGGGTCGAACGGCGTGCATCTGTCAAGCCGAAAGCCAATGATTGAGCTGTCGCCTGACGGTCAATTGGTGGGAATTCGGTTTAACAACCGTTCCACCGCGCCAATCGTGGACGTCCCCTTCGACCACATGGAAACCTACTATGCGGCCTATCGCCGGTTTGCCGAAATCGTAGATGACCCTTCTATGGCGGTCCGTTTCAAGCTGGAGCCGGGGGAGAGTTTCATGGTCGATAACACCCGTGTTCTGCATGCCCGTACGGGGTATTCTGGCGCCGGGTCGCGATGGTTGCAGGGCTGTTACGCTGACAAGGACGGCATGCTGTCTACGCTCGCCTGCCTGGATGCAGAATTGGGGATTGCGGCGGAATGATCCGCGCGCGTCGCGCCCCGCTCACATGTTTTCGCCCCATTACCCGGAGCCGCCGATGACCATCCAAAACGAACAACGGTTCGACTACATGAACCCCGATGTGCCAAAAGGGTTACCGCATTATGAAATGCCGCTGATCCGCGCCACGGAAGAGAGCTTTGCTGGCTATGGCAGCCTTGTTACGGACTTTGCCAGCCACAAGGTCCCCGTGACCCAATGGCCGCATACCGGCTGGCGCCCGGTTGATGCTGGCACCGGGGACGAAGGCGGCTATATGGAGGGTATTTTTGAGTTCTGGTGGGAAGGTGACGTGCTGTTTGGGGAAAACATGGCAGTCAAGGACAAGTACATCCTTGGTTGGTCCGTAAACCCCGAAGACGCCGACCCAAAGAACCCTGACCCGGATCGGTCGCGCCTGTTGATATGGCATGCCAATCATCACCCGGACGGGGGGCAGTTGTTTTATCCGCTCGACAACCGCCCGTTCATCGCTGCCTTGGCGAAGACGGGCGACGACATGAAGCCCGACGATTGGGTTGCGTTTTATTGCGACGGAAGCTTCGGCATCTGCATTGACGCGGGCATCTGGCATGAGGCGATCACACCGCTGGTTCCAATGTCGCGGTTTTTTGACAAACAAGGTGCAGTGCATGCACGGGTCAGTGCTGACTTCCCTCGTGAATTTGGCTGTTTGTTGTCGGTCCCGCTAGACTTGGCAAAGCTACAGGATGGCTAGACCTCTTGTTGTGAAAGCCGGGACAGAAGACCCTGACCCGGTGTCTGGTATCAGCTACCCGATCCCCAAGTGCCTCGCCGCCCTGCGCACCCGCTGCGACGTGGTTGTGACCGACGATGAAGCGGAAGAAACGCTGATCGAAGCCGTGCAGGGTGCCTCGATTTTGATGATCACTTACGGGCAGGTCACGGCCCGGGTGCTGGCGGCAGGACAGCCAACGCTGAAGGCTGTGATCAAGATGGGCACCGGCATCGACTCGATTGATTTTGAAGCGGCCAAATCGCTGGGTGTCAGGGTTGCAAATTGCCCAGGCTATGCCGAATACGCCGTGGCGGAATGCGCCTTTCTGCTGATGATCAACGCGTTTAAAAAGTTCCCGGAAATCAGCGGGGGCATGGCGGCGTCCGGCTGGATTGGCCCGACCGAGGCCAACAAGGGCTTGGAGCTGTTCGGGAAAACAGTCGGACTGGTAGGATTTGGCCATATCAACCGACGCCTCAACCAGATGTGCCAAGGTTTTGGCATGCAGGTCCACGTGTATGATCCGTACGTTCCCCAGATGGATATTGAGGCGGCAGGGGGCAGTAAAGTTGAAGACCTGTTGGACTTGGCGAAGATGGCCGATGCGCTGGCAATCTGTGTGCCCCTGAACCCGGAGACGGACGGCTTGATCAGCCGCAATATCTTGGCGGCCATGAAGCGCACGGCTTTCCTGATAAATGTCGGTCGGGGGGCCACAGTGGACGAGGCCGCTTTGGTGGACGCGTTGGAAACAAGGGGCATCGCGGGGTGCGGGCTCGACGTTTATTCGCAAGAGCCATTGATGCGGACGGATCATCCGATGAGCCGTCTTTTGGATATGCCCAACGCGGTTCTCTTCCCGCATTTGGCGGCCTGGACCAGCGACACATGGGATCGGCTGCAGGATGAGGTTACAGCCCATGTGATGGATGTTCTGGGCAATCGTCCCCTGACCATACGGTCCCGCGACCCACGCTTGGCTGGTCAAGTTGGCTGCTATTACGCGTAACCGCGCCACAATTTGGTAAAACGCGGCGTCTTTTGCGTATGCCACTGGTCAAGCGCCGGCGAAGCCGATAAGGCGGCGCAAACTTCCTAAAGAGCATTCCAATGGACCTGCGAAACATCGCCATTATTGCCCATGTCGACCATGGTAAAACCACGCTTGTGGACGAATTGCTGAAGCAGTCGGGTGCGTTCCGCAAAGGCCAGGACGTGGCTGAGCGGGCACTCGATTCCAACGATATCGAACGCGAACGTGGCATCACAATTCTGGCCAAGGCCACGTCTGTGGAATGGCAGGGCACGCGGATCAACATCGTGGATACGCCCGGCCACGCCGACTTTGGCGGAGAGGTGGAACGCATCTTGTCCATGGTCGACGGCGTCGTGTTGCTGGTGGACGCCGCAGAAGGGCCGATGCCGCAAACCAAGTTTGTCACCTCCAAAGCGCTGGCGCTGGGCCTGCGCCCGATTGTGGTGCTGAACAAAGCTGACAAACCGGACGCGGAACCAGATCGCGCGTTGGATGAGGTGTTTGACCTTTTTACGGCGTTGGACGCCGACGAAGACCAACTGGATTTCCCATATCTTTACGCCAGCGGTCGCAACGGTTGGGCGGATGACGCGTTTGACGGCCCGCGTGCTGATCTTACGGCTTTGTTTGAGATGATCGTGCGTCACGTGCCAACCCCGCGTCAGCAGGACGCGGTGGACGGTGAGTTTTCGATGCTGGCAACGACGCTCGGCGCGGACCCTTATCTGGGCCGTATCTTGACCGGCCGGGTGGAAAGCGGTCGATTAAAGGCGGGAACAACCGTGCATGCAATCGGCCGGGCAGGCGGGCGCGTGGAACAGTTCCGCGTCTCCAAAATCCTGGCATTCCGGGGCCTGGCCCAAACCCAAATTGACGAGGCAACTGCCGGGGACATCGTCTCGTTGGCTGGTATGTCGAAGGCAACGGTGGCTGACACAATCGCGGCCTTGACCGTCGACACACCACTTCCCGCGCAACCGATCGATCCGCCGACAATCAGCGTCACCTTTGGTATCAACGACAGCCCGCTGGCCGGGCGCGACGGCAAAAAGGTGCAGAGCCGCGTGATCCGCGAACGCCTGTTGAAAGAAGCGGAAACCAACGTGGCAATCCGGGTCAGCGACACGCCAAGCGGGGACGCATTTGAGGTGGCCGGTCGCGGCGAATTGCAAATGGGCGTGTTGATCGAAAACATGCGCCGTGAAGGATTTGAGCTAAGCATCTCCCGGCCGCGCGTTTTGTTCCAGGACGACGGCGGCACCCGGTTGGAACCTATGGAAGAAGTCACAATCGACGTCGATGATGAATACACCGGCGCTGTGATTGAAAAGCTGACTGGCCCCCGGCGCGGCGACATGACAGAAATGCGACCCGCCGGCAGCGGCAAGACACGCATCATTGCCCTTGTCCCGTCACGCGGCCTGATCGGTTACTACGGTGAATTCCTGACGGACACGCGTGGCACAGGCGTGCTGAACCGGGTATTCCACAGCTGGGTCCCCCACAAAGGCCACATTCCGGGCCGCAGGTCCGGGGTGCTGATCTCCATGGAAAATGGTGTTTCGGTGGCCTATGCGCTGTGGGGTCTGGAAGACCGGGGCAAGATGTTCATCGGTGCTCAGGAACAGGTTTACCAAGGCATGATCATTGGCGAACACAGCCGGGACAATGACTTGGAAGTGAACCCCCTGAAGGGTAAAAAGCTGACCAACGTTCGTGCGTCCGGCTCTGACGAGGCGGTGCGTCTGACCACACCGGTTCGCATGAGTCTGGAAGAAGCGATTGCCTACATCGACGACGATGAACTGGTAGAGGTCACGCCTTCGGCCATTCGCCTGCGCAAGCGCCACCTCGATACACATGAGCGTAAACGGGCCGCCCGCCTGGCGGGATAAGCCGCCGCTCCTGCAAATCTGCGTTTAAGCCTGGCCTCGAAACGGGCTAGGTTTGAGGTGAGCAGATTTGCAACCGGGGCGGCTGACGGACCATGGACATTGACGAACAGACAGCGCTGGTTGCCGGTGGGGCACACGGTCTTGGAGCGTTGGCTGCGCGGCATCTGTCGGATATCGGCGCGGATGTCACGATACTTGACCAAGACGGGGCAACGGCGCGTCATCTGGCGGCAGAGATCAGTGGCTATTCGCAAGCTTGCAATCTGGCGGAAGCAGAAAGCGTGGCGGTGGGCGTCACCGCCGCCATGGCACGGTTTGGTCAAGCGCCGCGCATCATCGTCAACTGCGCCCACACGCCCGGCCCGCAACGCCTGTTGGACCCGGATCTGGACGTCCACGCCGATGCTTTCAGGCAAGCTGTGGAACACAACTTGATCGGCGCCTATCACCTGATGGCGTACGGCGGACAAGCCATGGCCAACCTGCCGCGCCTTGCCAATGGCGAGCGCGGGGTGATTGTGAACGTCACATCTCTGGGTGCGGGCATTGATACCACCTGTCGTGCAGTGTCCGATCTCGGTCAGCTTGCTGCAACAGAGTATCTGAGCCGCGGTATTCGTATGGTGACCCTTGAAGCGGGCAGGTTTTTGAGCCCATTGGGCCAAAGTGAAGATCCAATCATGACCCAAGGCCTGTTAGCCGAGCTGCCGTTTGAGCGGCAGTTAGGGCAAGCCCATCAATTTACCGACATGTTGGAGAGCATCTTGAAAAACCCCTTCCTGAACGGTGCTGTGGTACGACTGGACGGCGGTATTTCAACTGCAGGAACTTGAACGGGACCAAGTGCTTCCAAAAAGATGCATTAAAATGCAATAAAATTGATTCCATGAACTGGATTTCTGAGAATTTGGCACTTGAATTCTGAAAAAATGATCTATTTTGCACCATTGTGTTTACGGGTGCTACGCCGAAGACTATACCCAGATCAACCTGCCAACCGCCGATAGGCCAGCTATGACCAAACTGATTGATTTCCAGACGGACCCTTCCAAATACAAAAAAGGATGGCTTTAGAACATGGAATCACAGTGGAGTCCCATCACACCGACAATGGCATCTTCAAATCCAAGGCCTTTGT
>JBCCET010000049.1:0-29113 GCA_039030095.1 Pseudomonadota bacterium | reverse complement strand
GTGGTCCATCCCAGCTGGCAGGTCTTCCCTAACTCTGCCTTCGGCGCTTCGCCGGGTGCAAGCACCAGGTTCACGTCCCAGTCGAGCATCTCACCGATGTAGTTGCGCAAAATCGCGGCTAGCCGATACAGGCTGACGCCGCCGGGCAGCAAACGCTTGTACTCCTCCATCGGCAGCGGACCGATGCAAATGCGGAACTTCGACTGACGAGACCATACCCGCGCACCCAGCGAGGTGCCCTGACCCAGCCCCACGCCCGGCTTGCCCAACTGCCACTGATCATCTGACGACAGTTCCAGCCAGGATCCCACGAAGCTTTCGATCTTTACCGGCACCCGGAAAAAGGCGCTGATCATGGCCAGCAGGCCTTCTTCGTTTTTGGCCCCCTGGCTTAGACGCCCGGCAAACCGCAGTTTGGCCAGATCTGGCATTGCGTCGCGGTCTCTCATCGCCGGGCCAGACATCCCGGACAACGCAGCAATGGACCGCGCAAACGGGTCATCGTCAGCCCGATCAAAACTTGCAGCAGGTTCTGAGCTGACCCAAGCGCGGTAAAACAGTGAAATCAGGCGGTGGTGGAACATATCCGCAAACGCCGCAAAGGTGCGGTCGCGGGCGTTGTATTCACGCTCCCGGGCATACTCCGTGACATGCAGTGGCAGCGGACCATTCGGCCCGAAGACACCAAAAAGATAAGACGACAGATACCCTGGGCCACCCTTTTCATCGTTAGGCTTGAAGTCTTCCACTGTGGAGGGAGCAAAGGCCATGTCCACTTTTTGACGCAGGCGCACCTTGTCCTGGCGCGGCCGTGTAGAATTGCCGAGCCGGGGCGCATCATCGTACGCTGCTTCCAACAGACGCAGGGCCTGGAAGAAATTGAAATGTCTGGGGTCGTCGACGAGCGGGGCAAGGATGCTCAGATCGTCCGACGCCTCCCGCTCCTCGGTTTCCATCGGGCGATCTCTCCTCGATCCGTGCTACGGATCACGGTTTCTGTAAAACTGTTCAAACTCACGTACTTGGCAAAGAAAGCCTCCAAAACGGCGCCCAGCAAATAGACGCCTGTGCCTTCAAAGTAGCTTTCATCAAAGGTCACGGTTACTTCCAAGCCGCGCACGGCGGTGGACAGAACCTCATCGGACATGCGGCGCACAATTTGGCGGGTCTCGACAGAGACGATGCCTTCCAACTGCTTTTGCAGGGTACGCTCGCCTTTGGGTGTGTAGATGCCCAAAAGCTCTTTAATGGCAGACGCGCCTTCGCCGCGATCAGCGTCATCAATGCTTAGGTAGTTTAGGCTAAGGTGGGAAATCAACCGCCAGGCTGCCGATCCGTCCACCGCCATAGATGGCTTTGGCGCTGATAGCCGCGCCATTGATTTGATCCCCTTGATCGGCCCGCCGGACGCCGGTTCGAAGTCGTCAAGACCACCCTTGGTTTGCACCAACATCGGCAGATCCCGGTTGGTAACCAACGCCTTGACCGCCAATTGTTCCAATTCTTGCGGATACGGGGCCTCGGTCCGATCCACCAAACTAAGGAACACGTCCGTTCCCAGATAAGAGGTGCGCGTGCCCTTCAGCTTTTGTCGTTCTGAACGCTGCCGCATACGGCGGCGCACGGCATAATAGGCATCGTGGCTTTCGCCCGCAGCGGTGAAATCATCGGCTGCATAAAACGGGCGAAAAGCCACATCATCTTCTTCGCCTGCTGTAATGCCTTCGACGCTTTCGATGGCGTAAATTTCGTAGTCCATGGGTGCCGTGCGGTCGACAACCACAAAATGATCGGCGTCCTTGCGTTGCACCTGAACCCTGTCACACCGGACCTGTTGCAAGTTGATGACCGGCGTGCAGTAAAGCGCGAAGTTATCCGTGCTGATCGACTGCTGCAGTTCTGGCCGGGCGTCTTTGAGCAGGATGTAGATATCCACCTCATTATTCTGGTCAGCCCGCGCCATGATCGGGGCCAAACCTTCAAGCCGGGCAAAGAAAAACCGCTGCGGCAGGGCAAAAAATTCCTGAAGCAGCCTGTAGCCGTCAAACGACTGGCCCGGAAACGGCAGCAACGCATCTTCGGCATCGAACCCGCGTGGCGTTACCCGAGCAGCTGCAGGGCGTTCCAGCCAATCGTCGCGGCGGTTCACAGACCGGCCAAGAATGCCAATGCTGTCCGCCATCAAATGTTCATAGAGCGCCCACGGAGCCTGATCCTGTCCCGGCAAAAAGAGGTCCAGGTGGGACAAGTTCAACTTGTTGAACTTCATCCCCGACGGCCCTTTCAGCCGCAGCCGCACGGCAGCACGCGCTGAATTTCCGTCACCGAATCCGGCGGCAACCACCTCCCCGCGGGAGGCAAAATACTGTGCCTCAGATATTTCCAGCGGCCAAAGATCCACGTCCTGGGACGTCCGAAACTCGCAAGCCGTCTGGTCACCCTCATAAAGCGGCGTGCGCATCCGCGTGCCGCGTTCCACCGTGTAGACTTTGTCGAGCCCTGCTTCCGGCACAAACTGGGCAATGGTCATCGCCGGCACAGGTGCCAAGTAGTGGGGATAGATAATCTCCAGCATGTGTTGGGTGAACTGGGGATATCGCATCTCCAGCTCCAGCTGGATGCGGCTGGTCAGAAAGGCGTAACTTTCCACCAAACGCTCCACGTATGGATCGTCGATTTCGATCCCATCCATGCCCAATCGGCTGGCAATTTTTGGATATGCTTCGGCAAACTCGGCGCCCATCTCGCGGATGAACCCAAGTTCGGTTTCATAGTGTTTGAGAAGCCGGGTATCCATCAGCGCACCTTGTCGATCTCTATTTCACCGTCAGTGACGTTGAGTTTGGTGCGCAAATGCAGTTCCAGCGGGACAGGAGTAGCCCAAAGTTCGCCGCGAATGTCCATCAGGATTTGCGCTTGGTTACTTTCGCCATCGCCAGCGGTGCGCACGTCAAGGGTGCCAGGAATAATGCGCGGCTCCAACGCGTAAACAGCGTCTTGGATTGCGGATTCCAGTTTTGCCGCATCGGTCAAAGCCACTTTGCGCCCGGCGATGTCGCTAATCCCGTAGTTGAGCGTGGATTTACTGGCATATGGATATTCTTCGGCCGGAATAAGATCTTCGTTATTGGACGTGTTCAGCAGCCAGGCCAGGTCACGCAGGATAATGTCTCGCAAACGGCGCACATCAATGTAGCGCTCCGACGCGGAATCCTTTTTTGTGCCGGGGCTGTTGTCGGTCAGCCGGTCCAGGAGGGAGGGTTGCAACCGTTCCCGGTCAGACAGCTCATCCCGCGCCATCGGCCTCCCCGTCTTCTTCCGGTGCTGCTTCCACGTTTAGTTTGACCAACCGTGTGTCCATGATCGGCAGGTCAGCATCAGGAGTGGTCAAAAGCCGCTGGCCCAAGCCAACAAAGGTCTCACCCCCGGCATCCTGCCAATCTGTCTCTGACGCCAACATGATGCTGGGTCGGCCAGTTTGCGGCGCACCAGGATAGCGGGTCGGCACAAAGCCAACAACTTGACCGCCATTGGCCGTAGTGATTTCCACCGGCGTCCACACCCGGTCGCGCAGATCTGTCGGCTCCTCGAACATCAACGCAGACATGGATGCAAACGGAGCCCAGTAGTATTTGCCGTTCACAATCACTTCCAGGATCGGGCCAAGCCGCATGTCGGCGTCGGCAATCCAATCGAAGTCTTTGCCGTCTACACTGCCGCTGATCGCAGGCGCGTCTTCAAAAGCTTTGGCGCGCACTTCCGCCGCGGCCTCCGGGTTGCCTTGGGCAAGAGCCTGAACAGCTTGCACCATCAGCGCGACCCATTCAGCAGGTTCCCCGAAAATCAGCGGTGCGGTTTCACCAGCGAAGACCTTTTCACGCACAAGTTCGCAACCGATCGCCTCGCGATAGCTTTGCACCATCGGCAAGGTTGACGGATCCATCTCGCCGCAGACCTTTAACTGGGTCAGCGCCCGGTCCCATTCGCCACGGATGCACAGGAATTGGAACAAAAACACCCGCAGCTTTGCGTCCGCCGGTTTCTTGCGCACCTCGGCTGTCAGTGCGGCGTAGGTTTCATCCAGATTGCCGGCTTTCAAATGTTCAACAGCATCGCTCATAGGGCCACTCGCACGTTAAGGCCGCGACGGCGCAAAGCACCCCGCAGCCAAATGGAATACCCCGGCCAGACGTTGCCTGGCCGGGGCTTGGATTGGATTAGCTCAGAACGGCTTCGTTCTGTGTCTGGCTCCACTGGAACTTGCCAGCGTCGGTGAGTTTGCCGTCGAAGCCCTGCTTCTTGTACTTCAGCTCGATCGAAGCGTAGGCCAGGACAACTTCGTCCTTGAATGCTTCGTCGCCGTCAGCACCGGCCCATTTCACGCTTTCGATGACCACGTTGTTCATCTGGACGTGGACAAATTCGCCGCCTGATGTGGCCGCGTCAGCACCGCCTTTGCGGATCGACAGGTGGAATTCAGGGATGTGCGCACCGGTACAGGCGGCTTTCACCATGTCGCAGGTCGCTGTGTCGGTGAACTTGGAAATTGTCAGCTTTTCGAGCACGGCACGACCGGAACCCAGACCGCCGGAGGACGATCCCACGTTCACGATGTTCTCTACGCCGAAGCCAAATTCGAGAATGTCGAAGCCGTCTTTTTCTTTGGCTTGCTTGTCGTTGGTTTCCCCTTTGATCGTAGGGTTGCCGCCTTTGAACCATCCATATGCGTCAATCATTTTGTTTCCTCCTAAGAATTGACTGTTACTCTCTGGTTTAGGCCCCGGCCGAACTGCCGGCCGGGGAAATTAGTTTGCGTCAGCCGCCTTTCTCGGACGGCAGCTTGGAGACAAGCCGCAGCGAAACGCTGAGCCCTTCCAGCTGGTAGTGCGGACGCAGGAAGAACTTGGAGCTGTAGTAGCCCGGGTTGCCCTCCACTTCTTCAACCACAACCTCTGCTGCGGCCAGCGGGCGTTCCGCTTTTACGGCCTCAGACGAGATGTCGGGGGTCATGTCGACGTAGTTGCCGATCCAGTCCTGCAACCAGCGCTCCATTTCGCCGCGCTCTTTGAAGCTACCCACTTTGTCGCGCACGATGCACTTCAGGTAGTGGGCGAAGCGACATGTGGAGAACAGGTATGGCAGGCGCGCGCCGAGGTTGGCGTTTGCGGTGGCATCCGGGTCGTCGTATTCCGCCGGTTTGTGCAGGGACTGGGCGCCGATGAAAGCCGCCATGTCAGACCCTTTGCGGTGGATCAGCGGCATCAGGCCGTTTTTGGCCAGCTCCGCTTCACGCCGGTCCGAAATCGCGATCTCGGTCGGGCATTTCATGTCCACGCCGCCGTCATCTGACGGGAATGTGTGCACCGGCAGGTTGGCAACCGAGCCGCCGCTTTCAACACCACGGATCCGTGTGCACCAACCGTACTCCTTGAAGGACCGGGTGATGTTGGTCGCCATGCCGTAGGCTGCGTTGACCCAACTGTACTTGTCGCTGGTTGCACCCTCAGTGTCTTCCTCAAAGGCGAATTCTTCGACCGGTTCGGTCTTTTCGCCGTAAGGCAGACGGCCCAGAAAGCGTGGCATCGCCAGGCCGAGGTACATGCTGTCTTCGCTTTCGCGCAGGGACCGCCAGGACGCATATTCGGGCGTCGAGAAGATCTTGGTCAGATCGCGTGGGTTTGCCAACTCACCCCAGCTGTCCATCTGCATCAGGCTGGGTTCAGCACCGCACAGGAATGGCGCGTGGGCTGCAGCGGCCACTTTGGCCATTTCACCCAAAAGCTGCACATCGGGTGGGCTGTGATCGAAGTGATAGTCGCCCAACAGACAGCCGTAAGGCTCGCCCCCGAACTGGCCGTATTCTTCTTCGTACATCTTCTTGAAGAGCGGTGACTGGTCCCAGGCGGCACCCTTGAACTTTTTCAAGGTCTTGCCGAGATCCTTTTTCGAGATGTTCATCACGCGGATTTTCAGCTGCTCGTCAGTCTCGGTGTTGTTCACCAGATAGTGCAGACCGCGCCAGGCGCTTTCCAGTTGCTGGAATTCTTCGTTGTGAATGATCTCATTGACCTGGGCGGTCAGGGTTTTGTCGAGTTCTGCAATAATCGCTTCAATCGACCGCAGGGCGTCGTCGCTTACCAGGCTGGTGTTTACCAGCGCTTGCTCAGCCAACGTCTTGACCGCTTCTTCCACAGCCGTTTTAGCAGCGTCAGATTTGGGCCGGAACTCTTTTTGAAGGAGCGAGGCAAATTCGTCGTTTGCAAAGACGGCGGAGCCTGCTTCGCCTTCTACTTGGGCTTCTGCTTTAGCCATTAGCCTTCCTCCCCATCTTCAGCTTTCGGTTTGGGTGCCGCGCTCAGCGCTTTCATCAGGTTCGGATCCTGAATGATTTTGGCCATCAGATCTTCTGCACCGGACTTACCATCCATGTAGGTCATAAGATTCGACAACTGAGTGCGAGCCTCCAGCAGCTTAGCCAGTGGTTCAACCTTGCTGGCAATCGCTGCCGGGCTGAAGTCGTCCATGCTTTCAAAGGTTATGTCCACGGCCACGTTACCTTCGCCAGTCAGTGTGTTTGGCACTGTGAAAGCCGCGCGGGGCTTCATGGATTTCATCCGGTCGTCGAAGTTGTCGACGTCAATTTCCAGAAATTTGCGGTCTGCAACTGGCGGCAGCGGTTCTTCCGATTTGCCGGACAGGTCGCTCATGACGCCCATAACAAAGGGCAGTTGGATCTTCTTTTCGGCCCCGTAGACCTCTACATCGTATTCAATCTGAACGCGTGGCGCCCGGTTTCTTGCAATAAACTTTTGGCTGTCAGCCATGTCTGAAAACTCCTTCCAGTTTCTCTCCCTGGCCGGGGCGTCCCCCGGACTTCGATGAATGCATTCGCCCCTGCAAGGGGTCTTGCGTCAATACTCTTCTTGCTCTGGCGGCAGGCCGCCGACAACCCTTACTTGTTCGACACCGCCGTGGGCCATGTCATTCATGATCGTCATGAAGTCAGCCGAAACTAACCGTTTAGCGCGGGCCAACAAAAGCGGCACAGGCGAAGATGGTTCGTGGCGGGCATAGTATTCCATAATCAAATCAAGGGCCCGTGTCACATCATTGGTATTGGCGATGCCGCCAACTGCACCCCCGCCACCGCCGCCGCCTGAAACAGCCACCGCCGCTGGGGCGCCGTCTTCGTCAGCCCCCGGATCAGCGACCGGCGCACCCCCAAGCGTGTCGGTGATGGCTGCATCGGCGGCTTTCAGGCCGTCGATCAACGGCGTCAAATCGGGCGCCTGGCCTGGCGCGGCCTCGTCGAGAATTTTCTCAATCTCGCGGGCTGCGCCCAGCGCATCCGCGATGCCTTCGCGGATCGCCACCATCGTTTCTTCCGGCGTGTCTTTCACAGCGGCCGAAAATTGCGCCATGTCCGGCGGGCTATCCATGTCAGACGGCGCGGCCATTTCACCTTTTGCAACCGCCAGGTGGCGCAAACCGAAGCTGCCAATTCCACGACTGTCACACAGGGCCGCACGACGCAATTGCTTGATCACAGTATCGCTGCCTGCCAAACCACGCAGCGCATTCATGCGTTCGGTCGGGTCATTGTCGTCGTCGGCATCCAATTGCGGGTGCACAGAATCCCAGTGCATCATCAGCGTGCCGTGGATGTAGCGCATAATCGACGCAAACAGCGGGAAGCCTTCCCGGTTCAGCGCAGCTTCTGCCATATAGACAGCGACGCGCAGGTCCATGGTGCGATCCAGCAGATTGCGCCCGATCTTCAAAACCTCGGAAAAGTCGGCGTCTTCGCCTTCAATCACATTGTCGCCGACCTGCTGTTCACCTTTAGGCGTAGCGGCAATCGCCAGCTCCGAAAATTCGGGATCGTATTCCAGATCAGGCCCGGCGGGTTCGTCGTCGCCAAATCCAGCCAACAGATCTTCGGGGTCCAGTTCCAAAATCTCTCTCCTAGCTTCAACGCCCGCGTCTTGAAAATTCCGCGTATTTGAGGCGCTTACAACTCTGTGTTACTATCCTTGAAGTAATTCGTAAGTGCCTTTCCTCACACTGACAACAAAAATTGGTGCAACCCCGGATTTTCACGCAGCTTTCACAAGACCGGGTGAAAACGGGCTGAGATGACGCCTTGCACAGGCGAAAACCTCACTCCTATAGTGGGGCCTGCGCGTGGAACCGGTTTTTTGGGCGGTGTGAAATGAAACTGACGATGGTTGCGATACTTGTGGTGACAGTGACGCTGGCCGCACCGGTTGTCTGGTATTTAACCAACGCGACCGGAACGGCGCAACAAGACGACGCTGCAGTCGCAGAGCTGAAGAACCGGATCGAAGCGCTGGAACAAAAGAACATCGACCTGACGATCGACATCAACGCATTGGGCGGAGCAGTCACAGCGCTCGATTGATCGGCGTCGAATATGCCGACTTGCGCGATGGTTTTTCTGACCCCTATAGTCGGACGCACAAGTATTCGTTTTGGTGATATAAATTGAAAACGACCGCCCTCATAATCCTTATGATGCTTGCGTTGCTGAGCGCGCCCGTCGGATGGTACCTTGCCATGGAGATGGCGGACGTCGACGAAAATGACACGTCGCTCTCTGATCTGGAGGAAGAACTTGCCGAGCTGGAGCAAAAGAACAAGGATCTGAGGATCGATCTCAATGTTCTGACACAGCGGGTTGTCGTGCTCGAAGAAGGCGGCGGCGCGCAGGCAACCGCAAACACTTTCGCCGATGAGGATGAGGTCGATACCTCTGACGCATTGGCGGACAGTTTTGCGCAGGTCGTGCTGATTGCAGACCGGCGCAATGTGAACGCGGGGTTGACGAACTCCAGTTCCAAATTCCTGATTTCCAAGTTCGGCCTCCCACGGGAGGTTCTCGGTCAGAACTGTGATTCTATGACGAATCCGCTTTTGAAAGACCTGGTAAAGACTGAGGACGTCGGACCGATCCGGGTGACCATGCTTGAACCGGCAATCGTGTCTTTGCGCCAGGTGTTTCGCAACGTGAAGATTTTTGAACCCGAGCTTTACAGCCGCATTGCCAGCTCTGGCAGCCTGTGCGTACGCAACATTCGTGGCACTACTGGCGCGCGCCCGTCCACCCATGCCTACGGGCTTTCGGTGGATCTTAACATTGACGGACAGCTCGACAATTTCACGGATGGCAAGACCCAGCTTGGGCTCGTTATCCTGGCTGACTTTTTCAAGAAAGAGGGTTGGTATTGGGGCGCCGGTTTTGGCCGGGAAGACTCGATGCATTTCCAGGTATCTAAAGAAAAAATTGATCAATGGTTGCGCCAAGGTCTGATTAAAGCAAAATAACAACCAATCAGCGCGACGACCGAAAGTACTAAGGGACCAGTCAGATGAAGCCCTGCCTGATAGGTATCAAAACGCTTGCTTGCCTGCTTTTGGCGGCACTTTTGGCTGCCACATCGCAGGTACACGCGCAGATGGTAGAGACGCGGAGTTTCAACACCATCCAAACCGCGATCAATGAGTTGGGTACGCCGCTTTATACTGACCTAGTTAGCGGATTCACCGATAGCTCCTCCGCATCTTTTAGCTTCACCACTCCCACTAGGTCGCTCACAATCGGCTATTTTACCTCCTCTAACGGGGAAGTGGTGGTTGAAGAAAATGGAACTGAAATCGCGGGCTTTTTCGGAGAAGATCGCGCTGAAGTGGATGTTCAACTGCGCGCATTTTTGACCGAACTTTTCCGAGGCAGTACCGAAGGGTTAAAGCTAGAAATTGCAAATACGCCAAATGACCCCGTGGCCGGTAGCCCGGTTAGCCTGCAGTCTCGCATGGCAGCGGCGAGTTTCGAAAACGGCTCCTCAGTTGGGCCAAGCCCCCTAACGGGTGGCAGTCGAGGCCAAGGCACGTTGGCCTACAATCACTTAGGCGTCGGATTAAAGTCGGGCCGTTATACCGGTCCGGGCTTCTCTGCCACCGTCTCCAGCACTTTACTAAACTATTCCATACCGCTGAACGACCCGCGTTGGGCACTGAAACTGGACCTGCCGATTGGAATTCAGACCATCAATGGCGTGCAAAACGTATCCGCGTCTTTCGGGGCAGGTTTACGGATCCCGGTTTACGATCATTGGACCGTCACGCCGGAACTTCGCCTGGGCATCACACGTAACAAAACGCAGCGCGTCACGGCCAAATTGTTGAATGCGTCCATAATTTCCAACTATCGAATCCCACTGCGCAACGGATATGGGATCACTATCGGCAACTCGTTGACCTATTCTAAAACTTTTGGATCGGCATACGATCAGACCAACACAATCAACAAAAACGGTTTAGAAATCACCGGCCCGTTTGAGCCAAAGCTCTACGGCCTGCCGACAAATTGGCAATTTTCCGTGGTCCACACCAAGGTTGGCGGCGATCCTGTTTTCATCGACGAATGGGTCGACGTATCGCTGTCGCTCGGAACCGTGGGATCTAAAAATAATGTCACGTGGGATAGCGTGCGCATCGGTTTGACCTACACCCATGCAAACAAGGGCGTGAAGGGTCTGAACCTAAACTTCGGATATGAGTTTTGATGATGCGATTTGTCCTAACAATCCTGCTCTTTGTCATCGGTCTGCCTACTTGGGCCAGCGACCGGGTCGCACTGCTGATTGGAAATTCGCAATATGACAACGCACTGCTATCCTTGAAAAACCCAACCAACGATGTGGCCGCCATGGCCAAAAAACTCGGCAACTTGGGATTTGTCGTGATCACGACACAAGACGCCAGCCGCGAAGATATGGAGCGTGCGTTGGCGGCGTTTGAGAAACAGTTGAACGGCGCAGAGCTCGGGCTCTTTTTCTTTGCAGGGCATGGTTCGCAAGCCGCTGGGGAAAACTATCTTCTTGGCACCAAATTCGACGGCACGTCTTCGAAGGCGGTCAAAGATGCTTCACTGACATTGAGTGCCGTCCGTGGCGTCTTTGCCCGCGCCCGTCCCCGAGCTGGCATCGTGATTTTGGACGCTTGCCGTGACAATCCACTCAATGTGGCGGGTACCGCCAGCGGGCCGGGGCTGGCCCGGACAGCAACAGGTGCCGGAGTGCTGATTGCTTACGCGACGGATCCGGGAAACGTGGCTTTCGAAGGCACCGGCGACAATTCCATCTTTACCACGGCACTTTTAAAACACATCGCGGAACCCGGTCTTGATGTACGCCTCATGTTCGGTCGGGTTCGCCAAGACGTCGTGCTCAACACCCGCGGTGCGCAGGTGCCGTGGGTAGAAGAGAGCCTTTTGGGGGAACACACTCTCAACCCTGCTCTCAACGCGGCCGGGCGCGAGGCTATGGTTGCCCGTGACATCGCCACTTGGCGTGTTGTCAGCAGCAAAACGACGCCCGAGGCGTATCGGTCCTACCTTGAGGAATTTCCCAATGGGATGTTCAAAGATTTCGCCCAGGACAGGGTAGATCGGCTGTCTTATGTTGCCGCCCAGGCGGCGACCCAATCGCCCTCCAAACCCACTGAACTTGACCTAACACAAGAGCCTTCCCGCATCGCGTCGGCCCTGTCGGTGCTGGGCTTCACATCGCGGTCGCGCACGCTTGAGCCGACCCTTGACGAACTGGAACTGGCCGCCGCTGCCTACCGCGATAGCCTGGGCATTAACGCCGCGCTCACAAACGAAAACCTCTTTGCTGATGCCAGCCGTTTGCTACTTTACTTGGGCGCGTCAGTGGGCAAGCAGATCCGCGTTGATATCGCGGCTTTGAAATCCATTGATCAAACCCTGGTTGTAGCCCGCGATGCTTTTGCCGAACTCGAAGAAATCGCCAAAGACGACCCCAACGCGCAACCGATCCTGGATCAGGCCCGCGAAGACATAAAGGCCATTGAACGCGCCCAGACAGAGGTTCTGGCCCAACTTGACCAAACCCGAGCCTATTACGAAGAGCTTATGGACCGTGCCAGTAGAGATTTTCCGGAATACATGACGGAACGCACATTAGGTGTTGGCGCAACCCGGTCGGCGCCATCATCGCTTGAAACTGGTGCACCGGACCGGGCGCGGCTCTTTCTCAAACATGTGGCCCAGGAAACGAACCCCGAAACCAAAGGAACCTACCAATGGCTGGCCGATTTTCTGCCCCAAGGCTGATCGCAGTCCTCGCCGCCTTGGCGGTGGCTCCATCTTGCGCGCCAAACGCTGGTAGCGGCCAAGCGGCGTTTTCCTGGGAACCGGAAACGTCACAGGAAAAGGCCCTGCGTCACAAGGCCGAAGCGTTGCAAGCAACGGTCGGTGAAGGGGCATCGGCAGGTTTTGTCTTGGGTGCGGTCATTGGGGGCCTGACCGGCGGATACCAAGGAGCATTCACCGGTGCTAAGCTAGGACGTGTGATCGGCGCCGCGTCTGGTGCCTACGTCCGGCAGTTGCAGTCCGAATACGCCGCACGTGAGGCTCAATTAGACCAGTTGGCTGAAGATCTGGAAGCCAACAACCGCGATATCGAAAGCGCGATTGCCACCATGCGCGCCGTTTTAGGCCAGCAGCGGGCCAAACTGGCGGCCGCCAAAGCAACCGGAAACCCTAATGCCGTACGGCGGGCAAGTGAACAAGCCGCAGGCAATTTGTCTGTGATGAACAAAGCCGTAGAGGCCGCCGTAAATCGGCAGAATGTCTTTGGCGAAGCACGTAGCCTGCTGGCTGTACCTGCAAGCACTGAAGCGGCAGATTCCCCGCTAGACAGTCGTTATGCAGTACTCGCTGTCCGCATTTCTGCAATGCGGTCCATAGCCGACACCCTTGCGGAGGAAATCTGATGCGCCTCCTTTTGATCCTCCCCGCAGTCTTTACCGTATGCGCCTGTGTCCCGCGTGGTGATATTTCGGACCCGGCTTATGGTGGATTTTTCCGGGGCATATCGAATATCCAAGACGGCACCTATGACGCGCGCATCGCGTCCCGCGAACAAAGGGTTGCTGCCCTGCAAGAAAGGCAGCGCCGACTGATTGCAGAACGTAATTCGCTAAGCCGAAAAATCAGCGCACATCAAAACGCCCTGGCCCAGGTAAAACACGATCTTGTCCTGGCCAAAGTACGTGTGGGCGATCAGATGAGCCCGGCGATGGCCACCCAAGTTGATGCAGCCATAAATGCGAAACCTAGCGGCACCACAGACGCAGAACGTCTTGCAGCTTTACAAAAAACCATTGCAGATACGCGCAAGCTGGCCGAAAGTCTGGCCAACCTGTCGGGTTGACGAGCCATGCTGCCCGAAAATCTGAAACTTTTTTAATAGATTGCTTCGCGAACGCCCATGTCAGACACCTCGAACTCCGGTATCCTGTCCCAGGGCGACGTGCTCAACAACACGTATGTGATTTCCTCTTTGATTGCATCCGGCGGCACCGGGGAAGTTTACCGGGCCATGAACCGGGTGTCCGGTCGTGAGATTGCGATTAAGACACTCAAACGTGAATTTGCCCAGAACGAGCAATTCATTGAACTGATGAAGCGCGAAGCAAGCGTCCTGCACGAGGTCATCGACCCCGCCGTGGTACGCTATTACGACGTGTTGGAAACTGACCTGCACGGTGGCTTTCTTTTCCTGGTGATGGAATTCATCAACGGCCATTCGCTGGCAGCAGAAATGAAGGCTAAAGGTCCCCTTGATGCAAACGTGCTTATGCGCGTCGCAGAAAGGGTTTTGCAAGGATTGAAGGCAGCCCACGATAAAAAGGCGTTTCACCGTGACTTGAGCCCCGACAACATCATCTTGCGCGAAGGCGATCCAGATCAGGCCACTCTGATTGATTTTGGTATCGCAAAAGATGTCAATGAAGGCGCAAAAACCGTTGTCGGCGGTGGTTTTGCGGGTAAATACCAGTACGCAAGCCCCGAACAGATGGAAGGCCGCGCAGATGCGAGGTCTGACCTGTATTCGCTGGGCATGACTCTGCTGGGTGCTTATCGAGGTCAGGCCCCGTTGCAGGGCTCTTCAATGATGGAAATCGTTAAGGCAAAGGCGGAAAAGCCTGACATCTCTGACATCACGGGGTCCTTGCAAGAACTCGTCAGCCGACTTGTTGAACCCGAAGCCGTCAATCGCCTGCAAACCGCAGATGATGCTTTGGCGTTCCTACGCGCCACATATAAGTCCGCGCCAGCTACTCCGGTGCCGGATGAAACCGTGGTTGCCCCTCGTCCGGCAGCACCGACCCATTCTGCTGACGCGGTCATGACCCCGGCGAAAAAACCAGCGAAGAAAAAATCTGGCGGCATGGCTTGGGTCATTATTCTACTGTTGCTTTTGGGTGGTGGCGCTGCCGGCGCCTGGTGGACTGGGATTTTAGACCAATTCATCGTTGCAGATGACCCAAATGGGGACAATCCGACGACAGATCCATCTCAGCCGACAGACACGGTTGTCACAACGCCTGACACAAATACGACTGAACCTGACACGCCGCCAGACGATCCAAACACCGATGACACTGCGCCAAATGTCGCGATTACCGATGATACCGGCGCGGGCGATACCCCCAGTACGCCATCCTCGCCCACAGATTCTACAGACGGCACAACATCGGCAGGTGTAGACACATCGTCCCCCGAAGCGCCGTCGAGCAAAGATGCTGCGACAGCTGAGTTGCCGCTGGCCATCCCGTTCCGCCTGTCCATAGAACGCACTGCTGTAGGGGAGCCTGTGCGCATGATCGGTAACCTGCCGTCAGCTGATCTGTTGCCGAACCTGCAAAGGGACCTTCAAGTCGGCCTCGACAGTTTTGCGGTTTTGGCAGACATCACACCTGCCCGCGGCGAACCTTTTGAAGGTTGGACTGCCCGTATTGCAGGCCTGGCGATGCTCTTTGCCAAATTTGACAGTTTCACAGTTGCGGCAGAAGCAAACGATGTCGTGCTTTTGGCCGAGGCGGCAAATGAAGCTGAAAAGACAGCCCTTTTGGCAGCTGCTTGGCAAGTGATTGAAGGTAGTGGGTTAAACCTGGTTGACCGGATCGCCGTGGCGCCGCCAAGCCTGACGATTGAAACCCTGTCGGCAGGTTTGCAACCGTTTGAAACCTGTGGGCCTGTGCAATTGTCTGGAGGCACAAATGGCGGCATCGGTGACAATGACACAATCAGCGTAAAAGGATACGTGGCTGCAGAAGGCGATCAGACGCGGATTGTGGGTTATATCAACCAAAACGCGCCGGGGCGGCCTGTGGAGGCGGACATGTCCGTCGTCAACGCAGGTGTATGCAACGTCATCGCAGCGCTGCCGACAGTACAAGGTGGCGACATCAGCATTGAGTATGGCTACGGAACAAAAGACGGAACCGTCAGCAACGACACGTTCCGCATGGGCGAAAATCCTGTCATCGATGTGGTTTTGCCAGCCGACAAGAAGGGCTATGTCCAGGTGGCATTTGCTGATCTGGCTGAGCAAGTTTTCCACCTTCTCCCCCATCAGGCGCGGGTCGCACACAACCTGGAAGAAGTGGGCACTGTCAAAGACGGACAGCGCCACGTGCGCGTGGCTTTCCCGATAAAAGACGCGTCCATTGAACGACTTGGCTTCAAAGTGGTTGAACCGTTGGGGATCAACGTTGTAGTTGCGATCGTGAGTGAGCAGCCGGTGTTTGGCAACTTGCGCCCCCGCGCAGAATCAAACGGGGCCTATCTGGATGCTTTGGCACAACAGAAAGCAACATTGAATGCGCCAGGGACCCAGGTTATTTGGCGCTTTTTGAAGACCGAACCGTAAGTGTCGCTGTTCGTGCAGGCGATTGCGCGCCCTTTATCGGCCGCTGTTTTAGTCTGTTAGAAGAATTGCCGTTCAACCGTTTTTGATCAGCGGGACCCGACATCGCAGCACTATTGACGTTTTTTTACATTTCGGTGGACGCACATTCGGCGTATGGTCGGGTAAAGCACTTAATCACTGTCCTTTGGGAGAATTGACCCATGACCATTTACCGACTTGCCACATGCGCTGCTGTTTTGACCGCGTTGGCCCTGCCCGTGGCCCCCACTTATGCTATCGCAGAAGAAATGACCGCTGAAGACATTCTGAAGCGGCTCAAAGCGCAACGCACACGAACACTGGGATTTGTTGACGAATCCAAACCAGCAGACGGCTCGGAAGAAGAAACCGCCATCGCGGTGGCCCCAGAGGCCACAGATGAGGCGCCCAGCGGACTGGCTTTGACACCGACAGAAGATGGGTCAACCACTGTTACTGCCTCTACAGACGAAAGCGTCAGCACGACCACAGCGACTTCTGTATCCAACTCAGGCGGTGACGATAGTGCGTCAGCGATCACAACTGCATCAGCCACTCCGGCAGAAGCGTATGTCATTGATCTGACGATCTATTTCGACTTTGACAGCGCGGTACTGAAAGCAGCGTCTAAAAACCAGTTGAACGCGCTTTGCGAAGCGGTTCGCCTGGACACAGGCAATGGGACCTATCAGATCATCGGTCATACTGACGCCAAGGGATCCGCGAGCTACAACAAACGGCTCAGCACTTCACGGGCTGATGAAGTGGTACGCTATATGGTGTCTCAATGTGGTATCCAGGCTGATCGCCTAAAAGCCGTTGGTGCGGGTGAGGAGCAGCTGAAGTTCCCGGAAGATCCGCGCAACGACGAAAATCGTCGGGTTGAAATCCAAGTCTTGAGCTAAGCGGAGCGGGCTTTTGCCCGCACACCTTTAAGCGTCGCTTGGCTCCGGTTGGGGGCTCTGCCCCCACACCCCCGGAGTATTTCCACAATAGAGAAAATTAGCCACCCCGGTGTTTGAAGCTGTCGCGGCGGAAGGAATAAAGAGCGTTGGGATCCACCGCCACGTCGATGACAGCCGGCTTTCCGCAGGCAAGTGCTGCCTCCATCGTTGGGGCCATGTCGGACAGGCGGTCTACCCGATATCCTTTAGCGCCGTAAAGCTCGGCCAATTTGTCAAATGGCGGGCTCGACACATCGGCGCCGATGTAGCGGCCTTGGAAAAAGTCCCGCTGGTAGGCCTTTTCCGCACCCCAGCAGCCATTGTTCATGACAACCGTGACAGTATTGATGCCGTGATCCACAGCGGTGGAAAGCTCGGACACCGTCATGCCAAAACCGCCGTCGCCCATCAGGCTGACCACGGGGCGGTCGGGCATGGCCAGTTTTACCCCCAGGCCTGCCGCAAAGGAAAATCCCACCAGGCCAAAATCAAGCGGCGAGAAAAGACTAAGAGGCTTGCGGTAATCAAGCGCATCTGTGGCTTGCAAACACAATGTACCGGCATCGAGCGTGATCACAGCGTCATGTGGCAGCACGGCGCGCAAAGATTTGAAAAGGCCGGAGGGTTGAATGGGATGGGTTTCAACCGCGTCCGCGTCCCGATTGGCCAGATGAGCCGCGCGATCTGCCTGGAACGTGGTTACCCAGTCATCGGCCGCTTTGCGGTCTGTGATCACATTCACTGCTGATGTCAGTTGCTGGGCCGCCGTTGGCGCATCTGCAAGGATGCCAAGCGCAACGGGAAAGTAACGCCCGATCGCTGTGGGGTCCTGTTCCACCTGAATGATATCAGCTGAATTGCTAATATTATCATAGCTGTAGAATGTGGCATTGAAGCCCAGCCGGGTGCCCAACGCCAGGATAACATCCGCCTCTTTCGCCAATCGTGTGGCGACCGGGTTGCCACGCGGGCCCATTTGACCCGCGTTCAAAGGATGTCCAAAGGGAATGGCGTCGCCGTGTCCGGGAGAGGTCACAATTGGGCAATTAAGCGCCTCCGCCAGTTCGACAGCTACGCTTGCAGCGCCTGTCATCTTGATACCACCGCCGGTGATAATCACTGGGCGCTCCGCACCTGCTAGCATTTCTGCCGCACGTTTTACCGCTGCTGCATCCGCGGCTGCCGGACTGTAGCCTCGGTAGGTTTCCGGTCGCTGCAAAGGCGCAAACTCGGCTTGGGCAGAAAGCACATCACGCGGCAAATTGAGCTGAACCGGACCACGGCGCGGCGCCATTGCCGTGCGAAACGCCTCTCGCATAAGTTCGGGCACTCGGTCGGCGCTGGGGGCCGTCCAGGTTTTTTTGGTAACCGGCGTGAAAAGCGCCTGCTGATCCACTTCCTGGAACGCATCGCGGTAGATGTGCCCCTGGGCCAGATGGCCCGCGATGCTCACCACAGGCGAAAAAGCGGCTTTTGCCTGCGATAAGCCCGTTATCAGATTTGTGGCCCCCGGCCCGTTTTGACCCGCTATGATCACGCCCGGCTTGCCAGAAGCGCGGGCGTATGCGTCGGCCATGTGTACGCCTGTGCGTTCGTCGTGCACGCCGATGAACTTGATGCTTTCAGCGTCATAGAGCGCGTCGAACAGCTCCATCGTGGCGGACCCGATGAGGCCGAAGACAACTTCGGTACCTTCCGCTTCCAGCGCGGCAACTGCGGCTTGGCCGCCTGACATCTGAGTTGTGGTCATGAGTGTCTTTCCAGAAACTTTCGGATGGGGATAGCAAAGGCATCTGGATCTTCCATCAACCCAAGATGTTGCAACTGAGGGATAATTTGGCACTGGGCGCCCGCAATTTCTGACGTGATGGCGTGAGACATGGCTGGGGTGGAGCCGCTATCGTTTTCACAGGTCATTACTAAGGCTGGTGCGGACACTGGCGGGTTCGGCGCGATGAGTTCGCGCACACCGTGGGCCAGCACCCAAGCGCTGACTGCATAACTTGCAGGATCGACCAGACCACGCCAGGCGCGAACTTTGTCAGGGCCGGCACCATTTTCCAGATAGCCCGGCGTGAACCAGCGTTTTAACGCCGCATCCATCGTTGCCATCGCGCCGCCCTGCCCCACAGATTTAGCGCGGTCTTCCACTTGGGCTTGCGCTGCCTCCCCACGGTCGTGGGGCGAGTTCAGGATCACCAGCGAAGCCACCGCGCCCGGCACGTCAAGCGCCACACGCCGATTAATCATGCCACCGATGGAAAAGCCCACCAGATGCGCAGATTTCTCGCCGATAAATTCAAGCAATCCGGTGACCTGAGTTGCCAAAAGCGTCAATGTAACTTCTGCCGGCGCAGGTGCGCTTTCGCCGTGTCCATAAAGGTCATAGGTCAGCACTCGGAAACCAGCGAAGGCATCCAGCATGTCATCAAAGACGGCGTGGGTGAGGCCAAGGCCGTGGATCAGCACCACAAGCGGCGCGCCCTCCGGCCCTGACACCTCAAACCATGTACCGTCTGGCGCTTTAGACACCGGCGGGGTTTTCCGCATCGCGGCCCATCTCAGCCAGATCCTGATAGCGGTCGCCGATACGGTGGTGAGGCTGGCCGCCAATAGAGGCGCCAAAAGCCATCACAACCTCATCCGGCGCCGGAGCATCGGGGATGTTGAGGTGGATCGTCTGATAGTGCGACCGACGGCCCGGATCGTGGATGTCCATCAGCGGGATCATGATCGGTTGTCCACCAACGCCTTTGCAGTTGGTGAACGCAAGGTATGTTTTGGCACCCAGCGCATCGCGCAGTTGGTTGCCGAACCATAGCGTGTGGGTCAGTGCCTGGGCGTGTTCAACCTCGCCGCCCATGCCAACCACACTGGCTTTGCCGTAACCTTCGATTTTGTCCCCAGCCACGTCGAGCAGCATTTCTGTCAGCAATTTGCCGACCTCTGGCCCCACGTCGCGGATTGCCGGGCGCAGGTCTTCGACAAACCCCTGCCCGTGCCATGGGTTTTTGATGATCGCCAAGGCTGCGATCAGTTTTGTCGGTTCCGACACGGCGCGACCCTCTGAGATATGGGTCGTCTGGATGTGCATTAGGGTGCGGCGAATTTCTGCGGGCATTAAGCAAACTCCGGCATGACTTTGTCGATAAACAGCTGGAAGGAGCGTTTTTGCGCCTCTAACCCCAGCCCCATTGAGGCGTAGTAGATGAAACCGTCAACGCCCATGGCCTCGTAGCGTTTCAGCTTTTCGATAACGGTGGCCGGGGATCCGAAAAGCAGGTTTTCCTCCAGCATATCGCGGTCCACGCGAACGTTGCCCTCCAGCTCTTCGAGCGGGACTTTATCCGGGAAGCCGTTTCGGACGTCTCCCTTTTGCATCATCAGATTGCCGAACTGGCCAAGCACGCCCTGGATTGCGTCAAGCGCTTCCGCGCGGTGCTCCTCAGATTCATAAACTGCCGCATGGCGCATCATTACAAAGCGCCCGTCCCATGTACCGCCTGCCTTTTCAATCGCGTCGTCCAGCTGCCCGCGGTATTTCTCTGCCTCACTCATTGGCAAGGTCAGCGGCCAGGACATGATGTTGCAATCGTTTGCCACGGCATAGTCAAAGGTGATGGGTGACCGCGCAGCGGCCCACATTGGCACCTCTTTTTGCAGCGGCTTGGGACAAGACGTTGAGGTTGGGAACTGCCAAAACTCGCCGTCATGAGCCACATCGCCCTTCCACAGCTCGCGGACCAGCGGCAGCATTTCCTGCAAATAGCGCCAACCGTCGGTTTGCTTTAGCCCGGGGCGCATGCGGTCGAATTCGCGCTGATAGGCTCCGGAGCCAAGGCCCATCTCCAGCCGTCCGCCGGAAATCAGGTCGACCATTGCGGCCTCTCCGGCGATGTTGATCGGATGCCAATAGCTGGCGTTTGCTACCCCGCAGCCCAGCCGGATGTTTTCCGTGTGATCTGCCCACCAGGTCATGATCTGGAACGGATTGGGTGCAATTGTCATCTCTAGCGCGTGGTGTTCGGCGGCCCAAGCAACCTCAAACCCGGCGGCATCGGCCATTTTCACCATGTCGATGGTGTGGTCGCGCACGGCGCGCATATCCGCGTCGGCAGTCATGCGTTCAAGGTTGATGGCTATGTGAAACTTCATCTCGCGTCACCTCATCTTGAAGGGGTTGGCCATCGGTTCATCCGACAGGTTCATCCAAACGGTTTTCGGTCGGGTGTAGTCCCACAGCGCCTGGAACCCGCTTTCGCGTCCGTAGCCGGAGGTTTTCTGCCCGCCAAATTCAGCGATAGGTGAGATAACCCGGTAAGTGTTGACCCACACGATCCCGGCCTTCACGGCCTTAGCCATCCGCACAGACCGCGCACTGTCGCGGGTGAAAATACCTGCCGCCAGACCGTGCTGGGTGTCATTTGCCAGTTCCAAGACCTCTGCCTCATCTTTGAAGCGTTGCACCGCCAGTACGGGACCAAAAAGCTCCGTATCCACGATGTCGAGATCCTGGCGAGGGCATTCCACAATTGTCGGTTGCCAAAACAGTCCGGGCCGATCCACCCGCGCACCACCTGTCAGAACTTTACCGCCCTGTTTCTGTGCAAGCGCCACTTGGTTGGCCACGTGGTCGATCTGCCCTTGGGTACACAGTGGCCCCATCTGGGTTTCTGCCGCCTGCGGGTCGCCAATCTGGATGCCCTCCGCGATCTGGACCATTCGTTCTAAAAACTCATCGGCGATGTTTTCTTGAAGATAGAGTCGCGATCCTGCCACGCAGCTTTGCCCTGACGCGCCGAAGATGCCCGCGACGCTAGCATTTACGGCGCTTTCGATGTTCGCGTCATCAAAGACAATGAATGGGGATTTACCCCCCAATTCCAGGCTAACCTTGGCGAAGTTCTCAGCCGAATTGCGCACGATATGGCGGGCAGCTATGGGCCCACCCGTGAAGGCTATTTTGGCCACCAGCGGATGGCTGGTCAGGGCCCGCCCGCAAGGCTCCGCACCGCCGGTAACAATGTTAACTACGCCATCGGGGATGCCTGCCTCAGCAATCAGTTTGCCAAAAGCCAACAAGGGCGCGCTGGCTTGTTCGCTGGCCTTCAGAACAATCGCATTTCCCGCAGCCAGCGCAGGGCCGAGCTTCACGGCCGTCAAAAACATCTGGCTGTTCCATGGGATCACCGCAGCCACGACACCCACGGGTTCGCGTTCGGTGAAAACAAACATGTCTGGCTTGTCGATTGGCAACGTATCGCCGCTGATCTTGTCTGCCGCACCGGCGTAGAACTGCAAATACTCAGCAATATATTTCGCCTGCCAAGCGGTTTCAGAATACATCTTGCCCGTGTCACGGGTTTCCAGACCGCCCAGTTCTTCGGAATGTTCCGCCATCAGCACAGCCAAACGGCTCAGCGCTTTGCCCCGCTCTGTGGGGGTCATACCCCCCCATGGGCCGTCCATGGCGGCAGCGGCCGCGCGCACGGCGCGGTCCACATCGGCCTCTGTGGCTTCCGGCACCACAGCCCAATCCTCACCCGTGGACGGGTCAAAGCTGGTAAATGTCTTACCATCACTTGCCGGCACCCATTCCCCGTCGATCAGCATAGAAAAGTGTTCAAGGTCCGACATCAGCTAGCCCTTCTTAACGGGATCACCCGGTGGTAGGCTCCGTCATACCATGTCAGTGGGTCCTCGCTTGCGCCCACGACCTCATCCACATTGCCTATACACACAAGGTGGGTCGCGGCCCGCTGAACGCTGTCAATGGAACAGCGCAGCACCGTAGCGCCTGCCAAGCCCACTCCGTCTTCGTCTTGCAACTGAACGTCCGTGAACCGATTGGTCAGGACGTCATCGTCACGCCCAGCAAAGCGATCTGCC
Source organism: Pseudomonadota bacterium (assembly GCA_039030095.1). Lineage (GTDB taxonomy): Bacteria > Pseudomonadota > Alphaproteobacteria > Rhodobacterales > Rhodobacteraceae > Amylibacter. The sequence goes on along the minus strand of JBCCET010000049.1, from coordinate 6,498 downwards.
AAGGCCGTTGCGCCATGCGGTAGGATGTTGACGCAAAAGCGCCCGTTCTTTTCAACCTCCTTGGCGATGCGCGATGCCGCGTTGAGGCAAACCAGCACCATGGGCGGGTCGGCTGACACCGAGCAAAAACTTGATACCGTGGCCCCAAACTTACCAGCCGCCCCTTTGGTTGTGACTACAGTCACGCTTGCCGCTACTCCGCGCATGGCGCGGATGAATGCGTCTCTGTCTGCAAATTCACTCATGCAACGCTCCTCCGTTGGTTTGATCCTAACGCTGCAATTCGATTTTGAAAAACGAATATATATGCATTATAAATTCAAAATATTCGAACTGAGAGTATGCCATGAATCTAACCGAACTACGGACCTTCTTAGCCATAGTTGAAAACGGCAGTTTGGCACGTGCATCGGCGCAGTTGAACGTGACCCAGTCCACTGTCACGGCGAGACTGCAATCGTTGGAAGCTGAGTTGGGCCAAAGGTTACTGAACCGGCAGAAATCCGGTGTGACCCTGACCGGCCCGGGGGAGCGGTTTCGTAAGTACGCCGACACTATCTCTGATCTGTGGCGTCAGGCGCGGCAGGAAACCGCCCTGCCCGGCCCGACCGAGGCGGTTTGCAACATTGGCAGCCACCCGGATTTATGGCCGGGTTTGGGCGCGATGGTGTTCACTGACCTGCAAGACACGCAACCCAACCTGGCCCTGTCCGCTTGGCACGGTGGGCAACATGATCTGGCCTATTGGTTGGCCACTGGCCTGATAGATTTAGCCCTGACCTATTGGCCGGTAGAGACAAAGGGATGTGACACGCTCGAATTGCCAATGGACAAGCTCGTTCTGGTGTCGTCGGAACCCAACGCCCCTGCCCGCAATGACCCCGGCTACGTGCTTGCGGAACATGGCCAAGCGTTTACCCGCGAACACGCAGCAGCTTATTCCGACGCGGGCACGGCGCGGATAAGTTTTGGCAGCAGCGAGCTCGCCTTATCTCATGTGTTGACGCAGGGTGGTTCTGCTTACCTGCCTGCCCGCCTGGTGGCTCAACACCTCGCCACAGGCCAATTGCACCGGGTTCCCAAGGCGCCAACTTTTGAACGTCAGCCTTACCTGCTGGTCCGTCGATCTGCTCAAAAAGACTGGCCTTGGTACACCGGTGTTTTGCAACGCCTTATGGACTAAGCTGCTTGAACGCGATTGGTGGCCAAAATCTCTCGCCGGCGTGTTTTCAAAAGGTTCGGGGCTTCTTATTAAAGTTGGATTGTACCGTCTGCGATCCAGGCGTCTACCTGCCTCAGCGCCGCGTCAGAAAAGGCCGCGTCATTAATGTGGGCGCCCAACTCAACAAGTGTCACGTTTGCCGGACAATGGGCCCGGATTTCGTCGATGAAAGCGGCCAGCCCATCTGCGTCATGCAGCGGCGCCCCTTGTCGGTCCCATTCATTGCACCCTTGTAGTGGGAGGAATGCAGTGACCGGACCCTTGGCCGCACTCATTTTATCACACAGGGTTCGCGCCAGTTCGCGGCGCTGGTCCGCGTCGAGCATCACCGAACTGATCAGGCGGTTATGAGCGTGCTGTTCCTGGCCCGCCAGCCGTTCCGGCACGGTTTGCCAGCCCACAAAGTCCACCAGATCGTAACAGCCGAAACTGACCAACTGCGGCGTGCCGCCGTTGCCCGCGGACGTCATGCGATCGGCACCAGCCGTGATGGTTGATCCCATCAGGTGATTGCCGACCTCCTGGGGGGCAAAATCCAGCACGGCGGCAAAAGCCCCTTGGGCGGCCAGACTTTCAAACGCCCGCCCACCCATGCCTGTGGCGTGAAAGACAGCGACCTCAAACCCGCGCTCTTCCAGCGCGGGTTTCAACGGCACCATGTAGCGCAGGACGGTCTTGCCGAAAGACGTCATGCCAATCAGCGGCTTACGGCTTGCGGGCCGTTCAACCGTGCGGGCCGCACCAAGAACTGCACCTGCAGCCTGGCTGAGAGAGGCTTTGCAGATCGAATTCAACCCGTAAAGACCGCCTGCCCAGAGGATCATCTGCACGTCCGCTGCAAGCCGATCCGGTGGGATCATGGCCGAAAAACTGACGGTCGAGACAATGTACTTTGGCACCCCAACCGGCAGTGCCGCGCAGACATCAAGCGCCACATCCGTCCCCATGGATCCGCCCAGGATCAGAACCCCGTGGATTTTCCCGTCACGCTCGGCATGCGCTGCCAACGCTGAGGAGCCACGCGCCATGATCTGCATGGCAATGTTCTCATCATTGGCAGCAATCGCGTCGGCAATTGAACTGTCGGCCGCCTCTGCCACCTGATTTTTGGAAATATCGGTGGGCTTTTCCGGGTCACCCAGAACACTGACATCCATTGTCATCACTTGACCACCCTGCCCGCGTATGACGCCTGCAAGGTATTCAAGTTCCTCATTTTTGGTGTCGTATGTGCCAACAATCAGGATTGTATGGTCAGTCATCTGGCCCCCTAAAGTGTGATCCAAGTCGATTTCGGGTTCATGCAGTTATCGAATGGGTGAAGAGGATTGTCATCGTCAATATTTAGCATCCGCTCGCATCAAGCACCTCAACTGGCATAAACAAAGCTCCCGCCAGAGCTTAGACTGCACGGGAGACAGCCACCCAAAAGCCTATACTGCGTACACCGCTTGCGTATTCAGTCGATGGTCGGAGATTTCGGAACTCAGGGCGGCTGGGTCCTAAAAAAGAAAATCGGCGAGGCCTCTCTATCCGACTTGCTCCAGCGCGCAGTAATTTCCGGCGCTAAACAGCAGGGGACGATCATCGCAGTGGCTGTAGGCCGTAATCCTTCCCACAAGGATCGTGTGATCCCCGGCCGGATGCGCTTCTTCCAGTTCGCATCCAAACTGGGCAATAGCGCCCTTTATTGTTGGCATCCCGCCAAGGCTCGCAAAGATCACCTCATCAAATTCCGGCTTGCCGGCGAAGTGGTTGGAGACGGATCTTTGATGTTCAGCCAAAACCGACACACCAAACCCCTTCGAGCCGACAATAACACCCAGCGCTTTGGCCTTATTGGCCACGCACACCAAAAGCATTGGTGGATCCATTGAAACCGATGAGAACGAGTTTGCAGTCATGCCATGAACCTCTTCACCGCTATCTGCCGTTATTACGGTTACGCCCGTGGTGAATTTTCCAAACGCGGTTCTCAGATCCCTGACATTGTTTTGGCTTGTCATTGGTTAATTCCTTACACCGCATTCGCTAGGCTTACGTGATTTTGCGCGGTGGCAAAAGCAATCGTTGTCGTTGCTTCCATGATGAATGTGCCCGTCGCCAGATAGCCGCCATCCGAAAATTGCACCGCTGATCCAGATACTGCGTGCTTGTTTCGAAATACGGGTATCGACAGGTTTTTTGACCATGAACCGGGGGGCATGAAAGGCCGAATATATGAGAATTCATGCAGAATAGGAAATAGACTATTGATATTCAACGGATTTGCAAAATTTACTTGCGTTTGCATGTTTTCTTGTACAGCCTTTGGATACTGGATTCGAATACCGCACAACAGGGAGAAATCACGTGACCAATGTCCTACTGGAACTGGGCGCCGCGCTGCTTAGCAGTGATGTCGAAGTCATCGACTGCACCGGTGTTCTGGGCCCGAACACGCCGCTCATTCAATTGCCGCCGCCGTTCAAGAACACACCGCAAGTCGAGATCCACAAGATCTCCGAGTATGATGATGATGGCCCTGTTTGCGCATGGAACTGGCTGAAGCTTGGTGAGCATTCCGGCACCCACTTTGACACGCCGAAGCACTGGTTTACTGGCAAGGATCTGCCAGACAATGCCACCGATACGCTGGACGTTCAGAAGGTTGTCGCACCTGTAAACTGCATCGACTGTTCAAAAGAATCCGCCGAAGATCCTGATTTCCTGCTGACCGTTGATCATATCAAAGCCTGGGAAGCCGAGCATGGCGAAATCCAGGAAGGCGAATGGGTCGTTATGCGCACCGATTGGGACAGTCGCGCGGGAGATGCGGGCGCGTTTTTGAACTTCTACGATGATGCTCCGCACTCACCCGGGCCGACAGCAGAAGCCATTCAATACCTGATCGACAAAGGCATCACCGGCTGGGGCACCCAATGTATCGGCACCGATGCAGGCTGTGCAGGCGGGATGGAGCCGATGTATCCGGCCCACAACTTGCTGCACCTGAACGGCCGCTTTGGCCTGGCCTCTCTGGCGAACCTGGGCAAATTGCCGCCCAAAGGCGCCGTGCTGATCGCAGCCCCGCTGAAGATCGAAAACGGCACGGGCAGCCCGATCCGTGCCCTGGCTCTCGTCCCTAAAGGCTGAGGTACACATGGCACCCGTTGATCACGTCATCATCGGTTCCGGAATCAATTCACTGGTCGCTGCGGCTTTGCTGTCTCGAAAAGGTGACAGCGTACTGGTTCTGGAACGGGAAGACAGGCTTGGCGGGTGCTTGAAAACCGATGAAATCACCCTTCCGGGGTTTCACCACGACATCATGGCGACAACTTTTGTGTTGTTCCTGACGTCACCCGCATTTGCAGAACTGGCGGAGGACTTGGGGCAGCACGGATTGGAATTTTGCCACACAGATAAGCCCACGGCGGTCGTCCGCCCGGATGGGTCTGCGCTGGTGATGGGTATGGACCATGCGGCTAATGTCGCCGCGTTCAACGCCCGCGCCAAAGGTGATGGTGATGCCCATTCACGCGTCGTTGGCGGAATTGGTGGGGACGCAGATTTCCTTTTCTCGCTTCTTGGCGGACGACTTTGGTCCTGGCAGATGGCCAAGCTGCTGTTTGGTCAGTGGCGCAAGAAAAGGCTAATAGGCCTCAAATCCTGGTTCGGACAAGCGCTGGAACCGGCGCGGGGCTGGCTTGAAAACGACTTTCAATCTGCCGACGTTCAGGCGCTTTTTGCACCATGGCCGCTCCACACCGGGCTGACGCCGGAATCCACTTATTCTGGCCAGATGGGCAAGGTTATCGCCTTTGCTCTCGAAGCAGCGGGTGCGCCGATTGTCAAAGGTGGCTCTGCGCAGGCAGTTGCCGCGTTCAAAGGGTTGATCGAAGCTCAAGGCAGCTCATTTAAGACGGGCGCAGACGTGCAAAGCATCGTGGTGGCGGACCGGGCGGCTAAGGGTGTCATCCTTGCCGATGGAACAAAGATCGAGGCAAAAAATGTTCTGGCCTCTGTCGCGCCAGGGCAACTTTATGGCCGTCTTTTAAAAGGCCACCTGCCTGAGGCAGAAGAAGCATCCCAACGTTATCGCCACGGACGCGGAAATTTCCAGTTGCACTATGCGCTGGATGGCATCCCGAAATGGACGGCGGACGGGTTGGAAAATGTCGCCTTGGTCCACCTGGCTGACGGCGTGGACTCTGTGTCAAAGTCAGCGAATGAGGCAGAACGCGGCCTATTGCCAGCGGAGCCGACGATATGTGTTGGTCAGCCATCACAGCTTGATCCATCCCGTTGCCCGGCGGGGAAGTCGATCCTCTGGCTGCAAATTCCGGATGCACCGAGGGTTGTGAAAGGTGATGCTAGCCAAGAGATTGAAACCGACGGCACCTGGTCGGAGGCCACACGCGAAGCCTTTGCTGACCGACTGGAGGAACAGCTCAGGCGCCACATCTTGAATTTCGATGAGATCAAGCTTGATCGGAAGGCTTATTCCCCCGCTGATCTGGAGGCATTGAACGTCAACCTCGTGGGCGGGGACCCCTACGGTGGGGCTTGCTCGATTGACCAGTTCTTTTTGTGGCGCCCATTCGTTGGCTCAGTCAATGCCACAACCGGGATCCGGAACCTTCACCATATCGGCGCGTCCACACATCCCGGTCCGGGACTGGGTGGGGGCTCAGGCTTCAACGTAGCAAAGGAACTGGGGGCATGAACGACGAAAGCGGTTTTTCGGCTCGATCTCACACAGGTGTCCACTTGGGCAGTATCGGGTTGGAAAACTTCGAACCCTATCTGATGAACCGGATCATGGGGCGCTACAATGCATCGCTTCGTGACGATATCATGAAGCTGGGTCTGACAACGGCCAAGATGCGCACCATGGCTGTTCTATCTATCGTGAATGGCCCGATGATCCGCGAGTTGTCAGTCTTTGCAGTCGTGGAACAATCAACGCTGAGCCGATCACTGGATGCCTTGGAAAAGGATGGCATGATCCGCCGGGAAACAGACGAAAAAGACACGCGCGCCACCCGCATTTTTCTGACCGAAGTGGGGCGAACGGCCTTTGAACGGTTTTGGCCCAGCATGGCAGCGGCCTACGAGAAAATGTTCCAGGGTGTCGAAATGGAAGACCGCGCCGTTTTCCTGAGAACTCTGAAGAAAATGCTGATCAACGTGCGAAAGCACGAAATCTGACCCGAGAAACTTAAAGACGAAAGCAAGGAAATGGCTGAACGCTCTTTCAAAAAGGAAGTCGAGCACCTTCGCAAAGGAAGTGG
>JBCCET010000048.1:0-29403 GCA_039030095.1 Pseudomonadota bacterium | reverse complement strand
TGCGGGTTCTGGGAGGTGGTGTAGAGCGTGTAGTGTTCGTCCGATGGCTTATAGGTGGCCACGGCCACGCGGGGTTCCATCGGGTTGGGCGACAGGCGGTTGTTGGTGATGTCCATCCGCGTCACATGCGCGGCACCTGCAAGCGCGGCTTCTGTCGGGGCCTTTTCGCCGATTTCCCAATCGTAGATCAGGTTGCCCGGTGCGTTTTCGTGGATCTGCGGCGCGCCATCAGCCAAAGCGGCCAGCGACTGAGATACGGCAGGCAGGACGTTGTAGTCCACTTCCACCGCTTCCGCCGCGTCGCGGGCCTGTTGCTGTGTTTCTGCGATGACCACAGCCACAGCGTCCCCCACATAGCGCACTTTGGAAGTGGCAAGAGCGGACCAGCCACCCATGTTCATGGGGGAGCCATCTTTGGAGGTAATGCCCCAGCCGCAGATGATATTGCCGATGCCGTCGCCGGTGAGTTGCTCACCATTCAGGATCTCGATCACGCCATCCATGTCTTTGGCCTCGGCGATGTCTATGCCATTCACCTCTGCGTGGGCATGGGGGGACCGGACGAAAGCGGCATAAGCCTGGTTCGGCTCCACGATGTCGTCGGTGTAGCGGCCAGCGCCGGTGATGAAACGTTTGTCTTCGACCCGTTTTACGCGGGCTCCAATTCCTTGTTCACTCATCCTGTCAGCTCCCCGAATTCATGTTCGCCGCGCCATCTGCAATGGCTTTGACGATGTTGTGGTAGCCAGTGCAGCGACAGATATTGCCTTCCAGCTCATGCCGGATCGCCTCTTCGTCGAGCGTCTTTCCGCTTTCCTGATAGCGCGCGACCATATCTGTGGCGGTCATGATCATGCCCGGCGTGCAAAAGCCGCATTGCAGGCCGTGGTTGTCACGGAATGCTTCCTGCATCGGATGCAAAGCCCCGTTGGCCAGCCCTTCGATGGTGGTGATTTCAGCGCCGTCAGCCGCAGCAGCCAGCATAGTGCAGGATTTCATAGCCTTGCCATTCACGTGAACGACGCAAGCGCCGCATTGGCTGGTGTCGCAGCCCACGTGGGTGCCGGTCAGACCCTGACCCTGGCGAATGTAGTCTACGAGCAGCGTGTTGTCGGGCATGTCGGCGCTCACCGCCTTGCCGTTAACACTCATTGATATTTCAGTCATTGCTATCCTCCCATGGCTACTGACTTATGATCACTCGTTACGCAATTTTATGTTTGTTCGCGGGCCTCCGCTTGATCCGCTTCAAGAACGCCTTGTAAACGTTTGAAAAACTGCCCCGCCATTTTGCGGGCAAATGCGTTGATGATGCGCGATCCTAGCTGGGCAAGCTTTCCACCCACTTTGGCGTTTACTTCGTACGCAAGCTCGGTCTCGTCGCCGTTGGGCGTCAACGTCACAGCGGCGCCACCGTTGGCGAAGCCCGCGACGCCGCCTGAACCTTCGCCTGAAATCCTCAGGCTTTTGGGCTTGTCCATATCTGAAAATATGACGCGACCTTTGAATTTGGCCTTCACCGGCCCCACCCGTTGCACCACGGTCGCTTCAAAACCTTCTTCTACAGAGCCGGTCATCTCGGTGCAGCCGGGCACACATTGGCGCAGCACATCAACGTCAGTCAGCGACGACCATATCTGATCGACGGTGGCATTTATCTGTCGGGTTTCTTGAAGTTCCATACGCCTTTCCCGTGTCACCACGTTGGATAAAGCGCACTCTGACTGCCTAGGGTGACGTGCTCATCCGGGGTTGTCTGTCGAAATATTTGACGCGTTTCTTTCAAAAGGCAACTGCCAAAAGACAGAAAGACCTTTGGCCTGGACTTGGGCCGTTCAAATTGAGCGTGGTTTTGTTGTCAGTTCTACCGATTTTAGACGGTTGGGCGTGTCTCTTCTTCGCGCCGTTTGACGAGGTTGCAGTTGCTCTGGATCGGTGCAGAGATTGATTAAGCTCACGCGGGCCCGGTTGTTATTGTCGGAAAACTAACCGAAAATCGGTCTTGCCGGATATGCAACGTGTCGTATCAATAGCGGACCGGATGGGAGCTTAAGTCATGGAATGTTGCGGACCTGGATATTCGTCTCCTCAAGAGGCGATTAAGTCGCCTCGGGAACAGCTGCTTTATACCATCGCGATCTACACCGGGACCGGTATTCAAAAACCTGACTATCTTGCGACAATCGACGTAGATCCTGACAGCCCCACATATGGTGAGGTTATTCATCGTCTGGAGATGCCGGGCATCGGTGATGAACTGCACCACATGGGCTGGAACGCTTGTTCTTCCTGCCATGATGACAGTTCGATGGCGCGAAAGTATCTGATTTTGCCCGGCGTTCGGTCGAACAATCTGCATATCGTGGACACGGCCACAGACCCGCGCGCGCCGCGCCTGCACAAGGTTGTGGACGGGGCAGAGATAAAGTCGAAAGCTAATCTTTCAGGCCCGCACACAGTGCATTGTCTGGGCTCTGAAATTATCATTTCATTCCTCGGCAACGCCAAAGGGGAGGCGCCGGGCGGATACCTTCACCTGGACAAAGAATTCAACATCGTGGGGCGCTGGGAAAACTCCATGGGTGACATCAAATTTGGCTATGATTTCTGGTATCAGCCGCGCCATAACGTCATGGTCAGTTCCGAATGGGCAGCGCCAAACACCTTTATGCCGGGGTTTGACCTGGAAGAGGTTGGGCATCTGAAATACGGGCGCGAGCTGCACTTTTGGGATTTCGAGAAACGCGAACCGGTGGAAAGCTTTTACCTAGGAGAAGACGGTCTTATCCCGCTGGAGGTCAAGTTTCACCATAACCCCGACAGCACCCACGGCTTTTGCGGCGCCGCATTGTCGACCAATGTGATCCATTGGTGGAAAGACGACGCGGGCAAGTGGCGCTGGGAAAAGGTCATCGACGTGGAAAACGAGATGCACCCCGAATGGCCGATCCCCTTGCCCGGTGTGATGTCGGCCATCCTGATATCCATGGACGACAAATACCTTTACCTTAACAACTGGTTGCATGGGGATATGCGCCAGTACGATATCTCGGACCCGCACAACCCGGTGCTGACCGGGCAAGTGTTTATGGGGGGGCTTCTGGGTAAGGCGCCGCAGGTCAATGGCGTGGATGTGGCCGGTGGCCCGCAGATGTTCCAACTGTCGCTGGATGGCAAGCGGCTTTACGTGACCACGTCTTTGTTTTCGACCTGGGACAATCAGTTCTACCCTGAGATCCGCGAAAAAGGCGGGGTCATGGTGCAAATCGACTGCGACCCGGTGAATGGCGGCATGCAGATCAACCCAGACTTCATCATCGACTTTGGCCAGGAACCCAATGGACCCAGCCGTTGCCATGAGGCCCGCTACCCCGGTGGCGACTGCACAAGCGACATCTGGTTATGACAACCCACACAGTGACACTCGCCAACCGCGACGGCGCCACCTATGAAGTGGACGCCCGGCGCCCGCTGCTGACCGCGCTACAGTCACAGGGTGTAGATCTGCCCTACGGGTGCAAATACGGCGGCTGCATCACATGCGCCGCCAAATTGACCGAAGGCGCCGTGGACCAGCGCAGCCAGGTGGCGCTTAATAACCGGCAAATTGCCAACGGGTACGTGATCTTGTGCGTGGCGCGCGCCACCTCTGATATCACCTTGGAAATTGGTGTTGAAAGCCATGACAAGCTTTACCGCAACCCGTTTTTGGAACCCCTCGAACCCCACGAGCTGAAAGCGGATATCGCCGCGCCAAAGGAGGCGTAAATGCCCGAAGCAGATATCGACCGCATCTATGATTATGACCCCAAATATCTGGCTGACATTCTGGCTTCGGTCAAAACCATCGCAATGGTGGGTGCCAGTGCGGATAAGACCAAGTTCAGCTACGGTGTGCTGCGGCAGTTGAGCGAAATCGGCTATGACATCTTGCCTGTAAACCCGAACCCGAACCTGTCAGAGATCCGCGGGCTAAAGGTTTACCGGTCGCTCGAAGAAATCGACAAACCAGTTGATATGGTTGATGTATTCCGTCCCAAAGAGGAACTCTACGGTTTTGCCGAAAAAGCCATCGCAATCGGAGCCAGGGTGCTTTGGGGGCAGATCGGCGTCTACGACGACGCCGCTGCGAAACTGGCTGAAGACGCTGGCCTGCAAGTGGTGATGAACCGCTGCCCAAAAATTGAACTCTTCAGACCTTTCTGGAAACCACGGCTCGATCTCGAAATTTGAATCATTTTTTGTGGAACATAGCCGTCATTGGGGTGAGTGCTTCGCGGTTGATTTAAACGTGGTTGGCACCCCACATATGATCCAGGTGATCGGCTATCCGCCATATCAAGGGGCGATGGACTGACCGCTCTTTTTGACACTGCTTTTCGTGCCGGAACAGTTTGGGTAACAATCCGAAGTCACAAAACAACAAAAGCAGAAGTTTACCAACCGTTGGAGCGTTGGGTATTACCAAAGGCTTTCGTGTGGTTTGAATACACTGCTATTGAACTTAATGCCTAGCATATGGACCGCGCGCCCGCCTGTCCAAGGCTGCGTAGCAACAAGCGGTTGAGATCGGTTAACATCGGAAAATCGACCAACATACTGAGAGGCAAAGGGCGTTTACCAATAGTTGGTTGGGCCAAGCAACTGAAGTGAGCGCCGGGATCAGCGGAGCATTCGCAGGTCCCTAGCATTGTGTCGCCGCACCATTCGCGAGAAGCAAAATTACCAATTGCCGCAGAGTTCTAGGATGTAGATTATTGAAGCGATAGATAGCTATCGTCTATCCGGCGGACAGCCCAGACAAGGGCAAAGTCCCACAGAGTCACAACTAGAAAGTCTGTGGGCCTAACCATTGCCGAAAGGACAAAATTCCAGCGGCATAGACAATAACTGTCACCTGAAATTCGAAAAATGGAGGCGAGATTGTCGTTGTTATCGGAAAGTCGCCCAACTCTTCCTGCGATGCTTTGATCCTAGACCTTCGCTCGACTTGCAGAGTTAAAGTCAGTTGCTAAAACCGACTACCTTCTACCTGATGGATCAGGTTGTGAAGTTCTGGTGCCATTGTCGATTTTATCAGAATTTTACGCGGGTCTAATTGACCTGCCAAAGCGGCCCAAAAGCCTTGAAATGAATGGCTTCTAGCACGATTGCATTTGTGTTCAGCGTTAAGGCGTCGTTGGGTCGGCCGTCGTCCTCATAGTATCCAGCAAACCAGCCACTACTTTCCGATCCTAGGTGTTGAATGCTTTCGCGAACCTGTTTCGTGTACGGTGTGCCGAACAGCGCGTCCCAGGCCACCGTTGCTTTTACGCTCGTCGTTCGAAGCTCGGGAAAATGCTCTCCGCTTTCGGTAATGACTGCCCAGTCTTCGCCGTTTCCATAGACGGTTGAGTAGAGAAAATGCGGAGCTTGGTTAACGTGGTCTTCTGATACCATGGTTGCAATCCCCGTGCTACCAAACCGGGCTTCTTGCGCACGGTAGACCTGGCTGGCGAGGATATGTCCTTCGCTGGAGAAGCCCAACTCCAGACCGAGAAGCATGTAGGGTTCGCTCAAACTTGGTGTGATCGCATTGAAACTGGAAGAGCGGCGCAGATCAACCGCAACCTGAGTGCCTTGAACAGTCCGCCATTCCAGGATCGTTTTGGCAGATATCGCGTCGGAGACGTCAACGCCCCATAAAGCAACGGCGCGGGCTGAATATTGCTCGTACCCGATGCGGCCTTCCTGCAGGTGAACCGACTGGCCGTCTTCTGCGTCTACGCCATACATTCGGCCGTTTTGTGCCAGATCGTTTAATGACCATCGAGCGATGATCTTTCGGATCCTGGCCCCATATTCTGGGGTGTGCCGTTCCAAAACTCTGAGAGCCAGCAACATACGGGCAACGTCGATGGCCGACCAACCCAGGCCGCGATCCAGAACGTTGTTTTGATAGTCGGTCATGTCGAGTGTACGGGTATCGTAAGCCTTGTTAGGGAGGCGGTTGTCAAAAAGCGGTATTTTTTGCAGGGAAGTTAGCAACAGGTTGATGCGTCGATGAAACTCTTCGCTTTCAACCAAATTCAGCCGATGAGCAGATTGTAGTCCCAAGAGATAAGATCCTTGGTCCCACATTGTTGTCGACGGATACCCCGCCACGGAATCTACCAGCCCGGTTGATTGGCGCATATTATCGCGCAAGTAGACCCAGGCAATTTTTGCCACCTTCAGATCGTTCGCGGTCAATGCGGTGGGAGATTGGACAGGGATTGGGTCTGGAATGCCTTGGTGAAAGTCGGCAAGCCCAGACCGAAATGCGAAGCGCCCACTGAAGTCAAGACCAACAGCCAGACTTGCAGCCGCAATAAGACCGAACGAGAAAAACAAGGGTGCACGCGAATGTGCTGGTTCAGCTGGGTTCGGCACGGACGCCTCCGATGGATTTTGTTGTGCTAGGGATTAGGGTCGAGTAGCTGCCGGCAAGGTTGGGCGGTGACCACAGGCTCATTTGTACCACGCGCATAAGCGCCAGACTGTTCCAAGCGAGCCAAAACAGGTTCACGACAAGCAGCGACAGGCTGTAGCCTGGTATTCCAGTCCAGGTTGCATAACTCCCCCACGTTGCCGCAGCAGCCATGATAGATAAAGATACCAAGGCGGGTTTTGCATAGCGCAATTCTCGCCGTTTTCCGGGGACTTTGGGCGTTGCTGGGAACGTGGGTTTTTCACCTCGAAGAACTTGATAAATTGCGCGTAATTGGATCGGAAGCGCGCTCGCGGCCAAGGCGCGTCCGCCGTGGGTATCATACCCTTTGCAACTTATATGGAGTGCCAGTTCGTTGACCAAAAGCAACGGCAATAGATGCCAAAAGAACTCTGCTGAGTAGGCTTCCACGGGAGCCAAACCCGTCAGCAAGGACAAAACCGGTGCGAAAAGAAGGATTGGCAACCATAGCACTGACAGGTAGGACCAAAACGTCGCGGCATAGTGCAGCCTGGCCCAAATCGACATTCCGCGCCCAAAGATCGGATTGTCGTTGATCATTATGTCGTAAGTGCCGCCTGCATATTTCAGGCGCTGCATCGCCCATGCTTTGATCGACCAAGGCGACAGCATACGAGCCTCTACTTGGGGGTGGTAGACCGATTTCCAGCCTTCGCGATGTAGATGGATCGAAGTCAGGATGTCCTCTGACACGTGGTAGGCGAAAGGTTGGAGCTCACAGGCACGCAGTTGATGGCGGCCTGATTGTCCGGTGCCCTTGGGGAAAACTTGTCGTACGTGTTTAGCCTGGCGACCAAGTGCGTTTGCCAACACCGCTTCGCGACGGTGGATCGACCCTGCACCGCAGCAAAAAGAGGCGGAGTTTCGATTGCGGCGCCTTTGGATTACGTCAAAAAAGACTGTCGGATCAGACAAAAATGGATCTGCACCATAACCTCGTTTGCCGGCGAAAAGGCTCAAAATGCGTGAAGACAGTGCACCTAGCCAGCCATTTGGCACCAAGGAACCCGAACTCCATGGTTGCACATCAGGGATATCATAGAACCAATGGGGGGTTTGGACCCACGCGACCTTGGGGTCACGGAAATACCCAAGCGTATTTTCCAGAAAACTCGGGAATAAGGATGTGTCTGCGTCACAAATTACTACAAAGTCACCACGTGTTTGCATGATTGCATTGCGCAAGTTCCCGGCCTTGAAACCCCGGTTTGTGCTGCGCGCCAGGTATTCTACATCGTATCTCTTAGCGAGGTCCGGCATTCCAGGTTGGTGGCCGTCGTCGAGCACGAAAATGCTAAGTGACGCGGCGCTGGGGACCGCTAAATCCAAGGCGTCTTTTATTGTGGGTTCAACGACCTCTACACCCTCGTCAAAGGTGGTGATGAAAAGATCAACGTTGATCGACCCTTCTCCGTCCAGACCAGCATCGGCACGCCGTTCTGGTGGTGGGGATTGCGGAGTGTCTTGTTCACGCCAGATGTCAAAGAAAAAGAGCAATGTCCCCAGAAAGGCTGCCGTTTCGGCGCTGGCCACAGCGATTGAAAACGTTAATGCATCCGCATTCAGTGACGCCGTCCATCGCCAATGTAAGTACCAAAGGCCAAGGCCAATCGTGACGCCGGCCAGCGTGTGCCACACTGCAGTTCGACCAGCCGACATGGCTGAAAACGTCGGCGGATGCCGGTCCCGGAAGTTCAGGAAATAGGTCTTGGAGTTGAGGTTCATCCAGGGGTTCCGTGCAATCTAAGCGGTCAAGCTGATGCGTTCGGTGACTACACGTTTGGCTGCCGAGACGTTTGGCATCGGCAAGGCCTTTTGCGCCCGGCCATCAGCAAGTGCGTGGCTAATGGACCAGTCGGCCTGGGTGATTTGGCCGTCGATGATAGCGCTGCGTTCGACAAGTGTTTCTGGCATCAAAATGGAATGCCGGACGGCTGAGCTGCCCGATATGATTGAGCCTTCGCCCACGCTTACGGGGCCTTCGATATAGGCGCCTGCTTGAACCTCTGCGTGGGGGCCAAAATAGCAGGGGCCGTGTATCGTCGCGCGTTGACTGACCCAAGCGGAGTCGTCGCACCATACGCCTGGCCTTATTTCAGTGCCCTGGGGGCGCAAGTGTTCAACTTTGCCTGCAAACACAGCTTCGAGGGCGTTAAAGTAGTCGCGCCCACAACCGATATCGACCCATGAAAACTGGGGTGCATGAACATGAACTGCGCCACCTGCCGCTATCACGTGAGGGATCAGGTCAGAGGCAATGTCCTGGCCGATTTTCTCCGGCAGCAGGTCCAGAACTGCAGGCTTGAAGATGTAGATACCGGTGTTTGCTAAGTTTGATGTCGCTGTTCCCGGGCTTGGTTTTTCCTGAAATCCGGTAATGCGTGTACCGGTCGCCGTTTCAATGATGCCGTATTTATGGGTTTCACTTTCCGGCACATGTTGGGCCACAATGGTAATGTCGGCGCTGGTTGCCCGGTGGGCTTGCATCGCGGCAGTCATGTCAAAATCCACCAATGCATCACCGCACAGCACAAAGAAGTCACGATCAAAGGCGCTGTGATCGCGTTGCATGCGTTGCAATGTAGAGGCGGAACCCAGTGCTTGCGGATGCCACTCAGTGCCTTGCTGACGACCTTCGTTGCAGAAAAATAGTGTCTGATTGCCGCGTGGATTGGCTTGAAAGTAGTCGTGGATTTTGGGTGCCAGGTGGCCGGGATTGAGCAATACGCTGCGCAGTCCGAAACGGTCGAGATGGTCCAAAATATGGGCCAAAACAGGTTTGCCTAATATATCGAGCATCGGTTTGGGAACCATTTGCGACAACGGAGCTATGCGGCTTCCAGCGCCAGCGCACAAAAGTACTGCTCGCGTATGCCCCAACTGAATCCTCTGAAAGTCGGGGGAATTGCGAACATCGTCTTCCGTCTCAAAGATCGGAAGCGCATATAACATGTCGCGTTTGTTCAGCGCATTGATTAGCTTTTCGGTGAGCGAGAACACGGCGACTTGAACAGGATGGTCGCGCAAGAGAAGGTCAGCAAAACCTGCCAAGCCGGAGGCATTTACCCGCTGGACCTTGTCACAGTTGAGCGCCACTCCCCGAATTCCCCTGTCGGCAAGCCTACGCATCAGCTGGTTTAGAGGGTTCACCGTGTCTGTATGAACAAGGGGGCCAACAAGCCTGATGGTAGCGATCGTATCGGCCTCTTTGACAATTTCAAATAACATCAGCTTGTCTCCGATTCTCTCTGCCAGACGCGTGGAATTACGGGCAACGGTCCCAGGCCTATGGTCCAGGCCAGCGGAGCGCATCGTTTCAGGAAATAGATAAAAATTGACGTAGACGGCACGATGAAGGCGATCTTGAGAGACACTTGTGCCATTGGCGTAAGATCGCGCCCTTGCAAAACAACTTCCGCGATGTCGAGGAAGATTGGATGGCAAAGATAAAGCCCAAAAGAATAGGGTGCCAAGGTCGTCAAAATCTTCGGCCAATCTCGCATAGACAGCGACATGCAGCATAGAAAAAGCAGTACTGGCATCAGGAAGTCGGCCCAGTACCCCGCAGTATAGTCGAACGGGTAACTGCCTGAAATAATGGTCTTATAGCTTCCAATCAGTTTGATGATAAACAGCATTCCGCCGAGATACAGAAGGGGGGCGAACCATTGTTCCAGGGTCTTGGCACCTGTGCGCTTCAACAGTCCAAGTGCCGCGCCGGCGACCATGCCGTACCCCACATAGGTCAGGATTTTCGCACCGCGTACCGCGTAGGGCAGAACGTCCGTGCCCCATAGGTTTGGATAGATAAACGCGTCTAATTCCGCTTTGATGATCAGCCCGACCAATACGCCGACACCCAGTATAGGGAACTTCATTGCCTTAACGTAAAGCGGGAAGAATAAGAGCACCCCAAACAAAGTTGGGATAAAGTGCATGTGATACTTCACATCACCGAGCAAGAGGTATCCGACCCAGCTTATGGGGTTGAAAAGGTCACCTTGCGCTGCATCCAAATACCCAAAATGTGCTGCTTTGATCAGCCCGTAGGCCGCATAAAAAACGGTCCAAAATGCAAAAGGAACCAGCAACCTGCTGGCTTGTTGTTTCATTACCGTTGGGTAACTTCTTGGGCGGCGATCCAGAGCCAGCAGCAAAAGAAAAACTGATATGATGATGAAGAGCTCGGTTCGGGCAACATAAAGGACTGCACGCAGCAGCACAGGGCCTATCCGCTCACCAACAACATAGTCCGCCCAAGGTTGACCAGATGGGTCGGCAGTCGCGTGTAAACCGACCATGGATAACCCGGCCGTTAGCCTTAGTGCATCCACCCACGTCAATCTGTCTGAGCCTGACATTTACAACCCAACGAAAATTCAACTTCGGCCAGACACTCACCTTCAAGACATAATTTTTAGTAAACTGAATCCCCTTTTTTTGATTCATGAATTGTTATTTTTGTGAGGTTACGCATGGGGAAGAAAGGAACGAAAAATGTGGAAACTTGCTTCGATACTGGCCGTCGCTTTTGCGATAAATCCATCTGACGCCTTGGCTCTCAATTCAGCTGAATGTGCGGAAATTGAACGTAAGTACGGCGTCGTTGCACCTAATTGCAAATCGACGGATTCAAGTGCTGCTCCAAATATTCCGAAGAAAACAAAAGCCGAATCGAATAAGAAAAAAGTCGATACGGCAATTACCCCTGTGCAACAGCAAGACAACGTGTTTTTCACTGCGGGAGGTGTGGCCTTGGACGCGCAGGCTCTGGCGCAATTACGTACACTTGCTCAGGTCTTGAATACCGCCACATTAAAAGAGACCTGCCTCCAGTTGATCGGCCATTCGGATGCGTCCGGATCTGAGGCGATTAACCTGGAGACCGGAATGAAACGAGCGCAAGCGGTTTCGCAAGAAATTTCAAGCATGATAGACTTTGATCGCGTCGAAAGCGTGATCTCCCAGGGCGAATGGCAACTTCTGAAAAACGTTCCGGAGACCAGCCCTTACCAACGACGCGTGGAAATTCGAGTGAGAAGTTGTGGCCCACAAAACGGCTGATCATGCGGTGTCTGCCATACACTATTGGGACGTGCTGGCATCACGCGCGCTTTGATTGATACGATCTCAGCGGTGCCGTTCCAATCAGAGATTCTATTTATCGCGCCTTCGTTTTTATGAAATACGGTGCACGAAATAGTAAACCATCAATTTGGACAAATATTAATTAATACGGCAGTTAATCAAAATTTTCTACAATGCGTCCTGATTTATCTGAAAAATAGTGTGGCGGCGTGAGGTAAGTAAATAATTTTGAAACTAGCCGGTGCTAGAAAATATCAAATGAGTTTTAAGGAGCGCTCTTAATGGCCGATAATCAAACCGTCTCTGGCACCGAAAACGAAGATGTCATCGTAACTGGCGATGGGAAAGACAACGTCTCTGCCGGCGGCGGTGATGACTGGGTGGAAACCGGCGCTGGTGACGACTACGCCCTGGGCGGTGCTGGGAAAGACGTATTGATTGGCGACACGGCGGAAACGCAGGAGTTTGCGCCTAAATCGTTGAACATTATCGAAGATCATAACATGTCTATGACCTTCGACTACGAACAGTCGTCTGCCAAAAATACCATTGGGACATACAAAGTTGACCCAGACACGGGCGCCATCACCGATGTGCAGATTGTGTGGGACAACGCTTCTTCGGCAGGTTCTGGTGGTGAGTTGGTAGCTGGTCAGTCTGCCCAAGACGTTTCCGTCGCCGCAGGTGAACAAGTCGGGTTTTTCATGGTGGCCGATGGGTTTTCAGTAAATGACTTTGCGAACTTGTCAGACGGGACGTTCCAGTTTGTGGCGTCCGATGGCGGGGCAGGGAACGTTCACGCAAATACCCCACCGACCTTAGAGTTTGTGTCGTCCGATGGTGAGGTTGCCGCACTGAACGGCGCCATCTATCATGCAACAGCCACTGGGATTGGGGCGGCAATCAATACGGACGGCACTGAAGCCTCGAAGGGTATTTCTTACGGCGAAGGGACCGTTCAGCTGGCGTTTGACACGCCCGCGAGCGAAGGGGTTACATTTTCAATCGATGTGGGTGCAAACAACTACGCCTCAATTCTCAACGATCATGGTGTGGAAGACCAGGTGGAGTCGGGCGACGATCGCCTTGAAGGACGCACAGGCGAGGACGAAATTATCGGCCACGGTGGCGATGATCTTTTGGTGGGTGGAGGTGCCTCGACCGAATGGGAGCTTGTGGACGGGAAATGGGTATATCACGCAGATCGGATCAGTAACGCAGACGACCCCTATATGGTGGCGGATGGGTCTGATGACGTTATTAGTGGTGGATCTGGCGACGACGTGTTGATCGGCAATGCAGGCAACGATGCTCTTTACGCAGGTAGTGGGGACGACCGCATCAATGCCGGGGTCGGAGATGACACGGCGTTTGGTGGCATCGGGAGTGACAAGATCAATCTGGAAGACGGCGACGACTACGCCGAAGGCGGTCTTGGCGCTGATACAATCAATGCCGGTGACGGTGACGATGTTGTGTACGGTGACGACAAACTGGAGAATATCTTAAAGCCTGGAACTGATGGCGCCCAGAGTTTTGCAAATTTCTCACAAAGCGATGCTTGGGAGGGCCATTCCAACCCCGATTCTGGCTTGCCGGAGATGTCCCAAAGCGTCGAAACTGAAGCAGGACAAACGTACACGTTTTCAATCGATTTGGCTGCAAACCTACCCGCGGGAGTTACACAAGGCGCGGTTGAGGTTCTGTGGAACGGACAAGTAATTCAAACACTTACGACCACATCAGGCACGTTTGAAAGTCACCAAATTTCTATCGACGGCACCGGAGAGCCGGGGCAATTGTCCTTGCGTAATGTCTCGTTGGAAGAAGAGATTGATACCGGCCCACAAATCAATACCGATGATCCAATTTTCAATTACTCAAAGTCTGTTGAAATTGGTGGCGAGGAGGTTGATGTGGCCGCCTTTGCGCCCGGTCAAGCAAAGCTCTATCAGGTGATTTCTGGGCAGCTAAAGGTCTTTGATCCGGCCACCAACGAATATGTAGACGCGGGTGCAGATGCGGCTGTTAAGGTGAATGCGATCGGGTTCAACGTCCAAGATGACTTGATCTATGGCATTGCCAAATCCAATGGCGTGGATGCCCTGGGTAATCCCATCAGCACCAAAGACCTGGTGATGATGGACGCCCATGGCGAAGTCTATCGCGTTGGAGAAACACCTGTCGGGGATTACGTGGGTGACTTTGATGACAGCGGTAACCTATGGACCTTTCAGGCGTCGGTGAACCGGATAACTAAGATCGATGTCGACAACCTGGACGCAGACGGAAATCCGATCGCGCAGAGTTACTATCTGCCCAAAGATTTCCTAAAGGGAAACACCTACGACATCGCTTACAATGCCGAAGAGCAGTCGTTTTACGCTTTGGTCCCACCGGGTAAAAACGGCGGTGACGGCATGTTGCACAAAATTGATGTGTCGAACTTTGATGGCAGTGGAACGCCCGAAATCTCGTCCATGCCGGTGACTGGCACACTTTTCGACGGCACCATGCACGATGGTATGCCAAAAGGCGCCTACGGGGCGATCTTTATGGATGGCGAAGGCAATCTCTATGCTGGCCTTAACAAAGGCGATCACGACCTGGACGGCTCCACAGGTTCGACGGGCGCAATCTATCAGATCAACTACGACTTCGAAGAAGGAACAGCGTACGCCGAATTCATGTCTAAATCCCAATCCACCGGTTCAAACGACGGAGCAGTTGACCCACGCGCGGTCGACCCTTTCGCCGAGGTGGATCAAACCGCAACGGTACAAATCAAGAATCTGGAACTAGTACCGGCGGAAGGCGGTGACGACCACTTACGTGGCGGTGCCGGTGACGACGAAATGCACGGGAACGCAGGCGACGACGTGCTGCACGGTGGTACCGGCGACGACCTACTGTACGGCGACGAAGGTGCCGACAAAATCTTTGGCGGTGAAGGCAATGATGAGATGTTCGGCGGCCTGGGCAACGACCATATGGAAGGCGGCGACGGGGATGACGCCATGTACGGTGGCGACGGCGCAGATTTCATGAAGGGTGGTGCCGGGAATGAAACGCTCGATGGCGGCGGTGGCGATGACAAACTCTACGGCGGATCTGGCGATGACGTATTAAATGGCGGCGAGGGCGCAGACAAAATCTATGGCGGTGAAGGAGCTGACACCGCTTACGGAGACGTCGGAAACGACACCATAGATTTGGGCGCAGGCGATGACTTCGGTTACGGCGGGGCCGGTAAAGATTTCATGCAAGGCAAAGGCGGTAACGACTTTTTGGATGGCGGTGCCGGCAACGACAAAATTGTCGGCGGATCCGGCGAAGACATCATTACTGGCGGCGCCGGTGACGACCATCTTTGGGGCGGCCAATGGTGGAAAGATGGTGCCAGTGATACCTTCACCTACAGCCATGGCGGCGGCAAAGATACGATCCATGATTTCGAAGTCGGTGAAGACCGTATCGACCTGTCGGCCTACGGCATGAGCTTTGAAGACCTGCAGGATCGGATCATTGACCGGGGTTGGGCGACAGAGATCAACTTGGAAGGCATCGATAAGTCAGGTGCTGGCGACAAGATCATGTTGAAATCAATCGATCCGGACAATCTCGACGAAAGCAATTTCATCTTGTGACCCGGTAATCCCACTCTTTTAGCCTTTTGGAGAAGTCGTATGGCGCGACCTAGCCAGGTTTTTGGCCAGTTGCGCGGCCTATCTGTGCCGCTTGTGCTGTTCAGCCTTGTCACAAACCTTTCGGTTTTGGTGTCACCGCTGTTCATGATGCACGTGCTTGACCGTGTTGTGCCAAGCGGCAACCTGCATACGCTGATAATGCTCTTGTCGCTGGCTCTTTTGTGCCTGGCGACAACAGCTTTGGTGGAGTATTTCCGAGATCAAGCTCTAGGCCGGGTGTCCGGTTGGGTCGAACAGAAAATGGTGGCATCGGTCTTTGACGCGGGCGGTCAATCCGGCCACGCGGAACCGTTACGCGATGTGGGCCGAATGCGCGATTTCATCGCGAGCCAGGCGACTACCCTATTTGACATTCCTTGGATACCTCTCTTTCTAGCTGCGCTCTTCTTGTTGCATCCTGCTTTCTTTGGGTTGGTTATCTTGCTGGTGTCAGTCTTTGCCGTCTGCGGTTGGCTCAGCAACTACCTGGCCGAGACAGCTGAAAATTCGGAAAGTGACTTAAGACGCGGTGGCATGTCGAGCCTCGCGAAGCTGGAGAATTTTGGCTCCGCTGGTCTATTGATGGGAGTGCGAGAAAATCTTCAAAGTCAATATCTTGGCGCACTTAACCGTTCAGATGAGTTTTCGGCGCGAGCACAGAAAGTCCGCAATGTCTTTGGTTCAATTAATCGGTTTTTACGCGGGTCCATGCAAGTGGGATCGTTGGCCCTAGGCGCTTTTCTAGTTACCCAGGACCAGCTGAGCGCGGGCGGAATGATTGGTGCCTCGATACTGTTGGGCAAGGTGGCGGGTATAATGGAATCTGTTGTCCGATTGTTCGGTCAACGAAAGCCGCTCATGGCCGCAATCAAACGTCTCGAGGAGGCGACCGGCGCTGTTGGATCCGCCCGGACAGAAGTGGCGGACTTGTCAGGCGCCATCCGTCTTGTGGATGCCATTGTACCACGCGGCGGAGGTCAGCCACCGCGCCTTGATCGAAGCTCCGTGCAAGTCGCGCCCGGCGAATGTGTGGCCATTATGGGGGAATCGGGATCTGGTAAGACGACCCTTCTTGAGGCGTTGGCAGGCATCAACCCGCCGCCGATTGGGAATTGCTTTCTGGACCAGACCGACATTCGAACACTGGATACGCAAACGAGAAATTCTGTGATCGGCTTCGTGCCACAAACAGGGCACATACAGCCTGGAACCATCGCCCAAAACATAGCATGTTTTGCGCCTCAACCAGATGATGCACGGGTCCTTGCTGCGGCACGGATAGCTGGGGTGCATGGTATGATCTCTGCCTTGCCTGATGCGTATGAAACTGATCTCGGGGCTACGCCTTTCCTGCTGTCGGCTGGTCAACGCCAGCGTATTGCCTTTGCCCGGGCGCTTTATTCCCAGCCCAAGTATCTCTTCATGGATGAGCCCAACGCATTGCTCGACCACAACGGTGAACGCCTCATGGCCGACGCGATTTATCGTTTGAAAACGGCAGGTACCACAATTGTCATGACGGCCCATCGAATGGGTATCGTGAACTTGTCCGATCGTATCATTGTGATGGGCGGCGGCCGTATTGCAGATGTCGGGCCACGCGCTGAAATTCTGGGTCGCGTTGCCAATTCCCATCGGCGCCTGCGGTTGCCGATTTCTGGCGGCGCTGGTCAGGACTTGTTGGATTGGGTGCACCGACAATTTGTACGTGACGGCGATGAAGAGTTCAAAGCGCGTGCAACCACAGTGGCCACCGAACTTTATATGTTTGCCAAAGAAAATGGCCCGAATGCAACCGACCGGCTGCTGTCTTTTGAATTCAATTTTGTGGACGATACCACGTGCTCAATTACTCTGTCCGAGGCTGCGGATATGGAACTTCAAGCCAAAATCCACAAAGTCAAAGGCGTGGTTGAGATGTCCTTGCCGGACGTCAGCGGATTGCAAAACGACGAAAAATCGCTGGCCACTGTGATGCAGCTTTCTGACGTTTTTGAGCATCGTAGCGAAGAAGAGTTCTCGGCCTTTTTTGCTCGCATCACCCATGCCATCCCTGAAAGGGCACGCGTAAATTGACCCGATCCAACGACCAACGTGAAATTGCCCCGCCGCCCAAGGCGATTGCAGATCTCTGGCGTGCGGGCATAGTCATCGCAACCTTTGTGGGGGCTGCCTTAGTTTGGGCAATTGCGGCGCCGATTGCCACAACCCTTCGCGTGAACGGGGAAATTGCTTCTGCAAATCCCAGCCATTCGGTGCAAGATACCACCGGGGGTCGCATTCAAGCCGTTCATGTGGAGCTTTATGATCGGATCGCAACCGGGGACTTGTTGTTCACATTTGACCGCACTGAAGATCGGTTGAAACAAGCGGCGCTGCAACAGCGGGCGGGGTTGTTGCGCGCAGAACTGCGTGAAATCGCCGCCCGGTTGGATGAAGGTGTCGAAGACAAATCCGGAACGCAAAATTACGTGGCCCGTGTGTTTGAAGAACGGGACGCCATTGTGGAAACCCGTTTGGCTTTGGGTCGTTCCCAGATTGACGCAGCGATCAGACAGCATGATCTGCTGAGTGTTGAGATCAGCGCAAACGAAAACCTACGCGCGCAACTTGAAAAGCGTTTGAAAAAATCCCGTCAGTTGGCGGCGAGCGGATACCTGACAGAAACCGAGTTGGAACGTCTCAACGAAGTTCTGATGGAACTGGATGTGGAACTTGCGGGTCAGGCCAGCGAACGCGAGGCTGTGACTGCGGAAATTGCATCGCTGCACATTCAAAATGACCTTACCAAATCTGAACATGTGATGGCGCTGGCTGAGCAAAGATCTCAAAATGAGCGCGAACTGATCGGTATCGAAGCAGAGCTGCGCCGCATCGCGTATACGATCGAACGCTCTGAAGTGCGGGCGACGGCTGATGGTATGGTCACCAGCCTCGCGTTTTCTACATCTGGTTCGGTTGCTTCGCCTGGCGCGGTATTGGCCGTGATCTCGCTGCCACTGGCGAACCCAATGCTACAGCTTAAGGTTCCAACCAAGCACATTGATCAGGTCGCCCCCGGACAAAAAGGCGAATTGACGGTCGCTAGCCTGCCTGCACGAGGCACGCCAGCAATCGCGGTTATCCTACGATCAATTGCGGAGGAGCCTGTTAAGGATAGAGAAGGTGCGGCGCTCTATTATCTGGCAGAGGCAACAATCTCAGCTGAGGATATCAAAACTGCCAGGCAGAAGATGGGACCGGATTTCCAATTAGTGTTGGGAATGCCGGTGTCCGTTGCGTTGGATGGAAACACCGTGAAATTCTGGGATTTTCTGACCGGCCCGCTTTTAGGAATATGGGAAACAGCCTTTGCGGAGTGACGCGTTGTTGCACTCAACGCCGCCATACTTTCCACGCGGTGGTGCTCAGGTTTTTAGCAGGGTAACAACCGTTACAATACGCAAGGACGCCATAAGATACTAAAATTGTTCAAAAAAATAAATAGTCAAGGGCTTTCAATACAGTTTTGTTAACCGGGGCGTTTTACCATGGACGGCAGACGAAATGGCTAGGCGACAAACAACATGCGCTATCATCTTTCCGTGCGTGACCTCTTGCGCGACGGTCGACCTTTCGATCTCTTCAAGGACTTTGAAGCGGAGGAGTTGACCGGTCTCGACTTCAGTGATTGCCCAAATGAGCGTTACTCGTTTGCAGGTTCACTCTTCATAAGCTGTAATTTCGGCACGCTTGACCTCAGCAAGTGTTCGATTGTCGGCACGCGTTTTGAAGACTGTGACCTAAGCGAAGTGCAGGGGCTGCGTGAATGCCTTGCCAGCGTGTACTTAACAAACAGTGAGACAACGTTCCGGTTTGATTGCCTCTTTCCGCCGGATTTCGATCCCGAGGTTGACCTGTATCCAGCTATGCTGGATCGCCGCTTTTCAGCCAGCAGGCACTAACACAACAGGTCCAAGAGCTTCTGGGGTTTTGATGGCCATTGGACAGCCGAAAATGTCAAAATTTGAACCATCTGTAAAACGAGCCATTGTTTTGCAACGGAAATCCGCTTGCATCTTCGCTTGGCGCGTTCGGGCATCCGGGTGGTTACCCTAGAAGCGAACGTCGGAAAAAACAGCTCTCACATATTTGAAATGTGCTCTCTAATTCATCCCCACTTCCCTTCATCTGCGGCTCGCAAAAATACGGCAAATTCTTTGGTTTTTTGCGGACAAATACACTTTAGCGTTGACTTGTCATGGCTCGAAAGTAGCCGATGAAACGAGTCATTTCCTCCGCCCAAACCAACAATCGAAAAATTTCGACTGGTTGCTGACGCGCCAGGATGAATTTTCGGTTCGTTCCGTTAGGAGGCGCTCTCAACTACTTTTTTGTGGTTCTTTAGTAGTCGGGCCACCAGTTCACGCTGGCTTTTCCCGTCTGGAATCAGCCGTGCCGTTGTTATGGCGCCATTGCCGGCCACCGCATGGGGGAAAAGGGCTGCAAGCTCCTGGCGCGCTTCCAAGGACATGGTTTTCAGCGCTGCCGGGGCGATTAACAAGCTTTCAGCTGGCGCACTTTCGGCAAACACAATCTCATGCCTGTCAAAAACAAGGTGAAAGTACCGCAGGTCTCTTTTGCTATCGTCGATACGAACGCCCGGCAAAGGCGCCAGCTTTGTGGCTGAAATCAAAACCTCGGGTGTGCCGAACATGCGCTTGGCGACCACTGACGACACTAACATGCGATGTTGCGGGGATACCCATAAGGCACGGGCTGGCAGCCCAGGACCCAGCGCACCGGCTTTGATCCGTATCGGTCGCAATTTTGGATTGGCCTGGAGCTTCGCCACGTCGACATCTGTGCTCAAGACCATTCGCAGCGTTTTAGGGTGCCCGTTTTTGCAAATAACCTGGTCGCCTGCTCGCAAATCTTCTACGGCAACTTCCCCGCCCGAAGTGAGAATTTGAGTTCCCCTTACAAAACAAGCCACGGTGGCATAGGGAATTTCGGAACGCCCAACGTTGAACTCGCGAATGAAGGTATATTGCTGTCCGGGTACCAGCGGGCTGTTTGTGATAACGGCTGTTGTGTCATTGTTGCCGGAATTGCCTGCCCCAATCGTGATGGAAAAAAGCTGGAACCCATTGGCATCTTCCAGACCGTAATTGACCAGTATGCGGCTGCCTATCGGGTACGTCACCCCGTCTAAGGTAACTGGCTGAGTTAACAATTGGTCTGCTGAGTTCACCTCATCAAAACCATCATCGGATCCATCTTCCAAATTGACCTGGAATGGCGACGCGCCGGGTGACAAAGTGATGTTAAAGGGCGGACTACCCTGTGCTTGGGCGCCTTGTTCGTCTGGTGGCGTGATATTTGATCCAGAAGTATCAAAGTCGGACAATTGATACACATAACTAAGAGTTTCGAAGGACATATCCGACCCCGCCTGACTATGCTGCTACCCAAAGTGTACCTAGGTACGAAAAGGCCAAAGGTTAAGGTTTTGCCACGTAAAATAGCGCGTTTCTTTGTTGCTCCAAAGGACTATTAAAGGAAACAATATCTATGCTCTTTTGAGACAAAGTGCTTTCATTGATCTAAGTTGCTGAAAACAAAATGAAAAGCATTTCAGAATGGATTCTCGATCTAAGCGAACCGTTCTGAATTTGGTCTCCGACAATTGTGAATATCTGGCGCCCCTTTTTTAAGTTGGTTGCTGCTTGTTGGTTTTCCGGGCTGTCGACCTTGGATTTGGACCAACTCGCTTGACCCGCCATTCTGTTTGCAACACCATGGACTTGAATTTGCGAAACGCGCAGCTTCCGCCACATCGACGCCGCATGTCCCCGTTCACTTTGCGCAGGTGAGGCCTTTGTCTGATACACCCCCCCTTGATCCCCCGACCGATCGCCCAGTCTTGGCGCCGCTTTATTTGGCGAACCTAGTGTGTAGCATGGGAATGATGGGCTTCGTGGCCCTTGCGGCCCCCTTAGCAGACACGCTGGGCCTGTTGCCGTGGCAGATTGGGTTGTCCGCTACCGCAGGTGGGTTGGGATGGGTGCTGACGGCGCGGGCGTGGGGCAGGGCCGCCGACACGTTGGGGCGAAAACAAGTGCTCGTCGCCGGTCTGGCAGGTTTTACGGTTGCGTATTTTGCGCTGTGCCTAGTGGCACAGGCCGGAGCATCATGGGGGCTTGGGACCGCGTTGACCCTTGGTGGATTGGTGGTGGCTCGCTTCGCAGCAGGGTTGGCTTATTCCGCGCTTCCAGCCGCAGGGGGCGCGCTGATAGCTGACCATTTCCGGGCAGAAGTCCGGGCGGGTGCCATGGGAAAACTTGGTGCGGCACAAGCGGGTGGCATGCTTTTGGGGCCTGCAGCCGTTGTGCTGATGGCTGGGCCGTCCCCTGTCTTACCATTGTTCCTTTTGGCCGTGATCCAGGTTTTTGCGTTGGCCTACCTTTGGTTCCGTTTGCCGTCTGACAGCAAGGCATCTGCTGGAATTGCGCCACCTTTGCCCCTAACCGATCCGCGCCTGATCCGACCTTTTGCGGTTGCTTTTTGCGCCATGGTGGCAATTGGCACTGCGCAAATTGTCGTGGGGTTCGCGGCACTGGACCGTTTAGGTTTGGCGGGACCTGGAGCTACTCGTGTCGCGGGTCTGGCTTTGGCTTCCGTGGCCGTCGCCCTGATCCTGGCGCAGATGGTGGTTGGTCGGTTAGGTTGGCAACCGCGCAGGCTTATGCTGACCGGGGGATTGATCGCAGCGATTGGCATTGGATTTGCGGGTTTTGCGCCCAATGCCGTGGGACTAGTCTTGGCTTACGCGCTTGGCGGTTTTGGGGCCGGGTGGGTAATGCCCGCTATAAATGCAGCGGCGGCTAATGCGGTGGACGCTGATGAACAGGGCCGGGCGGCTGGTGCTGTTTCCACGGCACTGGGCATCGGTGCGATGGTTGGCCCGCTGGTGGGCGGCGCGCTTTACGGATTAGGTCACATTCTACCCTTTCTCGCGGGCGCCCTGTTTTTGGCAGCGGCCGCGTTGATCGGAGCGCGAATACGAGATCGCAACTCGACCTCAACAGGCTGTTGATCCGAGCTGACAGCTTCGCGCCGGTCGAAATTTACTCCTGAACAAAATCCGAAGCGCTTACCTTTGCTTTCCCGGTGCGCGGCGGTGGCCCTGCGATAAGCGTGCTGTTAAGATTTCCAAAACACCACCCGGAGAGCGTGCGCCGATGAAGCTAGAATTCCATCACATCAACTTTGTCGCCCAGGATGTCGACCGAATGCATGACTTTTACACAGGAGTGCTAGGGCTCGACGATATTCCGATCTCGGATTTTCCGCGTACAGAAGCGGCTGAGGGCGCAGGGTATTCAGGCAAGATCCGGTTTGCCACCGAAGGCAAAATGCAGATGCATTTGGCGGAGCGCGAACTGGACACCGCCTTTCGCAATGGGCAAGTGATCAACCCGGTGGACCGGGGCCACATCGCCTTTCGCACCGATGATCTGGCCGCTGTTCTGGCGGAACTGGACGCACACGGCATCCCTTATTCCGACTACGGCACGGCCTTTGCGAAAGAATGGCACCAAGTGTTTTTCCATGACCCCGAAGGCAATGTGATCGAGGTTCACCAGCAGGTCGCCTAGATCGCAACCAGATGATTGTCCCACCGCCGGTTGTGTTGCGCCAATGGTCGCAGGCTTTTGCCTTGTATTTCCAGCAGCGCGCCTGTTCCGGTTGAAAGGAAGAACCCATCTTTCACGCCCGCCAGTCCGCAGACATCAGCTGAAGAAAAGACCTCAACCTGTCTGGATTGCGGGTCATAGCAGGCCAAACGCCCCCCGCGCGGGCCGCTGGCAGCAATGCGTTGCCCGCTGCGTTCCGCTGCAACGCTGCCCACGTAGCCATCAAACGCCTTTGACAGCGGCGTGAGCTGATCTTCGAAGTTCAGATCTTCGCCGGGCCGGTGGAGCGCAACCACCGGCGGATGACCTTGGCCTTCCCACTGGCAACCAATTGCGACAGTTCCATCGGTGCGCTCCGCAATATGGCGGATGGAGTTGCGGCGCAGGTGTTTTGGCGGTTCCGCGACCTCTAGCAGATCTCCCGTAGGGCTTAGGTAGGCAAGGTTCGGGCGCATGACGGGCAGGTTCAACTTGGCACGCCCGCTGTCTGGATGGGTCTCAATCCCTCCGTTTGCCACGATCAGCCGCTGCCCATCGTGATCCAGAAGCATCTCATGCGGGCCGATCCCACCTGACAAGAAAGCGCCTAATCGCGCGTAGCCGCCTGCCGCGTCCCAGACGCCTATCATGCCGCGCCCGGCCTGATAGTCATTTTCGGTTGTAAAGAGCAGCATCCCATCTTGGGAAAATGTGCCATGACCGCTGAAATGGGATCCAATTGGAGTGGTCAATTCCCGCTGGGTAGCCCCAGTTGCGCAGTTGATCACATGTGCAAACGTGCCAGGCCTGCGCGCGAAAAACACGGCTTCTGCCCGATCAGGATGGCGTGCACCAGCATGTCCACGCGCAGGCAGCGGTATGTCGAAAATAACTCCGCCGCTGCGGCTGATCCCGGACAGCACGTGATCCCCATTGGGAAGTTGCGCTGAAGACAAAAATGCCGGATTGCCCGCAGCCGCCCAACTGAGCGCCGGGGTGGTGGAACTGGCCAAAAGACCAGTCAGAAAGCCGCGCCGATTGGTCAAGTCAGTCCCCATCAAGGGCGTTGAACCCCGCCGCGACGCCCAATTGCGGGCCAAGGTTTTGTGCCACCGCGTCCCGTACCAGGTTGATGGCTTGCTGCAAAATTTCCACCTTGTTGCGCCCGGCGGGCGTCGCGACACCCGCAAAAACCGGGTCGTTTAGGTCAGCGGCAATGCGGGCAGCGCGATCCAAAGCTGCAGTCAGGGCCGAGTCCGGTTCTGACAGGGACAAGGCGAGCAGTCTGAGTGCCTGCAAAGACTGGCGCACGTTCAGCAATGATCGCCCTGACCGTCGCGCCTCCGCCCGGCGAGGTCGGGGCTTATCAAGGCTGCCAAGCGGGCGGCCGAGACGCACTTCGGTATTAAATTGCAGACCGGTTGTAAGCGCCGTGAAAAACGCGCGTTGCACTGCCTTTTGTGAGTCAAATGTACCACTGGGTGCGCGCATTTGGTCGGCAAAAGCGGGCCATTCTGAACTCAGACCTTGAGAAATTCGGTAAATGTCTGATGTGATGGCGCGGGTCAGATCACAATTGTAACCGACTGGGCCGGGTGACAGAGACGGCTCATACAGCATCATTTCCAGCGCAAATAGCCCGCGTGCAGCGATTGAAACTTCAGCAAAAGTTTCTTGGTCTTGGACGGCCACATCCTTTGCCGCGATCAACTTGCGAAGGGTCTTGGGCGTCGCACCGCGCGTGTCCGGCCAGAACGCCATGGCATATGCCCGGTCTTGAGCCTCCATCGGGCCAAAGCGGAAATGGCTTACTTCGTTCCAGGCGTCAAAAACCCGATTGTAGCCTGCGCGTAGGCGCTCCAAATCACTGCACGGAGCGTCGGCCAGGTCTTTGGCAGTCTGTTCCAGCGTCGCAAAAGAGGTTGTGATGCCCTCGAGGATGTCTGCAATTTTCGCAGACGCTGGGGAGCATATTGCCAGCAAAGCAACGGTGATCGCAGCGCGGATCAAAGCGATTCCAGAAACGTAATCATGGCGTCACGATCTGCTTTCGGCATGGCTATGACCTTTTGTTTGTGGGCTTCGGCTTCTCCCCCATGCCAAAGGATCGCCTCCAGCAGCGACCGCGCGCGCCCGTCGTGCAGGAAATAGGTGTGGCCGCTGACTTGGCGCGTCAATCCGATGCCCCACAGCGGTGGCGTGCGCCATTCACGCCCATTGGCCACCGCCTCCGGACTGTTGTCAGCCAGTGCGGGTCCCATGTCGTGCAAGAGAAGATCGGTATAAGGCCAGATCAGTTGAAAGCTGTGTTCAGGCCTATCTTTCAGCCGGTGCGTGACAAAAGACGGTTGATGACAGCTGATGCAGCCGG
Source organism: Pseudomonadota bacterium (assembly GCA_039030095.1). Taxonomy (GTDB): domain Bacteria; phylum Pseudomonadota; class Alphaproteobacteria; order Rhodobacterales; family Rhodobacteraceae; genus Amylibacter. The sequence continues at coordinate 4,110 of JBCCET010000048.1, read as the reverse complement.
CGGTGTAGAACACCTCTTTGCCGCGCAGCACGGTGGGGTCATCAATTTTGCGCCGCTGGGGAACGGCGAGGTTGGCAGAATAGAAAGTGACCAGATCCAACCCAATCCGCCCGATTTCGAATTCTCGGGCGTCCCCGTCGCCATGGGGCGCATTGATGCAGGATTTCTGCTCTGTTGTGCAATCGCCGTGGGGGTCCGGAAAAACCGGGTTGGAAATGCCGATGTCGCCCGCAAAAGCGGCGGCAGATTGTTCGCGCAGGGTAGGCATGCCTGCTTTTAGCCCAAACCGCCCTAACATGGGGCGATTGAATTCTACTGACCAAACGACGTTGGGGCGCCCGGATATGCCGTCACCATCGGCGTCGTCAGGGTCGGCATTTGCAAGGATGTCGGCTGCTGGCACTGCTTCCAGCAGCCCGAGGCCAATCATCTGGGGGGCCACGCGCGGGCTTAACATAGCGTCCGGGTGCAGTGGGCCGTATCCCAGTTTTGACGCGCTGTAGCTTGGCTGGCGCAGTGTGATGACGGTGCCGTCCGAAAGTGTGACTGGTACGTCGGTGTAGGTGACAGAGAGTTCTGCCTCCGCCGGGTGGCCGGGTAGCGCGAAATCTTGTAGCTGGCCGCCGTAAGTCGGATCCGGTGCAGTGGCGAGGTAGCCTTCGATCGCACGCGTCATGTCTGCGTCGTCTGTTGGTATTGTCACGCGCAATAGCATCGAGGTCGCGTTGTCAGCCGGCCCTTCGGGGGGATGACCGCGCCCGTTGTTGACGTGACAACGCACGCAAGAACGCGCGTTGAACAATGGCCCTAAGCCGTCTGATGCCAATGTCGAGCTTGGAGAGGACACCCAAAGCTTGCGAAAGAGCCCACGCCCTACGGCGAAATCTAAACCTTCGTCACCCTTCAGTGTTCGTGTATGTTGGGAAAATGCGTCCTCGCCTCGGCGTGCCGCAACGGTCGCCGTGCCTGCAGGCATCGCCTCAAACTGCACCGGCGCATTGAATGTCACTTGCGGCGCAGTTACCCGCGCAACACGGGCGCTTTCTTCCGCTGTACGGGGCACCACGTTCAGGTGCACATCTGCCAGGTCCTGACCCATCACGGGTCCAGCCATCAACAGCAGCAACGCAGAGGAAATTTGTTTCATCACGTCCCTAGTGTAGCGGGGAATCCTGCTGCGTCGACCAAGACAAAGCAGCCCATGGAAACTACGATTGGCAGTGGGAATTTGCCATAGTTCTGAGTGAAATGGTCAGATTTGTTCACCCTTGTTTCAACCGGTTGTTTGACTACATCCAGTTTAGAGATGAACAAAATGGCGGTCGCGCCGCCAAAATCCAGAAAGAAATGATATGTCCACGACAGCACAAAGCCTGGGCCAAAACGCCCGCGCTGACATAGCAGAGGCGTTGAACCAAAGCCTGGCGGAATTACAGGTGACCACGTCCATGGCCCAGACTTTCCATTGGAATGTCAAAGGCATGGCGTTCGGGCCATTGCATGCGCTTTTTCAGGAAATCTATGAAGACCACTTTGCGGGGCAGGATGATCTGGCTGAACGGGTCCGCGCCATTGGTGCCCACGCGGGTGGCAAACTGGCGGATGCCGTCGCACGCGCGTCGGTTTCCGATCACGACGGTAATGGACCGGCTGAAGACCTGGTCAGAGCGTTGGCGGAGGCTGAAGAGATCATGGCGCAGGTACTGGCAACCACCGCAGATGTGGCGGATCAACACGGTGATTTGATCACGCAGGACCTGTGTATTGCCCGCGGAAGCCTGCACGAAAAATTCGCCTGGATGCTGAAGGCTCACTTGGGGTGAACCGAAAAATCGCGGGGCTGATTGGCCCCGCGATCAGATTTCGGTTGGGTTCCGAACCTATTCGAAAACCGCTGACGGGTTGTCGAGACTGTCTGATCCCTCAAATGCGATCCCATCGAGATCCAGCGCAGCAACAACCTTTTCAATGGACTTCGTCTGGTCCACCAGACCATTGACGCCGCCCATTATCAGGGCTTCACCCGCTTTGTTGCCCTGTTCAAGCATCTGGTCATAGGCAAAGCCCGCCTCCGCCGCGGTTTTGATGCGTCCCAACGCCATCATAGTGGCCGAGAGTTTTGACTTCATCTCCTGGTCAAGTGCGCCATCTGTTGCGGCCACAAGATCAGACAGGGAAGGGCCGGACACAATCGAGCCGTCGGTGCGCACGTATTCGCCCAGATAGACATTCTGGATTCCAAGGCCGTCATAGTAGTGGCTGTTGTGGGTGTTGTCGGCAAAGCAGTCGTGTTCTTCTTCCGGGTCGTTGAGCATCAGCCCCAACCGCATCCGTTCGCCCGCTTGTTCGCCATAAGACAGGGATCCCATGCCGGTCAGAATCGCCGCCACGCCGGCATCCGCGTTGGCCACCAGAGCGGCGCGGGCCGCGCCGTCATTGGTCCATTGGGCCGCCATCCATTCCAGATCGCTGACCAGAAGATCCGTAGCAGCCTTCAAATAAGCGGCGCGGCGGTCACAATTGCCGCCCGTGCAGGCCTCTCCTTTGGCGTAGTCCGTCCAAGGGCGGTTGCCTGCGCCCGGGTTATGGCCGTTAAGATCCTGCCCCCAAAGCAGAAACTCTACTGCGTGGTAGCCAGTGGCCACATTGGCCTCCACCCCGTCGGCTTCATGCAAAGTGCCTTCCAACAAGGCAGGTGTTATCTGGGTTGCGTCCACCGTTTTGCCTGACAGGGTAAAGCTGACGTTGGCTACGATGTTCAGCGCAGAGAGTTCATTTTCGTCTGTTGGCCCGCCATACGACGCATCCACATAGTCGATGAGCCCTTCGTCCAGCGGCCAAGCGTTTACCTTACCTTCCCAATCATCGACGATAGCATTTCCGAACCGGTAAACTTCGGTCTGTTGGTACGGTACCCGTGCAGCCAGCCAGGCGGATTTCGCTGTTTGCAATGCCTCAGAAGAGGGCGCCTCAATCAGCGCGTTCACGGCCGTTTGCAGGGATTGGGCGGCAAGTAGGCTGTCTTCGTATTTGGCAGCAGCGATGTCAGCATAGGTGCTGACCACGGCCTCTCTGGTGACATGGCCAACGGCAATTGCAACGCTGGCACTGGCTATCAAGAGCCCTGCGCCCAAAGCCATTTTCAAGGTCATATCATCATCCTTTCTAAGTTCGTTGCCGCCGCGTGTTCTCCGGCTATTTCGTCAAGATCAGTTTGTTAGCCCGCGTAATACGCAGGGTGTAAATCTGATTGTTGAGGCGAATGAACGCCAGGTTTCCGCCCTTGGTCAGTTCCTGGGCCTCATGCAAAGGGGGCCGCGCTGGCGCTTCATACCCAGGGGCATTTTTGTCATCTAGTCCTGCCACCATAGGCCTCCGAATTCGCGGCGCTCTACGCGCGCCATCAAATGGTCCATGCTCAAGTATCTTGCGACCCGGTAAGCTATTCCCTGAGGTTGTTGCGGCGTAGTTACCGTATCCAGCGGGGCTTTTATCGTGGGAGCTATGGTCTTTGGCATGGGCGTGTTGTCATCCCCCTATGGGGGCGCCTTCGATTGTGTGGGGCAGGAACCAGGGGGCTGTGCCTGATGGCGTCAATCCCACCCGGATATTACAGCCGTAGACCGGGCTGAGTGTTTCATCGGTCAGCACGTCGCTGGGTGGGCCGTCTGCCACAACGTGGCCCGCATTTATCAGCACAACGTGGTCTGCGACCATGGCGGTCAGGTTCAGGTCATGCATAACGGCCACCACCCCGCCGCCAGCATCCGCGTAATCTCTTGCGATCCGCATGACAGACAATTGGTGGGCGATGTCGAGGCTCGATACCGGTTCATCCAAAAGCAGCCAGCTTGGCACGCCATTGCGCTGGGGTTCCCACACTTGGGCCAATACCCTTGCCAGCTGGACCCGCTGTTGTTCACCGCCAGAAAGCTCCTGAAAGAAGCTGCCAGCGTGATGAGCCAGTCCAACACGGGATAGCGCTGACAGTGCGCGGTCACTTTGGTCCACGTCGATGCCATCACGCATGCCGATGCGCACGACCTCTATAGCCGTGAAAGGGAAAGCCAAGGTCGCGGCCTGTGGGAGCACACCACGGATCGCCGCAAG
>JBCCET010000047.1:0-29604 GCA_039030095.1 Pseudomonadota bacterium | reverse complement strand
GCCACACCTGACAAAAGCCCTGTGGGCGTCATGGCTTTTCCAACGCCCGCCAGGATGCCTAGTACGTGCTTTAGTATGTCTTTGCGATTGTCGCTCAGCGTGCCATCAATCTTTGACAACTTCGCTGCGTCAATTTCCGATTTGTACTTTTTTTCCAGGATCTTGGCTGTCTTCGCCATGATTGACTGGGCTTCGCGTTTCAGGCCATTCTTTGAATAATTGTACCATGAACCGACTTCGATATCGATTTCCCGTTCCAGCGTGTCCGCGCGTTTCTTGTGGTCATCAGATGGCGCTTTAAGCAGGGCAGCGACAGCGGCGTAGGTGCTCTCCACACGCGAGTCTTGTGCAGCCACATCGCCGCGCACCTTGTTTTCAAAGTCCTTCTTAAAGGTCTGGAACAGCTCCTTGCCTGCTGGTGTCGACAGATCGACGCCGACGGTCAGGTTTCGACTGGCCTCCAGCGTCTTGGCTGGAAAACCGCCTTTTGCCGGTAGTTTCAATTCGCGAAGAATGGAGATGCTCTTTCCCCGCGCTGCAACGATCAACATGTCGTGCTCCTTCAATTCATTTTACAATGATCAAAAGATACCACAGGCCGGGCTGCGCGCAGAGGTTTTTCGCAACCAAAAGGAATAAACGTCTGCGTTGCTGCGAAAACTGATCAAAGCAGACAGGACTGTCGATTAACTGGCTGTCGGTTCGCCTGCAAATTTGGCTTGCATCGTATCGCGATCATCGTCGGTGATTTTGGCGAACAGATTGTCGGGCACGCTAAAGGCGTGGCCAACTGGCAGGGCAGACAAAGCGGCTTCCACATCGCTTGGCCAAAGACCATCATCCACACGCATGGCTTGTGTCATCGCTTCGCTGGCATCTGGGATAAATGGCTCCGACAAGGTGGCGTAAAACGGGATCAGGTTCAGTGCAAAACGGATGATGGCCGCGGCAGATGCTTCGTCCTCTTTGAAAACCGCCCAGGGTGCGGCGGACTGAAGATATTCGTTCCCCGCCACCCAAATCGCGCGCAGCTCTGTTGCCGCTTTGCGGATCTCAATCGCGTCCATGTGTTTTTCATAAGCCGCCACGCGGGTGGAAAGCTCTGCTATCACGCCTTGTTCCGCTTCCCCGTAAGCGCCGCCAGCAGGGACAGTTTCGCCGAACTTGGAGCGGCAGAACTTGGTCACACGACTCACAAAGTTACCCAACACATCCGCCAGATCTTTGTTCACAGACACCTGGAAATTCTCCCAGGTAAATTCGCTGTCAGAAGTCTCCGGCACGTGGGTCAAAAGCCACCAGCGCCAATAATCGCTGGGCAGCAGGTCCAGCGCCTGGTCCTGAAACACGCCGCGTCCCTTAGACGTGGAAAACTGCCCCCCGTCGTAGTTGAGGTAGTTGAACGACTTGATGAAATCGACCACCTTCCAGGGCTCTTGTGACCCCATTACGGTGGCGGGGAATGACAAGGTGTGGAATGGCACATTGTCTTTGCCCATGAATTGCACGTAGCGCACGTCGTCCGCACCTTGGTCCGTGCGCCACCAGCGTTGCCAGGCTTCTTCACCAAGGCCCTGCGCCGCTGCCCACTCTGCCGTGGCTGCGATATAGCCGATAGGGGCATCAAACCAGACGTAGAAGACCTTGCCTTCCATTCCCGGCCAATCGTCGCCGCCGCGCTTAACCGGAACACCCCATTCAAGATCACGCGTGATGCCCCGATCCTGCAGACCGTCGCCGTCATGAAGCCATTTCTTGGCGATAGAAGTGGTCAGCACAGGCCAGCCCGATTGGCTGTCGATCCACGCATCAAGTTTTTCGCGCATGGCTGATTGGCGCAGGAAAAGATGTTTGGTTTCACGGACTTCGAGGTCTGTAGATCCCGACACGGCACTGCGAGGATCGATCAGATCCGTTGGTTCCAGCTGCTTGGTGCAGTTTTCACACTGGTCGCCGCGCGCGCTGTCATAACCGCAATTGGGGCAAGTGCCCTCGATGTATCGGTCCGGCAAGAAGCGACCATCGGTGTTAGAGTAAACCTGAGCTTCCAGCACTTCTTCGATCAAACCGGCCTCCGCCAGGCGGCCTGCAAAATGCTGGGTCAGCTCACGGTTCTGATCACTTGATGTGCGCCCAAAATGGTCGAAAGACAGCCGAAACCCGGCGCCAAGCCGCGCCTGCACTTCGTGCATTTCGGCACAATATTCCGCCACAGGCTTGCCCGCTTTGGCTGCTGCCAGCTCCGCGGGGGTGCCATGTTCGTCTGTGGCGCAAATGAACATCACCTCATGACCCATGGCCCGGCAGTACCGGGCGTAGACGTCAGACGGCAACTGCGAACCAACAAGGTTCCCCAGGTGCTTGATCCCGTTGATATAGGGCAGGGCAGAGGTGATGAGCGTGCGTTGCATGGGCCTACTCGCTTTCAGACGTTCGCGTCACTTAGCGCAAAGCGTCGCCCGTTGCCACCGGGTGTCCTGCTTCTTTGGGCTAAAAATATCCCGGGGTGAGGTGCGCAGCAACGAGGGGCAGCGCCCCTGACCAGATCAGGCGCTATGTGCCCCGTCGGCCAATTCGCGCACAAACGCCAACACGTCCTGCGCACTTTCGCCCGCTCCAAGCTTTGAGACTATGGCAGATCCAACCACGGCCCCATCCGCCACAGCTGCCATAGCGCGTGCGTCATCTGGTGTTTTTATCCCGAAACCCACGCAAACAGGCAGATCGGTCTGGCCTTTGATCCGCGCCACTTCTGCGCCGACTGTTTCAGGGGATGCGGAACCCGCCCCGGTGATCCCGGTGATGGCCACATAATAGATAAAGCCGGAGGTGTTCTGCAGCACTTTTGGCAAACGCCTGTTGTCTGTTGTTGGTGTGGCCAAACGGATGAAATGCAATCCAGCCGCGTTGGCAGGGATACAAAGCTCTTCGTCTTCCTCAGGCGGCAAATCCACAATGATCAGGCCATCAATCCCGGCCGCTTTGGCATCCGCAATAAACGCCTCCACACCGTGACTATAGATCGGGTTATAATACCCCATAAGTACAATTGGAGTGGTATCGTCGTGGCGGCGAAACTCTGCGGCCATGGCCAGTGTCTTTTTCAATGTCATGCCAGCGTCCAAGGCACGCTGCCCGGCCAGTTGAATTGTAGAGCCGTCGGCCATTGGATCGGTGAAAGGCAGGCCAAGTTCGATGATATCGACGCCCGCATCGGGCAGGCCGTTTATGACCGTCTGGCAAGCCTCCATATCCGGATCTCCGGCCATGATGTAGGACACAAACGCCTTGCGCCCTTTGGCTTGAAGCGCTTCAAATTTGGCTGTGATCCGGCTCATGGTGGCCCCCGCTGTTGCTTGGCCCCGATGTGCCCGCCTGAGCCCGCAATTTCAAGCATCCTTTTAATGCAGATGAATTGCCCCCATAAAGGGGGTATGAACTATGTCCTTGCCATCTTCCTGCCGCCTGTTTCGATCCTTCTGACCGGACGGCCCTTCATTGCAATCATCACCTTTTTCATCTGGATCCCAGCTTTGATCTTTTCCGGCGGGCTCAGCCATCCGATGTTTATTTTGCTGGCCTGGCTGCTGATCTTTGCCGCCCGCGAAGATCGGCGTGAGCGGCGGTATCGGCAGGATAACTGACCAAAAGGAGCGGCTGCGCCGCACGCCTTTGTGTCGCTACGCTCCGGATTGGGGGCGCTGCCCCCAAACCACCGTGATATTTCTTAACAAAGGAAGTTTGAGTTGTGGTTCGATTCCCGACTTTTGACTGAAGAAATAGTGCGGGACGCTTACCGGGACCGGACGCTTCGGCTTGCCAAGCCGGGCAGGGGCGCCTAATCACGCAGCGACTTTCAAGGAGCGCGCCTTATGGGCTTCAAGACCGGTATTGTGGGCCTGCCTAATGTGGGCAAATCTACACTTTTTAATGCGTTGACCAGAACGGCAGCGGCGCAGGCGGCGAACTTTCCGTTTTGCACGATTGAACCCAATGTGGGAGAGGTCTCTGTCCCCGACGCGCGGTTGCAGCAATTGGCCGATATATCAAAATCAGCCAGCGTCATCCCAGCGCGGATGACTTTTGTGGATATTGCGGGGCTTGTGAAGGGAGCAAGCCAGGGTGAAGGGCTGGGTAACCAGTTCTTGGCGAATATCCGCGAATGTGATGCGATTGCCCATGTGCTGCGCTGCTTTGAAGATGAAGACGTCACCCATGTGGATGGGCGAGTGAACCCTGTCGAAGATGCCGAGACAATTGAAACTGAACTGATGCTGGCGGATTTGGAGAGCATTGAGAAGCGTCGCGCCAATCTGGTGCGCAAGCTGAAAGGTAACGACAAAGAAGCGCAGTTGCAGGAAGAATTGCTGGTGCGCGCCCAGCAGGCGCTCGAAAACGGTAAACCTGCACGCACAGTTGAGATTTCGGACGAAGAAGCCAAAGCCTGGGACATGCTGCAGCTTTTGACGACAAAACCGGTGCTTTATGTCTGCAACGTGGACGAAGGATCGGCCGCGGACGGAAACGAATTTTCCGCCCAAGTGGCTGAGATGGCCGCAGGTCAGGGTGCCGGGCACGTGGTGATTTCCGCCGCAATCGAAGAAGAAATTGCCCAGCTTGAGCCTGATGAAGCGGAGATGTTCCTTGATGAAATGGGGTTGGCTGAGGCCGGGCTCGACCGGTTGATCCGGGCCGGCTATGCGCTTTTGGAGTTGCAAACTTACTTTACCTCTGGGCCTAAAGAGACCCGTGCCTGGACCGTGCCGGTGGGCACCACAGCGCCCAAAGCTGCCGGTGTCATCCACGGCGATTTTGAGCGCGGGTTTATTCGGGCAGAGACCATTGCATTTAATGACTACATCGATTGCAACGGCGAGCAGGGTGCCAAGGAAAAGGGCAAGATGCGGGCAGAAGGCAAAGGCTACATCGTCCAAGACGGCGATGTTTTGCACTTCCTTTTTAACACCTGACGTGGCGCTGGAGTTCTTTTTACAGACTAAACCGGGGTTGGAACCTTTGCTGGCTGCAGAGGCGCACGACATCGGGCTGAAAGGCACCGAAGTGCCCGGCGGTGTGGAATGCGTCGGGGATTGGCGCGGTATTTTGCGCGCCAATATGAAACTGCGTATCCCTGATCGCGTTTTGGTGCGTGTGGCGCAGTTTCGGGCCATGCATCCGGCGCAACTCGACAAGCGTGCGCGCAAGGTGGATTGGGCGTCCTGGCTGCCGCAGGGTGCCGATGTGCGGGTGGATGCGATCACAAAGAAATCGCGGATCTATCATGCGGGCGCTGCGAAAGACCGGATTGCGGGCGCAATCAGGGCGGCGCTCGGGGATGTGTCCGGGATGGAGCATCGGGTATTTGTGCGGATTATCGATGATCTGTGCACGATCAGCCTCGATACCAGCGGAGAGGCGCTGCACAAACGCGGGCACAAAGTGGCCGTGGGTAAAGCCCCGATGCGTGAAACCCTGGCCGCCGCCTTTCTGCGTGCTTGTGGCTATGATGGGACCGGGACCGTGGTCGACCCGATGTGCGGGTCAGGTACCTTTCTGATTGAAGCTGCAGAGATTGCTGCAGGGCTGGCGCCGGGGCGGGCGCGCCGATTTGCGTTTGAAGATATGCTTGGTCTTGACGGCGCGGTTGAGGCGCTGCCGGACAACGAAGCTGTACCAGAGAACCGGTTCTTCGGGTTTGACCGCGATACCGGGGCAATTGGGAACGCGAGCAAAAATGCGGAACGGGCAGGGGTCGGGAGCCTTTGCACCTTTGTGCAAGGACCGATCAGCGACTTACAACCGCCCGAAGGGCCACCGGGGCTAGTGATTGTAAACCCACCTTATGGGTCGCGCATTGGCAAACGAAAGCTTCTCTTCGGCCTTTACGGCAGCTTTGGAAAAGTGATGGCGGAGCGTTTTAAAGGCTGGCGTGTCGGAATGGTGACCTCCGACGGGGGGCTGGCGAAAGCCACTGGGCTAAACATGACCCCCCGATTTGAGGTTCCCCACGGCGGGCTGAAAGTCACACTTTGGACAACGGAAATAACGTGATCCGATCCCACGGGGCTTTGGACCGCAAGATCGGTGATGCACGGCTCAGTTTTTCAAAAACGCTGCAGCCTCAGCCACATCAAGGGCGCCGTCATAAAGCGCACGGCCAGAGATCACCCCGTCGAGCGGAGCGCCGCTGGCCTTAAGCGCGGCAAGGTCGTGCATCCGTGACACACCGCCGGAGGCGATCACCGGGATAGAGACCGCATGCGCCAGGGCTGCCGTGGCCTGGACGTTTGGTCCTTGCATGGCGCCGTCCCGGTCGATGTCTGTGTAGATAAGCGCGGCCACGCCCGCGTCTTCAAACTGACGGGCGAGCGTTGTGGCCTCCACATCTGTTTCTTCGGCCCAACCGCGGGTGGCGACCTTACCGCCGCGCGCGTCGATGCCAACGGCCACCGCGCCGGGGAAAGCCCTTGCGGCCTCGCGCACCAGATCAGGTTCTTCTACGGCTACGGTTCCGAGGATCACCCGGCGCAGGCCCTTGTCCAGCCAGTTTTCAATGGTTTCCATTGACCGGATGCCGCCACCCAGTTGCGCGGGAACCGGCAAAGATTTCAGGATCGCTTCTACTGGGGCCGCGTTCACAGGCTCACCGGCAAAAGCTCCGTTCAGATCCACCAGATGCAGCCAATCACACCCAGCATCCACAAAGGCCTGAGCCTGGGCTACGGGATCGTCGTTGAATACGGTGGCGGCGTCCATTTCGCCGCGCAGCAAGCGCACGCATTTGCCGTCTTTGAGGTCAATTGCCGGGTAAAGAATCATAGCTGCCCCCCTTTACGGCACGCGCATAACGGGCAGGCCGGTTCTTGCAAAGGCCTGACAGGCTGCCGCTACGTCTTAGTTGACGTGGACGGCAAGCACGGGGCAGGGTCACGCGCGAACGCATCTTGGGAGGACATGTTGATGAAAAAGCTTTTGTTGGCCGCAACGGTCGTTTTGGCGCCAATTGCAGTTGCTGCAGATCCCGTCAAAGGTGTTTGGCAGACAGAACCTGACGATGGCGCATACTCCCACGTTAAAATCGCCTCATGTGGTAGCAAGCTGTGCGGTACGATTATTCGGTCGTTCCAACGCAAAGAAGATAACAGCGGGTGGGAGCAGTACGAATCCAAGAACATTGGCCGCAAACTGCTTTATGATATGGTCGCTGACGGCGAAGATTCTTACTCGGGCAAGGCATGGTGGCCTTCACGTGACCGTGAAATCCGGGGTTCGATGACATTGAATGGCAAAAACCGTCTGCGTGCTGGGGGATGCGTGCTTGGTGGTATCGTTTGCATCCGGCAGACGTGGAAGAGGATCAAGTAGCGCCATTATCATTTTGATAAGAAATGATAAATTACGTGATCACAAGTAGACGAGTTTAGAGACTGTGTGTCTTACGGATTCCAGGCCAAGAAGTTGCCGATCAGGCGCAGGCCGACCGCTTGGCTTTTTTCCGGGTGAAATTGCGTGCCGACCATATTGTCCCGACCGACCAGCGCGGTAACGGGGCCGCCGTAGTCAACGGTGGCCAGGCGGTCAGGCTTTGCTTCTGGCAGCAAGTGGTAGGAGTGCACAAAATAGACGTGGTCACCTTCATGAACACCTTCCAAAACCGGGTGATCAGACAGATTTGAAAGTGCGTTCCATCCCATATGCGGGATCTTCAGCGTGACGTCGTCTGGGGTGAGGTGGGCAACTTCACCCGGGATCCATCCGAAGCCCTCGTGATCACCGTGTTCGCGGCCCACGGAGGCCATCATTTGCATGCCAACGCAGATACCCAGGAATGGCACGCCGGCCCGTACTTGAGCTTCAATCGCGCCAAAAAGACCGTCGATTGCGCCCAGTTCACGCCGACAGTCCGCAAAAGCACCCACGCCGGGCAAAACAATCCGATCAGCAGATCGGACGACGTTAGGATCGCCGCTGACAAGGATGTCCTCACCGGTTGTTTCAGACGCCATACGCTGAAACGACTTTTCCGCGGACCGTAGATTGCCGGAATTATAGTCGACAATCACGCAAGTCATTCGGACAGGGTGCCTTTGGTCGATGGCACTGCGTCAGCCTTACGCGGATCGGTTTCCAGCGCGTCGCGCAGGGCGCGAGCAACGGCTTTGAATGCAGCCTCAGCGATGTGGTGGCTGTTGAACCCGTTGAGCCGTTCCACGTGTAAGGTTAGCCCGCCCTGTGTGGCAAACGCCGTGAAAAACTCACGCACAAGTTCGGTGTCAAAAGTACCGATTTTAGCCGTCGGCATTTCGACGTCCCAGACAAGATATGGGCGCCCGGATATATCGAGTGCTGCGCGTACCAATGCGTCATCCATCGGCAAAAGGCACGACCCGTAACGCCGGATACCGCGTTTGTCGCCCACAGCCTGTGTCAGCGCCTTGCCAAGCGCCAAGCCCACATCCTCTACCGTGTGGTGATCGTCGATGTGCAAATCACCTTCGGCCCGCACGGTCATGTCGATCAAGGCATGGCGCGCCAATTGATCCAGCATATGGTCAAAAAAGCCCACACCGGTTTGGTTGTTATAGGTGCCGGTGCCGTCCAGATTCAGCGACACGCTTATCTTGGTTTCTGCCGTAGCTCGGTCAATCGTGGCTGTGCGCATGGGCTTTATCCTCCGCCTTGCGCGGGCCTTATAGGCGCAAGTGGACGGATAAAGAACCCCTTGCAGCAACCCGCACGACCCCTGTTGCACAGCGGGCCCCGTTCTGGCCAAACTTCCGGGATCACCCTTGTTTCGGCTGCCGTTTTGCCAAATAACGGACCGGATTTAGGCGTGGGTTGAAAATGGTTGAAACACCGGGAAAACTGTCCCTTTGGGCGATAGAGGTTTTTGTGGCTGTGGTGGAAGAGGGCTCCGTCTCTGCGGCGGCGAAACGTTTGTCCGCGTCCATTTCCAGCGTCAGCCAGCAGTTGACCAACCTGGAAGCGGCATTGGGGGCCACGCTCATCAACCGCACCACGCGCCCACAACAGCTAACTTCTGCTGGGTCGCTGTTTTTGAAACGCGCTGAGACGATCCTGTCGGAGGCCAATCAGGCCAAAGCGGAACTGGCGGTTTTCAACTTTTCGCAGATGACCCGTCTGCGCCTTGGCATCATCGAGGACTTCGACAGCGATGTGACGCCCATTTTGATGACGCAGTTGGCCGGTGCGCTGAAGGGCTGCCAGTTCTTGCTGGAAAGCGCGTCGTCTTACGCGCTGGCGGATACGCTGGAAAGCCGGTCACTGGACGTGATTGTGGCCGCTGACATGGACATCACCCAGACATGGATGGAAGTGCACACGCTGCTGACCGAACCTTTCATCTCTGTGGTTCCCAAAGGTGTTGTCGACCCTGACAAAGACATGCTGACCCAACTGATGGCGCTGCCATTTGTCCGGTATTCGTCGCGACAGATGATGGGCCGCCAGATAGAGGCGCATTTGGCGCGCAACCGTGTGCAATTGCCAAATCGGTTTGAGTTCGGTTCTTACCACGCGATCTTGTCCATGGTGGCCGCAGGCGGCGGTTGGACGATCACAACGCCCTTAGGATACATGACCGCGCAACGGTTTCACGGGGCTGTTGATGTCCTGCCATTGCCAATGAAGGCGCTTAGCCGGTCTATCAGCCTGATTGCCCGGTCCGGCGAGATGGAAGACATCCCCCACGACATCGCAGGTCTAATGCGCCCGCTGATCCGCGACAGGCTGGTTGAACCCTGCCTGCGCACCTTTCCCTGGCTGACCGACAGTTTCCGGATAGAAGTCAGCTGAGATCCGAATTTCTGGGTGAACGCTTGTTTGAAGGGGCAAGGCCTCCGGCGGGAGCACTTTGACAGCAGAAAGAGCGGGATTGGAAGCAACCGGGTTTGCAGCCTGTGGCCTGTTGGGTTAGAGGGGCGTCCATGAAAATCACCGACTTCAAAGCGCTGACCTTCGATGTTTACGGCACATTGATCGACTGGGAATCCGGTATGATTGCGGGCCTTGCACCGCTGACGGACCAGCTAGAAACTCCGTTAAGCCGCAATTCTGTTCTAGAGGCTCATGCCTTTCACGAAAGCACAACCCAGGCGCAAACTCCGGGCAAACTTTATTCTGACGTTCTAGCCACTGTCTACAAGCGTTTGGCGCAGGAATGGGGGATCCCCGTGACCTGGGCGGAATGTCAGACCTATGGCGCAAGCGTCAAAGACTGGCCTGCGTTTCCAGATAGTAAAGAGACCCTGGCGTTCTTGCGGGGACACTTCAAGCTGGCGATCCTGTCCAACGTAGATAACGCCAGTTTTGCGGGATCAGATGCGCGCCTGGGCCATCCGTTTCACGCAACTTTTGTGGCCGAAGACTGCGGTGCGTATAAGCCCAAGCTGGGGAATTTTGACTACATGTTAGCCAATTTGGCACGCATGGATATTGGCAAAAGTGACGTTCTGCATGTGGCTGAAAGCATGTTCCATGATCACGGTCCTGCCAATGCCATGGGCCTTGCCAACTGTTGGATTTATCGTCGCCATGCGGATGAAGGGTTCGGCGCCACAATGAACCCCGGTGAGATGCCGAAATACGACTTCGTTTTCAATTCGATGGCAGAGTTTGTCGAAGCCGTGAAAGCGGAACTTTAGGATGGGTGGCAAAAGTACCCGCACGCGCTAATAAGACGACGCTAGGCAGGCGGCAGGTCAACCTTAAACCGTGCCCGGATAGCTGCGTCTGCGGCGGCATCCAGATACCCCGGATCAGGCTGAGCCAAACGTTCCCGGGCCTCATCGCGGGCACGGTCCCACATGGTCCGGGCACCGCCTTCTTCCCACACAGCAGGCGCGTCGCGGTCACTGAGTTTGGGGTAGAAGTAGTCCCGCTCCATTGAGGCAAGGGTCTGAGGGCCACCCAGAAAATGCCCGTCACCAAAGACTGCCGCACGAATAGCGTCCACGCCTAGGGTTTCCTCATTCACTTCGATCCCGCGCAGAACCCTTTGTATCAAGGCGTGCATTTCATTGCCGATGACAAAAGCCTCGTGCGAGGCGCCAAGAAGGCTTGCCATCATCCCGGCACTTTCAAAAATCATGTTGGCCCCTGACAGCGCCGCCGACAGGCCGGTGATCCCGTTCTCCAGCCCCATCTGTGCATCCGGCACCTTGGCGTCAGACATACAGGCCGCCACGCCGCCGGGCAGGCCCAACCAGTTAGACAATTGCGCCTGGGCCGCGTTCATCACGGCGGTTTCACCGCCGGAGCCGGAAAAGCCGCCGGTACGCAGGTCGATCACAAACGGCCAGTTGGAAAAGATCATCGGATAACCCGGCTCGAACACATTGACCATCACAAGGGCTGCCAGAGTTTCCGCCAAAGAGGCCGCTAAAAAACCGGCCAGCGGGGCAGGGCCCGTCGCCCCGGATTGGGCCGCGATGATGCAGTTCACCGCAATACGCCGCTCCATACAGGCCAGCGTGACGTCCACCGCATCTTCACCAAACTTCAGCGGTGATATCACCGGAGAGATATGCGAGAACATCCATGGATCAGCGGCAAACCCACCAGCCATCTCCATCATTTCACATACCGGCGCCACATGTTCGCCGATAAAAAACGACATCGCAGTGGGCTTCGTGGTCCCGCGCAGCAGGGCATAAGCCGTGTTCATATCAAGATCGAAATTGTCGGGCACATCTGTGGCAACCAGCGGCCGGGTGATCCAACTGATGTTGTCCAGCCCGTCGATTAGCCGCGTCGCATCATAGAGGTCTTTCAGAGTGGCCGCGCGGTATGCACCGGTGTCGAGGTCGAGCATCTGCACCGCCGCACCGCCTGTACCGAAATAAACCCGGTCCCCGCCCACAGTGATCGACCTTGCAGGGTCGCGCGCAGGCAATCGGATTTCTTTGGCAGCACCTGCAACAATCCGGTCCACCATCTCTGGCGAAAAAAGTAGCCGATCCGCTTGCATCCGGGCGCCGTGGGCCAGGCATTGCTCTGCCAGTTGTGGCGGCACGTCCCCCATGCCGATCTCGTCCAGTATTTGCAAAGCTGCGTCGTAAATCGCCTGGCAATCGGCCTCACTGAGTGGTCGATAACGCCCGCCAATACCGCCCACTGGTGCCGGGTCAAACACGCCTTCCGTGGCCCGCAGTTTCAGCCGTCCTTCACGCCCGCCCCGTTTTGCCATGTAACCCTCCAGTCTTGGTCACCAGACAGTCACGCCAGGCATCGCGCGCGACAACGCCGCGCAGCGTGTTTCATGTTTCCCGAAAGCAAAGCTATTTTTGCCCAACGTCACAAACCAGGTCCGCTTTTCTTCGGGCGACAAATATCCCGGGGTGAGCGAAGCGAGGGGCAGCGCCCCTCAATCACACATCCAGTTCTTCCACAAAGCGTGCGTTTTCCTGAATGTACTGGAACCGCATCTCCGGCTTTTTGCCCATCAGCCGTTCCACCAGATCGCCGGTTTCCCCCGGCTCATCATCGTCGATGGTCACCCGGATCAGCTTACGCGTCGCCGGGTTCATCGTGGTTTCTTTCAAATCACCCGCGTTCATTTCACCCAAACCCTTGAAGCGCGCCACATCGATCTTACCGCGCCCGCCCAGACCTTTTTCCATCGCCTGGTCTTTTTCAGCGTCATCAATCACATAAACCGACTTGGACCCTTGTGTGATCCGGTAAAGCGGCGGGCAGGCAAGATAAAGGTGCCCCTGGTCAATCATGGGCCGCATCTGAGTGAAAAAGAATGTCATCAGCAATGAGGCGATATGGGCACCGTCCACATCCGCGTCCGTCATGATAATGACTTTGTCGTAGCGCAGATCTTCGACATTGAACCGCGTGCCGGGTTGCACGCCAAGCGCCTGACACAGATCGTTGATCTCGTTGTTCGACGTCATTTTCGACGACGCCGCACCCAAAACGTTCAGGATTTTGCCGCGCAGGGGCAGCAGGGCCTGGGTCTTGCGATCGCGAGCCATTTTTGCCGATCCGCCCGCGCTGTCGCCTTCCACAATGAATATTTCCGTGCCGTCGCGTGTTTGCGAAGAACAGTCCACCAATTTGCCGGGAAGGCGTAACTTTTTGGTGGCTGACTTGCGTTGCGTTTCCTTCTCGGTTCTCCGCCGGAGGCGTTCCTCGGCTTTCAACACCATGTAGTCGAGGATCGCACCGGCGGCTTTGGTGTCAGCCGCCAGCCAGTTGTCAAAGTGATCGCGCACAGAGGCTTCGACCCACTTCTGTGCCTCCACCGTGGCCAGCCGGTCTTTGGTCTGACCCACAAACTTCGGCTCCTGGACAAAAATGGACACCAGCGCGCAACCGCCCCCCATTACATCGTCGCGGTTGATCTGTTGGGCTTTCTTGTTGCCCACCAATTCCCCGTAGGCCTTGATGCCTTTCAGAACAGCGGCCCAGAAACCGGCCTCATGGGTGCCACCCTCTGGCGTCGGCACGGTGTTACAATACGATTGCATGAAGGCGTCTCGCGACGGCGTCCAATTGATCGCCCAGTTCACCGACCCGATATGGCCTGCGCCGAATTTTTCGACAAAATCCACATGACCAGCAAACGGCGCCTCTGAATAGGTGGTCGACCCTTCCAGCCGTTCCGCCAGATAGTCCGCCAATCCGTTGGGAAACCGGAACGTGTCTGTAACCGGCGTTTCATCATTGCCCAGGCAGGTAGGATCACATTTCCAGCGGATTTCCACGTTGGAAAACAGGTAAGCCTTGGACTTGGCCATATCGTAGAGCCGTTTGGCTTTAAACCGGGCCGTGGTGCCAAAAATCTCTGCATCCGGGTGAAAGGTTACAGCCGTGCCGCGCCGGTTTTGCACCGGGCCAAGCGCATCCAACTTGCCCGTTGGAACGCCGCGGGCAAACTCCATGGCAAAAAGCTCCCGGTTGCGGGCCACTTCCACCCGCAAATGGTCCGACAGCGCGTTCACAACAGACGACCCAACCCCGTGCAACCCGCCGGAGGTCTCATAGTTGTCGCCGTTGAACTTGCCCCCCGCATTCAGCGTGCAAAAGATGATTTCCAGCGCCGATTTCGACGGATCTTTGGGGTGAGGGTCCACAGGAATGCCGCGTCCGTTGTCGCGCACAGTGACTGAAAAATCGGCGTTCAGTTCCACCTCGATCCAACTGGCATGGCCTGCAACAGCTTCATCCATGGAGTTGTCGACGATCTCCGCCACCATGTGGTGCAGCGCCCGGTCGTCTGTGCCACCGATATACATGCCCGGACGCAGGCGCACATGTTCCATGTCCTCCAGCACCTGGATGGAGGAAGCATCATAGCTCTTTGCGCTCTCGTCGCGAAACAGATCGTTGGCCATCGTGCTCGATTCTTGTTGGCTCTTTGTTTGTCCGGCATTAGACCACCTGGACGGGCGTGGCGCAACATCTGGGTAGGGCATTGAGTAAACTGAGAGCAGCCTTCACCGCGGCCATGTGCGCTTTGGCACTCCTTTTTGCACTCAGCTATGCGGGTCGTATCCATCCTATAGGCGACAGTTTTGCGGTCTTTCGCCCATGGATCGCAGTGACGTTTGCGGCGGTGCTAATTGGGACCGCGCTTCTCTATTCAGCGCGCTGGGTAAAACTGGGCGGCGCGGCAGTCGCGTGTGTTTTGGTGTTTCAAGCGGCGGAAACTTGGTTCGACAATCAAATTGCAACCCCGCCCAATTGGATGGTTGTCGTTTATCAAAAGAACCTGAATTTCCGGCTAAAAGACCCTGCGTTGTTGGTTGCAGACATACGTAGCGTCGGCGCTCCCTTTGTGACTTTGCAAGAAGTGACACCGCGCAACAAAGCTGTCTTGAAGTCGTTGGTCGATGACTACCCTTTTCACCATTGGTGTCCTTTTAATGCGGTTGGGGGAACGGCTGTTGCCAGCAAGTTCTCAGTTATTGAAGGGTCACGTCGCTGCGCTGAAGGTGGATTTACCGCGATGAAAGTTGATTTCAACGGTCAACCGACTTGGATCGTCTCGTTGCACCTTCACTGGCCATGGCCATACAGGCAGGCGGCACACGTAGATCAACTGGCCGACGACTTGGCCGCTCTTAAAGGCCCGATCATCATCGGGGGTGATTTCAACATGACGGAAGGCTCTTACACCCTGCGTCGCATTCAGGAACTGACCTTTACCGTGCGCGCATCAGGCAGCGGCGGCACCTACGTGCTGCGGGATGTCGTGCCTCTTAAAATTGACCATGTCTTATTGCCCACGTGTGGGTTCACTGCGCGACGACCATTGTTTGGGTCGGACCACAGAGGCGTGGTTGCTCGGTTCGGAAACGACTGCTGAAATCTCTTTAACCTTTGTTAATATTAACTTTTTATTAATCAAACCGGTCAATATTTCTTCCTCGAACGTTCTAAAATGGTATGACTGGCGCCGCGCCTATCCCGGCCGGACTTTTTTAAATGACAGAGCTCTCTTCTGCTGCGCCGATGCCATGGCGCGGGCATATCCGGGCGTCTGTGACCCTCGGTTTGCCACTTATCGGCAGCCACATTGCTCAGACGCTGACCCATATTACAGATGTTGTGATGCTCGGCTGGTATTCGGTCGATGCACTGGCGGCTGTGGTGCTGGCCGCACAGGTGTTTTTCGTGGTCTTCCTCGTCGGATCCGGATTTGCCTTTGCGGTCATGCCGCTTGCCGCCAGTGCGTTGGGGGCCGGCGACGACGACAAGGCGCGGCGGTCGGTCCGCATGGGATCCTGGGCGTGCATGGCCTACGCGCTCGTGATGGCCATTCCGCTTTGGTTCACTGAAAGCATACTGCTGGCACTTGGCCAGCAGCCCCATCTGGCCGCTATTGCAGGCGACTACATGCAAATTGCGATGTGGGGGCTTTTTCCAGCGTTGCTGATCATGGTCCTGAAAAGCTGGTTTGGCGCGTTGGAACAGGCAGGCATCGTTCTTTGGGCCACGATCATGGCCGCGCTCTTCAACGCGCTTTTCAACTTCGCGCTCATCTTTGGCAATTTTGGCTCTCCCGAATTGGGCGTGAAAGGCGCCGCGATCGCCAGTGTTTTGACTGTGGTACTCGACTATCTGTTTTTGGCAGGTTGGGTAATGTGGCGGCGCGATTTGCGGCAAGCAAAGCTGTTCGCGCGGATGTACCGGATAGATTGGCCGGTCCTGAAAGACGTCTTTCGCCTCGGCACGCCGATCTCTTTTACGCTTTTGGCAGAAACCGGGCTGTTTTCTGCGGCCACCTTTATGGTGGGCTCGCTGGGGTCTACAGCCACGCTGGCGGCCCACGGGATTGTGCTGCAGATCATTTCGATCAGCTTTATGATCCCACTGGGTATATCGAACGTGGCCACAATCCGGGCTGGCAGGGCGGCGGGGCGCAGCGATGCGCTCGGTCTGTACCGGGGCGCTCAGGTGGTTCTTTGGTGGGCCGCTGCCGCATCCGTACTGGCAATGACGGTCTTCATCACCGTGCCAGATGTACTGATCGCGCTCTTTTTGGACCCGAGTGAGGCGCAGCGCACGGAAATTATCCAGATCGGCGCAACACTTCTGCTGTTTGCTGCCGCATTCCAACTGGTGGACGCATTGCAGATTGTGGCCATGGGCCTTTTGCGCGGCATTCACGACACCGCCATGCCGATGGTGTTTTCCGTTTTTGGTTTCTGGGTGTTGGCGATCCCATTCGGCTACACATTTGCATTCCACCTCGGATACGGCGCACCGGGGGTTTGGGCGGGGTTGGTGGTTGGCTTTACGTTCGCGGCGGCAATGATGTTGATGCGGTTTCACACCTTGCGTCCCATGGCCATTAGTGCGCCAGCTTGACCAAGACCTGGCCACACGCGCCCACAAAACAAAAGGCATGCGCCGCAGGCGCTCCGTTGGGTCAGTCTCGTAGGTAGCTTGCCCTAAAGCAACCAAAGCGCGGCAAGGCCCAGGAACGCGAAAAAACCCACCACATCTGTCACCGTGGTGACAAACGCACCGGACGCCAGTGCCGGGTCCACACCAAACTTTTGCAGCGCGATTGGGATCAGGATCCCGGCCAGCCCGGCCATCAACAGGTTCACCACCATGGCCGCAGCCAAGACAACTCCCAGCATTGGTGTGCCGTACCAGATCATCCCGACCGCACCTAGGATCACCGCAAAAACCAGCCCGTTCATCAGGCCCACCAGTACCTCACGCCTCACCACGCGCCAGGCATTTTGGGACGTCAGGTCTTTGGTGGCCAAAGCGCGAACCCCGACGGTCATTGTTTGGGTCGCGGCATTCCCGCCCATGCTGGCCACAATTGGCATCAGGACAGCAAGCGCCACAATCGCCTCAATCACGCCGGAAAATTGAGCGATCACGATAGACGCGGCTATCGCTGTCACCAGATTGACGGCGAGCCAGGGGAAACGCTGTTTGGCGGTCTCTATCGCGCTGTCCGTCAGGCTTTCATCGCCTAAACCGGCGAGGCGACGTAAATCTTCTTCGGCTTCTTCATCGAGCACTTCCATCGCATCGTCGATGGTGATCACGCCCACCAATCGTCCGGTGTCATCAACCACAGGCGCGCTGATGATGTGGTACTGGTTAAAGGCATAAGCCACGTCTTCTTCGGGTTGGGCCGCCGGGATGATGTGAAAATTCTGGTCCATGATTGTGCTCAACGCCACATCGCGCGGGTTTGACATCACGGCGAAAAGAGGAACCTTACCAATGGGTTGCAGGCGCGGATCCACGATAACCACGTCATAAAACCTGTCCGGCAGATCAGTTTCACCGCGCAGATAATCAATCGCCTGACCCACCGTCCAATGCATGGGGGCCATCACCAGTTCGCGCTGCATCAGCCGCCCGGCACTGTCTTCCGGGTAGGTCAGCGATTGTTCCACGGCCACCCGGTCCGCGTCGTCCAGCGCGTCGAGCACGCGCTCCTGCATCGGCTCATCAAGGTCTTCGATCAAGTCGACGACGTCATCGGACTCAAGATCGGAAATGGCTTCAGCAATTACTTCGGTGGGCAGCTCCTCGACCACATCGGCGCGCAGGTTCTCGTCCAACTCGGATAGGACATCGCCGTCTAATTCCTTGCCCCAAAGCGAAAGAAGTGCTGCGCGGTCGTCGGCGTCCGCTTGTTCCACGATGTCGGCAATATCGGCCGGATGCATCGGCTCCAGCAGATCTAAAAGTGCTGATTGATCACTGCGTTCCACAGCCGACCAAATCGCTTCAACTGCGGTTTGGTCCAGCGCCCAGGCAGGGTCATTATTGTCTGCGATGTCGTCCGTTTGCGACTGCATGACTGGCTCCTGTACCGTTCGGCTGCTGCGGCTGTTGCGCGCTTTATACACTGGGCGACCCATCGGGCAACTGTTGGGCAGGGACGTTTACTTGGCTTGCGCCATGTGGCACGAAAATGAGAAAGAGAAAGCAGAGACGCGATGGCCGACCCGGTGGCAACACAGACCTTCCGCTCAGCCAAAGAGCTGCGAATAGCCGCAATAGATCGGCATCAAAACGGGGACCCGGACACCGCGCGTATCCTGTACCGCCGATATTTGACCATAGTCCCTAAAGATGCCGCCATTTGGTCGAACCTCGGCGCGCTATTCCGGTCCGAACAGAACTACGACATGGCCGCTACTTGCCAACGTCGCGCCCTTCATCTTGATCCTGGCAATATAACCCTGCTCAACAATGCCGCAAATGCACTTTACGATTCAGGTGATGTGGAAGAAGCGCTCGCCATTCGCCAACAAGCCATAGCAAAAGATCCGGGCAACGCTGATCATTACGCAAATCTGGCGAAATGTCTTCGCGGTCTTGGGCGCCACAAACAAGCAGTTGCGGAACTGGAAAAAGGTATCCGCATTGCCCCGGAAGAGCCGGAACTTCATATTCAGATGAGCTTTGCGCTGTTGGCACTTGGTGACTATCAAAAAGGTTTCACGGAGTTTGAGTGGCGCTGGAAGGGTGACGAAATTTCCCCCCCGGATTTCGATTTTCCCCAGTGGCAAGGCGAAGACATCGAAGGAAAAACCATTTTGGTGAGCCCGGAGCAAGGGTTCGGCGACACCGTCTTGATGGCACGGTTTTTGGCACAACTGTTGGACCTGGGATGTAGCGTCAAATTGCTTTGCAAAACGCCTTTGCGACGTTTATTCGCCGAGATGCCAGGTGTGGATGGCTTTATTGACACGCGCGACCAACTGGCTGGCTGTGACGTCTGGGCGCCCATGATGGACTTGCCGCGCTACCTCGGCACAACACTTGATACGCTTCCCGCCCCGGCGCATTTGGCGATTCCGGCCGATAGCATTACCCGGGCAAAAGCTATCTTGAAACCTTTCGATGATGTGCTGAAAATCGGCGTGCTCTGGTCCGGCTCAGTCACCTACCGCGCCAATCACAAACGTAGCTTTTCCCACAGAAAATTTTTACGTCTGGCAACCATCCCAGGCGTGCAATTGTTCTCACTTTACAAAGGCACTTTGACCGATGCCTTCCACGAAGATGGCACGTCTTGCATCATCTTTGATGCCGCCAGCAATGACCGCGACTTTGCCGACAGTGCAGCGCTGATACAAAAACTTGATCTGGTGATTACCATGGACAGCGCAATCGCCCATGTGTCCGGGTCTCTTAACATCCCAGTCTGGAACCTTTTGCATTCAGAGGCTTACTGGCTTTATGAGCCTTTCAGGGACCATACGCCGTGGTATCCATCAATGCGCCTGATCCGCCAACCGGGATCTGGCGATTGGGACGCAGTTTTTGACCAATTGGTGGCCGAGATTACCGAACGCGCACAGGAGCACCGCAAATGACCAATATTCTGACGCCGATCTCACCGGGTGAACTGGTCGACAAGCTCACGATCCTGGAAATCAAGCTCGACCGCATCGAAGATGCTCAAAAACGGGCCAACGTTCAGGTGGAATATGACGCCTTAAGTGCGATGGTGGCCGATCATATCCCCGCGCGGGACGACATAGCTACGCTTCACGCCGGGCTAAAAACCGTCAATGAAGAGCTTTGGGTGATCGAAGACGATATCCGCGATTGTGAACGGGCCAAAGACTTCGGCGATACGTTTGTTCAACTCGCGCGGGCGGTTTACGTGACCAACGACAAGCGAGCCGCATTGAAAAAAGATATCAACGTCGCGCTTGGTTCGGCCCTGGTTGAGGAAAAAAGCTACGCGGACTATTAATCCCTGATGCCCCGTCAGCTGCTTTTAGGTCAAACGTTAGAATTCACCGGCAATCCTCTGGTGGAAGGGCCGGACGCTGCGCGCCATCGTCGTCACGGCGCGGTTTTGGTGGACGGCGGCAAGATCGCCGCGATTGCCGACCGGGACACGCTTTTGGCGCGGTACCCGGACGTAACAATTACAGATCTGGGACAAATGCTGATCAGCCCGGGTTTTGTGGATGCTCATGTCCACTATCCGCAAACTGCAATGATCGCGTCGTGGGGAAAACGGTTAATTGACTGGCTGAACACGTATACGTTCCCAGAAGAGGCGAAGTTTAGCAGTGAGCCTTATGCTGCTGAAATAGCAGAGCTTTATCTGGATTTGATCTTGGCGCACGGAACGACGACGGCGGCGAGTTTCTGCACCATTCATCCCGAAAGCTTGACGGCATTTTTTGAAGCGGCTGCGGCGCGGGACTTGCGCATGGTGGCTGGCAAAACCTGCATGGACCGCAATGCCCCGGATAATCTGCGGGACACGGCTCAATCGGCCTATGACGACAGCAAGGCTTTGATTGAAGCCTGGCACGGGCGCGGGCGACTGACCTACGCTATCACGCCGCGGTTCACGCCGACCTCAACGCTGGATCAACGGGCGGCTTTGGGTGCGTTGTGGGCGGAACATCCGGATTGCCTGATGCAGACCCACCTGTCGGAACAAAAAGAGGAAATTTCCTGGGTACGGCAGTTGGAACCGGACGCTCATGACTATCTGCATACCTATGAACGGCACGGTCTGGTCGGTCCGGGGTCGATCATGGGCCACGCCATTCACCTGACCGAACGGGAAATTGGGCGGATGGCGGAAACAGGCACCGGTGTGGCGCATTGCCCGACGTCGAACACGTTTATCGGCTCCGGCCTGTGCCGCGTGGCTGCGCTATCGGAACGGGGTATTCCAGTCGGACTAGGCACAGATACAGGCGGCGGGTCTTCCTTCTCAATGCTGCGCACGATGGCCAGCGCCTATGAGATCGCCCAAATGCAAGGTGTTGCGCTGCATCCCAGCGCGCTCTGGTGGTTGGCCACGGCAGGGTCCGCCCAGGTGTTGCGGTTAGACCAAAAGATTGGTCGACTGGCCGTGGGGCAGGAGGCGGATCTGATTGCGATTGACCTCAGCTCGACACCGGCAATTGCGCAGCGCGCCGCGCAGGCAGAAACATTCTGGGAACAGGTGTTTCCAACGATCATGATGGGTGATGACAGGGCGATTGCTGGCGTTTGGATCGCTGGCGAGGCACAGCATGGTAAGAGCTATGTGAACGATCCTTAGGGTTGCACACCGTGTCAGCGTTGCAGTTGGAAACTCCCAAACTATGGAAAGCTTCGTGTTTTCCAAATGGCTACCGATAAATCGGAATATCCTTTTTTGCGTAAAGAGCTGCCAGGGCGCAAAATGTCTGAAATGAAGTCTTGCCGACGCGGTCAATTCTTTGAACTGTAAAAGCCTGGTCGGACAGTAAGTGTTACCAAGAGGTAAACCAAGACGCGTCTTGCGTGACGCGTGTTCTATGACGCGTCATATGCGATAGGTTGGTGTCTTGTAGGCCATTGAAAATAAGGCGTTTAAGGATTTGGCAACTCTCGGAACCAAGCTAAATTTTAAGTAAGAATGTTGGACGAAAGAGACCGGCCTATAAGCGGGTCTCAAGCATCGTTCAAAAGTGGGACATCATCGGGATTTGGCACTCTGGCGACGGAAAAAACTAAAAGCCGCTTTCCAGCCCATTTTAGGGCACACGTAGGGTTTGATTTCGGCTGCCTTTTGTAATCTTCAAGCTGCCTTCACCGATGGCTGACACTTTCCAGCCGCGCACCCGGTCACCCGCTTTCACTTTGATGTAACGGCCAGTGGGCAAGCGTACCAACGCCCGTCGGGATGACGCGGACCCAAACACACCAACCAAACTCATCTTGTTTTTGTTAAACCGCGATTTCTCTGTGGCGGCGCGTGCTACGGTTGTTGTCGTATTGCCGGGGGTTGGTTTCGACGTCCCGCGTGCCGCAGATGGGGTCGTGGACTTGCTGGTCCGCGTGTCTTTTTCATCGCGCGCTTCAGCGGCTTCAATCCGCTTTGCAACACGCGCGATTTTGGAGGGTCGTACTTTCGGCTGCGGGCTTTTTGCAATCGCACGGCGTGTGGCTGTGGCCAGTCCGTTTGTGGTTGCCTCTTCCGGCTCCACTTCCTCGGGTTGCGCCACTTCCAAGACCTTGAGGCCACGTGGCCGCGCTTTGGACCTGCTACCGCGCAGGCTTGGATCCGCCAGCGCCAAAAGCCCGGTTGCAGGCGCAGCATCAGTGGCGCGTAAGTCCGAAGGGCGGCCGCGCGCGCGCTTGCCAGCCAGCGTTGGGTCAGCCAATGCCAGGAGTGTCGGCGTGTCCTCAGGAACAGTCTCCGGCGTTTCTTCCAGGCTTTCAATCAGCTCTGACACACCTTCGACGGGCGCCTCTTCAGAGGTTGTCTCTACCGTGACCGAGGCAGGTCGTGCTGGCGCCTTCACTCCGGCGAGTGACGGATCGGCCAAAGCAAGAAGGGTCGTTTCTTGCGCCGATGGTTCGACCGTGGCGGTCGCTTCTGGTGAGTCCGTCGGTTCCGTCAGCGCTAGCAGGCTTGTGTCTTCTTGTGCGGTCTGCGTGACTGCAACCTCTGCAGCAAACGCTTCTGGCACGGAAAGGTCTGTCGGACGCGTTGTCGGTCGTGCGGCGCGCAAGCTTGGGTCTGCGGATGCCAGCAAGACGTCGCCTGGGCTTTCTGGCCCGGTTTCAATGGTTTGTTCCGCGCCCGTTAGATCAGCGGGTCGTGATCGTGGCGTGGCGCCGCGCAAAGACGGGTCCGCCAAAGCTAGGAGGCCGGTTGGATCCTGCGTCGCTTCTGGCGCAAGGCTGGCAGGGCGGATCAACGCCCGTTTGTTTGCCAAACTCGGATCAGCAAGTGCCAATAGATCTAGCTCTTCCACCGGCTCCGCGTCAGCTACATCAGCTTCAGACGGCGTTTCTTCCGGGTCGATTGCGGCCAGTTCCGCAGGTGCAACAGGGTCTTGCGCCGTATTGGCGTCAGGAGCCGCATTGTCCGCTGGCGTTTGCGTCTGCGTCACAGCGGCGAGTTCCGTTGCAGCAGCAGGGGCTTGCGGTGCAACCGGATCCTCTACAGCCGTTGCAGTCACTGCAGACGGCTCTTCCACACTGGGCAGCCCATCAAGGGCCTCTGCGGCCAGCGCAGCAACCTCTGTGCTGTCTTCCAGCGTTGTCGCTTCCGCCACATCTTGGCTGACGACTGGTTCTTGCGTTTCTGGAACCAGACCAGTTGGGCGCAAGGTCGGCTTCACGCGCAGTTCCGGATCAGCTGACGCCAGCAGCAGATCACCTTCTGTCAGAGGCGTTTCTTCAATCGGTTCTAGGCTGGCTAACAGCTCGGCCGGGACAAGACCTTCAGGCCGCAGGCGTGGCCGTTTGCCTGCCAATGGATCTGGCGCTGGCGGCGCCAGCTCTGATCCCGGACGCGCCGGTGGCGCTTTGTTTGGACGGCCTGCAAATATAAGGATGTTGTCCGGCCCCAACGTTCCTTCCGCCGTGGGGGTAAGCGTGCCAGGTTCCGCGTTGACCAGCGAAACAGGGCGCGGCGGAGGTTCAGGTGTCGCAATTACCCGCCCTGTTACTTGTGCCTTGCTTTCGCTGGTGAGCGGTAATTTGTCCAACGGGGAAGTGGACGAAATCGCGTCGGGCGCAGTCAGCCGGGCCACTTGGATCCCGCCAAGCTCTTCGCTCGCTGGTGTGCCATAAATCGGATCAGTCGGGTGATAATCCACGCTGCCTTGCAGCGCCTTGGCAATCTCTGCGGTGACAGCCACGTCCGGCAAATCGCGATAGGCGGTGGCCAAAACCAGGCCGAGTGTCGGTTCTGTGCTCGACAGAATATCTGCGTACGGCGTCTGTGACTTCAGGCTGGCTAGGCGCACCTGATTTGGCTGTCCCGGAATATCAAGCCGCGGATTAATGCCGGTTTGCAGACTTGGATATTCTGTCTCGGGCGGAAGAACCAGATCAACCGACACAGGTGGCAGGGTAGGGGCCACGTTCGGTAGAGCGTCCACAAACGATTGCGTGTCCAGCACGGCAGCAACTTCGGTTTCTGCAACCGCGTCGGCCTCTGGCTCTGGATCGTCGGCAGGTGCCGTGGCCACGTCGACGGTTTCGGTCTCCGCCGTCGTATCTTCGGCCACCGGGGCGGGAAGCTCTGTCGTTACTGCAGATGTCGGTGCAGATAGCCAGGAATAGCCAAGGAATCCGGCGGTTAAGCCAATGGCCGCCGCCGCGACCCAAGGGATCATCCAACCTGTTGCCGCAGCTGCCGGTTTCACCCCGTCGAGGTAGAACCGCGGTTCCCGGTCAAATTCGCGTTCGCTGTACTGGGTTGTGAAATAGACCGGATCGAACCCATGGCTTCGGGCAAACTGGTCTGCTTCTCGAAGCGTTCGGCGCGACACCACACCCACAGGTGCCATGTTGCCAAAACCCTTGTCTCCCAGGTCGTAGGAGATTTCGTCCATCGCGTATGGGGTCAGCTCACCCACTTGGCGCCGCGCGTGGTTGGCCGCAGCTTCCCCTTCAAAAACGCCCAGCCGGATGCGGGACAGCAGAACTTCTGAACGGGGAATGCGTACAACAGCAGCCCGCCCGCGCACCGGCGCCTTGTCACGCAATTCTATCAAACGGCGCTCAAATTCCGGATCTTTCAGGCTCACTTGCCCAAGCGCAGCCCAGCCCTGGCTTCCCTTGCGGTGCCACAGAGCGACCCCTTCGTTGGAAAGGTCGAGTGCAAATATCGGTTTCTGGTTACCCATGGGCACTGTCTGCTGCGTCGCCTCGGTCTTGGAATGGTCCAACACCCTGCGCACTTTTTACATCTTTATCTGCGATCCGTCTGGATCACGGCTCTACATTCCCCCGCGCGGGTTAGATAGGCGAAAAACCCGTTCAGTAACAGGGGGAAAGCAGTAAAAAAGCGCGGATTCTTGCCGCCCGCAAAGGGATGCGGGCGGTTAAATTGGTCGGTTCAGCCCGAGACAGCTTTGCTGAGAGCCTGATCCAGATCCGCAATGATGTCGGCTACATCTTCGATTCCAATGGAAACGCGCACCACATTAGGGGCAGCCCCAGCAGCCTCTTGTTGCTCAGGCGTAAGCTGTCGGTGGGTTGTCGAGGCAGAGTGGATAATCAACGACCGCGCATCACCAAGGTTGGCCACGTGGCTGAAAATTTCGAGCGAATCCACCAGCTTCACACAAGCCGAATAGCCCCCCTTCACCGCAAAAGTGAACAGCGCCCCGCAACCTTTTGAATAAAGCTTTTTGGCGCGCGCTGCGTAAGGGGACGACTTCAATCCGGCGTAGGTTACAAAGTCCACCCGGTCATCTTTTTCCAACCATTCCGCTACCTTAACCGCATTTTCCACATGGCGCTGCATCCGCAGGCTCAGGGTTTCGATGCCCACAAGCGTATAGTGTGCACCTTGCGGGTTCATGGTCATACCTAGGTCGCGCAGACCGATTGCGATACCGTGAAACGTGAAAGCCAGTTCGCCGAACGTCTCATGGAACTTTAGCCCGTGATAGGCAGGTTCCGGCGCGCTGAGCGACGGGAATTTATCGTTCTGTGACCAATCGAATTGGCCGCTGTCTACGACACAGCCGCCAGTCACTGTTCCGTTTCCAGTCAAATACTTCGTGGTGGAATGGACCACCAGCGTGGCGCCCATTTCAATGGGTCGGCAGAGGTATGGACTAGCGGAGGTATTATCGACAATTAGCGGTATTCCGGCACCGTCAGCAATTTTTGCCATGGCCGGGATGTCTGTGACATAGCCGCCAGGGTTGGAAATCGATTCGCAGAAGATCGCACGGGTATCTTCGTCGATTGCGGCTTTGACCGCTTTCAGGTCGTCCATATCCACAAACGTGGCTGACCAGCCAAAGCGTTTGATGGTCTGGCTGAACTGGGTGACTGTGCCACCGTAAAGCCGGGTGGATACCACAACGTTTTTGCCAGGGCTCATCAACGGGAAAAGCGCCATGATTTGCGCAGCATGCCCGGATGAACAGCATACGGCCCCAACGCCGCCTTCCAAGGTTGCAATGCGTTCTTGCAAGGCCCCAACCGTAGGGTTCGTCAGGCGCGAATATATGTAGCCAACTTCCTGCAGGTTAAACAGCGCCGCCGCATGGTCCGCGTCTTTGAAAACATACGCCGTAGACTGATAGATCGGCACTTGCCGCGATCCTGTGGCCGGGTCAGGGCGGGCGCCCGCGTGAATTTGCAGCGTGTCAAAACCGTAGGTCGGGCGGTCAGGCATCGGTGGCTCCGTTTTTTTGTTTGGTAGCCTTTTGTCGCTTATGGCGGCGGCGACCTCAACCTCTATTGGCAGATCAATTTTCCTGTGTTGGTTGAGATTTTAGAACGTGGTTTTTGCCCGGACAGGCTTTACTCGAGTCCTAGAAGTCAAAAAAGCGCCCGGATCAGCAGACCGGGCGCAGGTGTGGAACGAGGGACAGTAAAAGCAATGCGGCGTTCCAGGCCTGGGCAGTGCTTTAGGGATTAGGTAGGCGATCAAAGGCCGTCTGAAAGACCCTCTGATAGAAATGTGAATAGGCGGTTAACGCCCGCCTATTCAGCAAAGTTTGGTTAATTTTCCAGCGGTTTTGGCCAGAACCCGTCCGCCTTTGCGATGTTGGTCGGAATGTTTTTCGACCAGCGTCTGCGAACGTCGAGATTGAAGTTCAGGTAAAGCTTGCCATCCACAATCGTCCAGGCCTCAGGCTCTGTCGGAGCCACATACCCCTTCGACATGGCAAAAGCGCAGTAGCCGCCGTATTTTGGGGCGTATTTCGCAGGGTTCGCTATAAACTTCGCTTTGTTTTCCGCGCTGGAAAAGAGCCAAGTGGACCCGTTCCACTTCACCGCGTGGGCCTTGGAGCCAGCAACAGGTTTGCCCTGGGTGAAATAGGCGACGGTGTCCGTGCCATCGATGGCAACGCCGCCCCTTATAGTATAGACAGGAGGCGATTTCGCCAGCGCTGGCGAAACGAAAACAGCGCCCACAAGCGCGCCAAGGGCGGTGCGACGGGTCAGTTTGGTCATGGGGGTCTCTCCAATGAAATCTTCCGATGCTAAGCACACTAGCCCCTAATTTCAGCGCCGCCAGATACCTCACATCAAAGTGCCCGCCCGTTACTTATGCCGCGCTTGTCCGTGATCGGTTGAAAGAAAGTACAGTTCTTAACAAGGAAGTGCAGGGTGGCGACCTTCTCACCCCGGCGCGAGATAATTGCCAATTGTAAGCACCGGCTTTTTAGGTCGAACTTGTTTAGGTAACCCTGCAAGGCGAAGGTCTATGCCCCTTTACCGGAGCGAAGCGACTTTTCGTCTTGCGGCGAAGCCGCTCCTTTTAGGAAGTAAGTGACCAGCGCGCAGCAGAGTACAGCGCAACGGCCGCAGCGTTTGAAACATTTAGCGACCCAAAGTCGGTGGCAAATGGGATTTTTGCCAACAAATCGCAGCTTTCAGACGTAAGTTGCCGCATGCCAGGGCCTTCGGCGCCCAACACAAGCGCCACGGGGCCTTTGGCAACGCTGGTCAGCGCTGTATCCAAATCCATTTCCGCCGTGCCGTCTAAGCCGATCAGCACATAGCCCATCTGACCCAAGCTGCGCATTGCCTGAGCGAGGTTTTTGACCCGTACGTAGGGTTGCCGTTCCATCGCACCTGATGCCGTTTTAGCAAGCGCGCCAGTTTCGGGCGCCGCATGCCGACGGGGCGCCACAACTGCGCGGGCGCCAAAAACCTCTGCCGATCGCAATATCGCGCCTACGTTGTGCGGGTCTGTTACCCGGTCAAGACACAGCACAAGCGACGCATCGCCCCGAGGTGCGCAAATTTCACTCAGCTCACCCCAATCCAGTGGTGATACCTCCAACGCTGCACCCTGATGCACCGATCCAGCATCAAGCGGCACCGAAAACCGGCGAGGGTCCTCGATCTCTGGTGTCATGCCGGAGGCCCCAATAGCCTCTTTCAATCGATCAGCCGCGTTTTTTGTGACCACCAGACGGTGCTTTTCGCGGGCCGGGTTCATCAACGCATCGCGCACTGCGTGCAGGCCAAAAAGCCAAAGCCGCTCCACCTCGCCGCGGGCGCGTTCCTTTTCAATGACCCATGCCGGTTTTTTTGCCATGACACGCCCATAACCGGGCTGCTGCGCCTTGCCAAGATCACATGGTTATGACGCTTGACAGGGTAGGGCCGTTCCCCTAGCTAAGCGCGGCGTCGGGCGACGTGCTGCAAGGTGCGGCAGCGGACTGTAACTCCGCCGGGGAGACCCATGCCTGGTTCGATTCCAGGGTCGCCCACCATTCTCATACGAGTTTGAATTTTCACGGTTTTTCTGATACCAGTCGCTTTAAGAGGCCGATTTTCGGTACTTTTGGAGGCGTTTTCGGTACCGATATGCAGACAAAGCCGCGATTTCTACTCGCTGAACGGGGTCGCTATTTCTACCAAAGGAAGGTTCCGCAGCACCTTCAATCGGCGCTAGGTTGCAAGAAATGGCGCGCGCCGTTGGGGCCTGATTTTGAACAGGCTTGCGACAAGCTGCGCGAACTACGCAACGAACACGACGCGCTGATTGCGAAGCTGGAAGACCCCACCGCCAAACAAGACGCAAAAACCGCAACCCGCCGTCAAGCGGAAGTTGCCCAGTATGCTGCTTGGGATGCAGACGAACGGGCATATGAAGCCGCGCAACACGCCAAAGGTAAGACCACCGAAATGGAAGATTACTTAGAGTGGGAAGCGGCTGCGCTGGCATCTGGCGAGATAGAACTAGAACCACCCCACGAACGCGCCGCACGATGGGTTGCCGCGATAGAACACGAGCGCAAAAATCCAGACAAGCGAGTGTTCCACCCATACCCCATGGACGATGATGAATACTGCGACCGCCTGACGGCTATATTCGCTGAGAACTTTGGACCCGATGCGCCTGCCCCGCGGCCTGACCCGGAAGATCGCGACGAATACGACGCCACAAAACTAAAGCTTGAACGAAAGATCGCGCGCGTAGCGCGAAACCCGCATACTGTTTCAAAGGTGGCGGAATCCTTCTTTCGATTTGCAGAAGTGAAGGCGAAGACCGAACACAAATGTCTGATGTCAGCGCTTATGGGACCAATTAGGGTCATTTGCTAAGGGAGAGTTTGTTGCTCATCGTAGCCACCGAGGAGTGGACGATGAGAAAGACAACAAAGAGCCCAGGCGAGAAGATCGTCAAAGACATCAAGCGCG
>JBCCET010000046.1:0-29945 GCA_039030095.1 Pseudomonadota bacterium | reverse complement strand
GCGCAATAAGATCCACAAAAAGACGGGTGCGCCCAGTACGGCGGTGACAATCCCAATCGGCAGTTCAGCAGGCGCGATGACCACCCGGCTGATCATGTCCGCCACCAACAACAGCGATGCGCCCAGAAGGCCTGCATTGATCAAAAGCGTCCGGTGGTCCGGTCCTGTGGCGATGCGCAAGAGGTGCGGCACAACGATGCCGATAAAGCCAATGCCTCCGGTGGCTGCGACGGACGCGCCGGTTCCTGCAGCGACTGACAAAATGGCCAAATTCTTCATCTTCTGGACCGGAACGCCGATGTGGTGGGCCGTTGCCTCGCCCATGGCGAGACCATTGAGCCCACGCGCCAGAAAATGCCCCCCCACAAGGGCGGCAAAGATGATCGGGCCCGCCACCAACACCTTGGTCCATGTGGCCCCGGCCAAAGAGCCGAGGCCCCAGAATGTCAGGTCCCGCAACTGTTGGTCGTCGGCATAGTAGATCATGATGCCACCTGCAGCCCCTGCCAACGCGCCAAGCGCGATACCGGCCAGCAGCATTGTCGCAACGGAGGTCCGGCCCCGGCGTGTTGCCACCTTGTAAAGGATGATCGTGCTGCCCCAGCCGCCCAGGAAAGCAGCGGCAGGCACCAGATAGTTGCCCACCAAATCAAGCACGATGATTGGCAGAAAGCCCCCCACAACAATGGCGGATATGGCGCCAAGTCCGGCGCCCGCGCTGACGCCCACAAGGCCAGGGTCCGCCAAAGGATTGCGAAACAGCCCCTGCATCAGCGCGCCGCAAACAGCCAGCGAGGCTCCCACGATCATACCCATCACCATACGCGGCAGACGGATATCAAATAGCACCACTTTTTCGAGCTGGGTCAGCTCTTGGCCCGTGAATAGTTTTGGCATCGTGCCCCAAAGCGTGATGCCCGTGGCGCCAGTTGTCAGGCTCAAGATCCCAACGCACGCCAGAAGGACTGCCAGTACAAAATGCAGCTGGCGTGCGAACACAAGGCGGTCGCGGATAACTGGCGTTACGGCGGTCGCATCCATTTCAGTCGCCGTAAAGCGCGCTGGAGAGGTCGTTGATGGCATCGGCTGTGCGCGGGCCGAAGCCCAACAGATAAGCCCCGTCCATATAGACCACAGATTTCGACTTGGCCGCCGGCGTGACAGAGATCGATGGAATGGCCAGCAGTTCTTTAACGGCAGCCCCGTGGCCGCCATCGCGGGCCATCAACAGCAAAACATCGGGTACAGCGGCGCTGATGGCCTCATCCGACAGCTGTTTCCAGCCGTCGGCGTCAGCTGCGGCGTTTATGCCGCCGGACATGCGGATAATTGCATCAGCACGCGTGCCAGCGCCCCCGGCGGTGATCCGTCCACCTCGGGTGGACAGAATAAACAGCACGCGTTTGGGTGAGCCGGCTTTTTCGTCCACCCGCGCCTCTGCAGCATCAAGGGCCGTGCGCACATCTGCGGCCAGAGCGGCTGCTTTTTCCGGCACGTTCAACGCATCACCGACAGCGGTGATTTTGGCAATCACGCCTTCCTTTGTGTCTGCTTCAGGTACTTCCACAAACGGAATGGAGGCTTCTTTCAACAGCTCAATCGTCTCTGGCGGGCCGGAGCCTTCGATCGCCACGATCAGGTCTGGTGTGACAGATAAAACGCCTTCGGGCGACAGGCGGCGCACGTATCCTACGTCCGGCAAGTCAACCGCTGCTGCCGGATAACGGGCTGTTTGGTCACGGGCGACCAGTCGGTCTTCTTCGCCCAGGGCGTAAATGATTTCGATGATCGAGCCGCCTAACCCCAGGATGCGGTCCCCTGCGATTGCGGGTGCGGCAGCCAGAAAAGTTGCGGTGAAAAGTGCCAGAAAGCGCATTATGCATGCTCCGTTTCGGACAGACCGGGCAGGCCCGCCACAATTTCTTGCCATGCCGGGCGGCTGTCGCGGCCTTCTTTGCCAACGCCAAAGACCTGAAAGATCAGGGCGCCATCAGCGGCAAATGCCTCGACGGAAACTGCGTTTCCTCGCTGGGTGGGTTTGTCGACGGCCCATACCTCTGCGATATGGTCGAGCCGTAGGTGAAGGTTGAAGCGGGGATCCATCACGTTTTGCCAGGGTCCGGCCGCCATCAAACGGTGCAGAGGTCCGGAGTGGATCTGGATACACCCCTTGTTTCCGGTGAAGATCATCATCTCTGTGCTTTTCTCCTGCACTGCGTGCAGCATCTGATTGACCGCGTCGGTGGCCAGCGCGCGCACAAACGGCTCACCCGCCATGCGGTATGCGCCCAAACGGTTCATCTTCAGCTTGGATGTGAGCCGCATGAACTGGTGCGTGTCTGTCATCCGCTTCCATTCCTTGCGCAGGATGTCAGCTTTTTCGATGTCACCTTTGGGCACTTCCGCTGGCACACGTTTTGTCACTCGCAGGCTGTCCGATTGATCCGCGTCGCGCAGGGTTTCCAAAAGGCGGGACCAGCCGTCTTCGTCTGACCCATCACGCATATAAATTTTGTGGACGGCATCACCCGCAGAATCAAAGACTTGAATGGAACGGCGCAGGCCCTTGGCTGTGGGTTCTTCCAAGGCAAACGCGTGTTTCCAATGGCCCGGAAAAATGCGCAGATCGATGTCTTCGGACAAGACCATGCAAGCGTGGTTGCCGGAATGATACCCGTCGTAGACGCCTACCTTTTCGTGCACACAAGAAATGTTCCGGGTCAGCGCCATCACCTCCCCCAACTGGTGGGCCTGTCCCACGATACCGTCAGGGTGCGCGGCGATCCGTGTGGCGGTTTCACCGACGTGAGCAGCAACCAGTTGGGCCTCCGACATGCCTGCGTCTTCGCAGAGGTCACGGGCGCGCTTATCCGGGTTGTCACGCTTCAGCGCGCGGATTTTCTCGGGTGAAAAATCTGTATCAGATGGCATCCGTCGTGTCCTTTTCGCCACGTACTCGGGCGGATGAACTTTTAACAAGTTAATGTTCCGCCCATTTGTTGACAGTTTTAGTCAGATAAAATACTGCGATCAAGCGAGAACCGAAATTGGTTCGACCGGGAACAAAACCAATCAACAGCCCGCCAGCTCTTTAGCCAGCGTACGCCAGTTACCAGCTAAGGAGTGGAGGGGTATGTCCACCTCATTGACCCAGCGTGCGGTAAGCGCGCTATTGGGGGCTGCCATCATTGTGGCCGCACCCGGCGCTGTTTACGCGCAAGATGACGATGAAGGGTTCCTAGGAACCGTCATAATCGGTGAATCAAAACGCCAGGTTGCCACAGATACGGCGACATCGACGACAACGATTGACCAAGAAGAGCTTGAAGACCGCCAAGGTGGCACCTTGGCAGAAGTTGTAGACTCAGTTCCCGGCGTGACGTTGGTGAACGGTGCAACGTCTTCCGGCTCCGGTATCTCGATCCGTGGATTTGGTGCCAACGGTACCTTTGGGACAGACCAAAAGGTCCTTATCCAGGTGGATGGCGCCACAAAGGGCGGCGAAGAACTTTACCGGATTGGCACCCAACTGTTTACGGACCCATTCCTCTACAAGTCGGTCCGGGTGATCCGAGGCACAATCGGGTCGTTTGAATACGGATCCGGTGTTATTGGCGGCGCGGTTATTCTGGAAACCATTGATCCGTCGGATGTGGTGCCGGAGGGCCGGAAATTTGCGTTTCGCCAGGTTCTGGAGTTCAGCTCGAACGGTTCGGGCGTCGCGGGCTCCTCCACTTTGGCCTACGATTCCAAAAACGGTTTAGAAGTGCTGTTCAACTACAGCCGACGCTATCTAAAGACGCGCAAAGACGGAAATGGCAACGACATCTTCCCTCAGGCTGGCAATATCAATGACCCGTCTTATCTGGTGAAAATAAAGTATACTTTTGGCCAGGACGATGCGCATTCGATCAGTTTCAGCTACACGCAGACTGATCAGTCCCAACGAGATGTGCCTTATGACACTTTCGCAAACGCGAACTTCGGCAACGTAAACCGGGACATCAGCAACAAGACGGCATCGTTGCGGTATAACTTCAACCCGGCGGGCAACGACCTGATCGACTTCTCCATTGAGCTGACTTACGCGGACGAAGAGGTAATTCAGTCACCTGTAAATCCGCCGAGCAACTTGCTGGATGCGGACAATAGGTATCAGACCACGACCCTGCGCTTTAAGAACACCTCATTGTTCACGACGGGTGCCGTGGATCATGAACTGCGGTTCGGGGTTGAGTTTATTCGTCGCGACCGGGCAGATCAGGTGGCAGGTTCTGCCCCCGGTGGTCGGCGCGATATTATTGCGGTCTATGCGATTGATGAATTGTCGGTAGGCGGCTGGACCATCACACCGGCATTGCGCTTTGAACATCAGAAACTGACGGGCGCGTCGCAACTGCCGGGTCAAACCGTCACCAATTCAGCGCTGATGGGCGGTTTGTCGATCCGGTACGAATTTGCCAACGGGCTGGCAATTTTCACCAGTGCGGCTTACACCGAAAGCCTGCCGATACTTGACGATTTGACGGCGCCGACGCGCCTAAGGCCTGAGAAAAGCACGACCCTTGAAGTTGGCGTCTCCTACGACGGTGGCAGTGTCATTGCAGCGGGTGACAACCTTTCGATCAAAGCCGTGGCGTATAATCTGGAGCTGCGGGACGTGACCAGCTATGGTCAATTCTTCTTCCCGAATTTTGTCCTGCTCGACAAAGTGGAACGCCAAGGGTTGGAAATCGAACTGTCTTACGCCACCGAAAGCGGGTGGTATACAGATGCGGCGCTTAACATCTCGCGCGGTGATCAGTTTATTACAAACCCGGCAACCAACATTCAGACCAAATCTGATTGGCGTCTGAATCCAGCGGATAGTCTGCGCCTGACCGTCGGACGCAAGATCAGCAAAACCTGGGACCTTAGCTGGGAAGGTGTGTTCAACAAGCGCTACAACCGGCCTGGTGTTGCCCAGGTGGCAGGCTTCGGGGTGCATAACTTGCGCGCGACCTACAAGCCTCAGACCGGCGTCCTGAAAGGTGCGGAAATCCGCTTTAGCATCGAGAATGCATTCGACAAGCAATACACTCCACGCCTGTCGACGCTGCCCGCAACCGGGCGCAACTTCAAACTGACGCTTGCGAAGACGTTCTAGTCAGCCAGCGGAAACCTGAAGAACAGAGCAACTGGCCCGGTGTGGATCCCGCATCGGGCTTTTTTCTTCAAAAGGAGCGGCTGCGCCGTGTGACCTTATGTCGCTACGCTCCGGATTGAGGGGCGCTGCCCCTCGGCTTTGCCTCACCCCGGGATATTTTTGGCCCGAAGAAAGGTGACCCGGGTGCCATCTGTTACGGCTTTCCAATTTGGGGGCGGGCGTAGTTTGGCGATCGGTTGCGCCGGGTGGCAAACATTCAAAAGGCGTGCGCCGTAGGCGCTCCTTTAGGTCAGGCTGTTCAGCGGCCCTTGACGTTGATGGACATTGTGCGCGGTGCACCAGGGGGTGGGGCAGGTACCGGGGAGGCTCGTTTAACAGCGCGTACCAATGCCTGATCCAGTCGGGCTTTGCCCGACGACTTCACTATCCGGACCGAAGTGATCCGCCCGCTGGCGTTGATGCTGAACGAGACCCTGGCGGAGCCTTTACCGTTTACGCGGCTGGTGGACCGGCTGATTTTGCGAAACACTTTGCCCCTGTAGTTGGAGACCGCGGCATTGCCGCTGCTGGTAGATTTGGTTTTGCCCGCGCTCTTTTTTGTTGCCTTGGCAGTGTTATTCCCGGTATTGGATCCGGTCTGTGAATTGACGTTTGCATTGCCTGTTTTGAGCTTTTTGGTCTTCTTGACCGGCTCGTCCTTTGTTGCCTTTTTCTTTGGCAGTTTCTTCTTTTGCGGCTTTTCATTTTTCGGGGGTTTCGGCGCTTTTTCGGCGGCCTTTTCTGCGATTGTGTTTGGGCGCGCTTTGGGGCGCGGGGACACGGCGGGCGGGCCGCTCTCATCCGTTGGTTCGGCTGTTAACGTCTCTGCCGGTCGAGTCGGTGCGTTGGTCTTGGGGTCTGTGG
This sequence comes from Pseudomonadota bacterium, assembly GCA_039030095.1. GTDB lineage: Bacteria > Pseudomonadota > Alphaproteobacteria > Rhodobacterales > Rhodobacteraceae > Amylibacter. The sequence continues at coordinate 23,896 of JBCCET010000046.1, read as the reverse complement.
GAGCTGTCGGTGCGGCACTGGGTTTTGAGGTTTGCGCGTCAACAGAGGGAGCAACCATCGCTGTGATAACCGGGCGGGCGGTTTCAACCGGCTGTATAGACAGGGCCTCGGTCGCTTGTGTCTCTTGCGCTGGCGGTTGAGACGGCGCGGCCTGCGAAGTGCGTGCGACCCTGTGCGGCTGCGGAGAAGCAAGCGCCTGCAAATTCGATGTGGCCTGTGCGTTGGCAGGATATGTCTGGGGTGCGGCCTTAGCGTTTTGTACGGCCGAGTTTGTCGTGTTTTCTGGCGAAGGCTGGTCGGCTGGAACGATCTTGGCGGTTTTTGTTGGTTCTAGCGGGTTTGCTTCTTCCAGCGGTTCTGGCGTTACTTCCTGCGCATTTGTGGGTTGAACCTCCTGGGCGGCGTCATCTGGTACGTCTTTTTGCACTACCCCTTTGACGAAATCAGCAAAACTTCCGAACCGGGCTTCTACTGCGCCTTCACCGCCTGCGATGTCGACCGGTGGTGGCACGGATGAGAGTGCCACCGCGATGGCTGCGTGGGCGCTAAATGCCAACAGCACGGCGACACCTTTGGGGGCCCATCCGGCGGGGATCATTGCAGCGCCTTTTCGGTGACAATGAGAACTTTTGTCGCGCCAGCCGCTGTCAAGGCAGCAGAAAATTCCACCAGTTTTTGTGCCTGCGTTTCCCTGTCCGGGATCACCTTAACCTCAGGCCCGTGCTGGGCGACAAAGGCACGCAGATCCACCGTTTCTCCGCGATAGGCCAGTGTACCGTCAGCGGCCAAAACCAGCGCGTCATGCGGCGCGCGGCCTTCCAGATCGCTTGTGTTGATCAGTTTGAGTGACCCGTCGATCGGGGGGGAGAGGGCACCTGCAACCATGAAGAAGACCAACATCAAAAACACGATGTTGATCAGCGCGATGGTCGGTTCCCGATTTTGTTTGCGGCGCGCCATGGATCAGCTTTCCAGTACCATTACAGAGGCCCCTTTGACGCCGCGCAGGGTCACCAGCACGTCGGTTAGGGCTTGGGCGTCCGTGCGTACATCTAGGCTGATCAGAACCATGCGTGGCTCTGTGATCAGTGCTGTGGCGACTTCCCTAAGGGTGTTTTTGGGCACTTCCTGACCGTTGATGCGCACAACGTCACCGAACATGCGTACAAAGATGGGCGGGGTGTCATTGGCCACGATAGCGGATCCAGCGCCGCCTGATGTCAGCTCTACCTCAGAGAATTTCGAGAACGTAGAGGATAGCATGAAAAACAGCAGCAACAAAAAGATCACGTCGATGAGCGGTGTCATCGACAGTTTGCGGCGCTGTCGGCGTTTAGGCATAAGTGGCCTGGCCGGAAGGTTCGGTCTGCGCCGAATTGCCGGTGGGGGCCGTCAACTGTGCGATCAAATGTTCGGCCAGCGCCCGGTCACCGTCCACCCGACCCTCAAGCCAGCTGAGAACAAGGGCGGCAGGCATGGCAACAACCAATCCGGCGGCAGTGGTCAGCAAGGCAACCCATATCCCGCCTGCCAATAGGGATGGATCCACGGTGGACCCCGCGTCCTGCAAGGCGCGGAACGCCTCAATCATCCCAAGAACCGTGCCAAAAAGCCCCAGCAAGGGCGCCAGTTGCGCGACCGTGTCCAGAAAACGAAAGCCGCGTTCTAAGGTGTTAAACCGCAGCTCTGCCTCAGCATGCAGGCGTTCCGCTGGTGCGCGGGCCAAACCCAATTCCACCACGTCACGAAGATACGATTTGGACTGGATCACATGGTTTGCTGCTGCCGCACGATCGTCGGCATCAAAGGCTGCCGCCGCCGCGCGCAGCGCCCGGTGCCGCCCAACGCCGGAGGCCCAGAACTGCCATACTTTGTAAAGCACCACAGCCAGAACACAGACAGATGCCATAACCAAGATGGCAATCACCGGTCCGCCCAATGCCAACGCCTGGGTTGCCTGGTCAATAGCTGCGCCCATCATCCGCTAATCTCAGTCTTTGTCCGGGTGCTTAGTTTCAGTCCCGCATCGCAGGCTATGCCGTCGGGCGCCTTGCAGGCATGCAAGCCGTTGAAAAGAACTTGCCCCAGGGTGTCACATTGCAAATCGGGAACAACAAACTGCCGAACTCGCGCTCGCTTTGCGGGCAGGTTGGAGAAATCGAATAGTGTTAGCCGATCCACCTGACCTTGCGCGTCAAATAGAACGGCTTCCCACACGGCACGCTCAATGTCTGCTTCCTGGCTGTTGCGGACCACAAAGGTCAAGGTGCAACCGTTGTCCGCCGGACCCAGTTTGTTCAATTCGATAGAAACGCCTGCGTCTTGGCCCCAAGCCAAGGTTGGCGCGAGAAGCACAATTGCGCTCAAGAAGAGGTTTTTCATCCGCATCGCCTTAGTTTCTGATCATTCAGCAAGAACTTCAGGGGTTCTTATTGGCGATGGCTGGTCTGAACTTCCCAGAATAGATTTGGTTTAACCGATTGTTTTTGTCAATTATTGAATCCCGGCTAGATTAGGTCTAACCCAAGCACAAACCAAATTAGGGAGATCTATATGTTTCGCTTTCTGACTGCCTCGGCCACTGCACTGGCGTTGTTGGCGCCTGCGGTGTCGGCTGAAGAGATCAACGTCTATTCCTATCGCCAACCGTTCCTGATTGAGCCGCTCTTTGAGGCGTTTACCGAAGAAACGGGGATCCCGGTCAACGTTACCTTTTTGAAAAAGGGACTTGTGGAACGCCTCCAGGTGGAAGGTGACCGTTCGCCGGCTGACCTGGTGGTAACGGTTGATATTTCTCGCCTTTCGGCGGTGGTTGCAGCTGGCGTGACGCAACCGGTCGAAAACGAAGTCATCAACGCGAATATCCCTGCCGAGTTCCGGGACCCGGATGGGCACTGGTTTGGTCTGACCTCGCGGGCGCGCGTGGTCTACGCGCACAAAACCCGCGTGGCAGACGGTGAAGTCACCACTTATGAGGACCTCGCGTCTGACAAATGGAAAGGGCGCATCTGCACCCGGTCCGGCCTGAACGCCTACACGCTTGCCCTGACGTCTTCGGTCATTGCGCACCACGGTGAAGAAGTAGCCAAGACCTGGCTCGAAGGCGTGAAAAACAACCTGGCACGCAAACCTGCGGGCAACGACCGTGCCCAGGTAAAGGCGATCTGGGCGGGGGAATGCGATATTTCCATCGGCAATACGTATTACATGAAAAAGATGATGCAGGACGAAGAGCAGCGGCTTTGGACCGATGACGTGCGCATCGTCTTCCCGAAATTTGCAGATGGCGGGACCCATGTGAACCTGTCCGGGATGGCGCTGACCAAAGCATCGCCAAACAAGGAAAACGCTTTGAAACTGATGGAGTTTCTTACCTCTAAAACAGCGCAGGAAATCTATGCCGAAGTAAACGGCGAATACCCGTTGCTGCCGGGGTCGTCCGCCAGTGATCTGGTGCTTAGCTGGGGAGACCTGCAGCCTGACACCATCCCTCTGATTGAGATAGCGAAGCTGCGCCCAACCGCGTTGAAGCTGACCGAAGAAGTAGGTTTCGACGAGTAACAAATTTTCGTCGAAAGTTTATGGCCCCGGCAGCGAAAGCGCCGGGGCTTTTTTATTCAGCAGGCCAGAGCATCTCTTTTGCGCGCCCGCTCCACCGCCGCACCCGGCGTCTGGCGATTTTATAAATGTCCACAAAAGGCCGCGTGTAGATATCCACCATATTGGTGGCGCTCGCCTCATGAGGCAGCAGGCCGAATTCCAGGTCTTTCTCCGTCTCTGACAGATGCAGTGACCCAAATAACCAGTCCCATATTGCCAGTGCGGCACCGAAGTTCTTGTCGTGGTGTTCTTCGGCGATGGAGTGGTGCAACTGGTGTTGAGCCGGTGAAATCAGCAGGTATTCCAGCCACGGCCAATAGCTGATGTCGATATGGCTGTGACGCAGGTTGGACCCGGTCACGTGGAAGATGAACACCAGCACGTTCACACCCACAATCGTGTAAAGATCCACTAGGTTTGAAAACAGAAACAGGAACACGCCTATCGCTAAACCCTGCGCAACCGCGCTGCGCAGGCCGTAAAGCACGCCTTCAAGCGGGTGCACACGGTAGACTGTTACGGGCGTCAGGGTCTCTGCTGAATGGTGGACCTTGTGAATGGTCCAAAGCATCGGCCAATGGTGCATCCAGCGGTGCACCAGATATTTCGTCAGATCATCAATGACAAACATCGCCAGTGTGAACAGGCCAACCACAAGCACCTTGCTTGCGTCGTTGAACACGCCGACTGCGACCATGTCTTGCCGGTGCAAAGACAAAAAGATCGCGGTGCCTATGGCGATGTTTGTTGCCAGCAGCGGAGATATGAAAAACGTGAAGGCCCGGTTGATCACAAATATCTTGTAATCCGCCCGCGCGGAGCCAGAGAAAAAGACCTTGCGGTCAAAGACCTTGCGGATCGCAGCGCCGATGTTTTGGCGTTTGATCGCGATAAGCCAGGCAAATGCGATGACAATGGACAGACCAAGGTATCCGACGAACACCCTTTTGCGGGGGTCCGCGAAATCGGACAATACGTCCATCATGTGTTCGATAAAGCCCATGGCGCAACTCCGGCTACAGGGGCAGGGGCCCGAGGGGATGGTGGCGCGCAGGATAGCGCGCCACCGGAGCGATTAACGCTTAGTCAGTTTCAGCGTTGGAGTCGCTGCCAAGTTTGTCAGCCAAGCCTTCAAGCTCTGCCATCTGGTTGTTGGCGAGCGCTTTCAGACCGAACTCATCTGCCAGCATCTTTTGCACTTCTAGCATTGCCAGCTGATAGTCGGACCAGGTTTTCTTGCGGTCCATGGTAAAGTTGCCGTCAGCATCAATGCCGGTGACGTAAGAGTTGTCGAGCGTGACCGGACCAAAGCCGATCAGGTCGTTCAACTTTACAGCCGTGGCGCCGAGGTTGTTTTTGCCGGTCTGCATCGCCATGACGAAGCCCTTCAGCTCACCCCAGTGTTTGCCGTAGTCGCGGTAAGCTTTGTCTTTCGCTTCGCCTTCCGCTTCCTTCATCTTGTTGATGTCTTTGTAGACCGAGCCTGCATACTTGAAGGCAGCTTCAGCCAGCACTTTTTCCCATTCTGCTTCGATGGTTGCAGCGTGGCCTTGTAGTTCAGCAAGTTGCTCTGCCGTCAGGGCTTCGCCGTTTGCAGATGCGATCAGGTTACGGCCAGCAGTGAAAGCGTTGAAGATGGTCGGCAGGTAGTTGGAGTTACCGCTCTTGTCAGCGCCAGCGGCGTAGTATGCCGGGCCAAAGACCATCTCGGTTTTCAGGTCGATAACGCCGTCACCGTTTGCGTCGTTCAAAGACGGGTCCTTCAGCTTGGCCACGGTGTAGTTTTCAGCCGGGCTCAGCGTGATAGAGTGGGCAGCCGCACCCCAGTAGCCGAAAGCTTCGTCCCAGGAGTGTTCTTTGCCGGTGTAATGCGCACCGTCTTTGTAAGGCTTATTGTTCGGCTTGTTGTCAGCCTGCATTTTTTCGTCGAGATAGTTGTCGACAGCCTGGTGATAGGACACAGCGCCCATAGTGTATTTGGAGATCAGCTGACCCCAGTCCATGCCGGTTTTTGCGTCCCAGCCTTTGGTGGATGCCGCTGCGCGCTTGATCATGTCCTCAATCACGCCTTTGCCGGTCATGTTGCCAGGCCAGGCAGGCATCGCGCCGTCGTAGAATTTGCCAGCCAGGTTTGCGCCGCCGGACAGGTCACCCATGGTGGACTGTTTGATATCGACGCCGTCTTTGTCAGCCGGTGCGATGATCGCCAGGTCAGGGTTTTTGCCGTTGTAGTAGGCCATCATTTGCGCTTCGAGGTCAGCCGCATTGGACCCGTCGCCTTTGCCAGCGAGCTTTTTGAGGCTGTCGTGGAGGGCGTGGCGAGCGATTTGACCCGAATAAGAAACCGAGTTGGTTTTGTCGCCAGAGTAGCCTTTCAGGGTTACCGGATACGGGCCGTAGTTGTTGCCGTGGCCGTCTGCGAGGGCTGCGCCCCCAAGTACGGTCGCTGCAACAAGCGTGGTTGTTGTTTTGAGAGTTGACTTAAGCATGGTTCCTCCTCCTGCTTTCCGACGGTTTTTGTCGGACAAATAACTGAGTGCTTTAATCGGGATATTTTGCTCGGAGTCAATGAGAACCGGACGAAAGTTCCCTTTCGTCGCGCGATCAATTTGCAAATCTTGCGCCTGAGGTCCGAAAGACCGCTTATTTCACTCATCAGCGGGAAGTTGCCTGCCGATCGTCGTCGCCCGTCACGCTTGCGCGAGGCGTGTTCTCTTGGCCTCGGAGAATGCGTAGCCTTGCGGGCATCAAGCCCCTCCCAAAAAGGATCCCGTCATGAAGAAATCTCTTGCCGCCATCGGTGTTATTGCCGCCACATCGCTTTCTGCGCAGGCTGACATCGTTCGTGTGCAAAGCCCGCACAGTGTGGATGAAACCATTGATCGTCTGGCGGCCGCGATTGAAGGCGCTGGGGCCAAGGTTTTTGCCCGCGTTGATCACGCCAAAGGTGCGGCTTCTGTGGATATGGAACTCGCTCCGGCCACGGCCCTGATCTTTGGCAATCCGAAATTGGGCACGCCTGCGATGCTTGTCAGCCCAGAAGCGGGGCTCGACCTGCCGCTGCGCGCGCTGGCTTATGAAAAAGACGGCACGGTCTGGTTGATCTACCACGACCCAGCAGATCTGGCCGCAAAACATGGCATCCCTGCGGACCACCCGATTATTGCCGCTATGACAGGCGCGTTGGGTAAACTAACCGGCGTGGCCGTAGCCGAGTAAAAAGCAGCCCGGCTATTTGAAGGTTTCGGTCAACTTCAAACGCTGGATTTTGCCGGACGGGCCTTTTGGCAGCTCGGGCAATATGTGAACGGTGGCTGGAGCTTTGAACTGTCCCAGCCGTGCGATGCAGGCATCACGCAAGGTTTCTGAAGAGATCGACGTATCGGGGCGAAGCGTGACTGCCGCGTGTACCTCTTCACCGTAGGTTGGGCAGGGCACGGCAAAGGCGGCGGCCTCCACCACGTCGGCATTTGCGTACAGTGCCTCATCAATTTCGCGTGGCGCGATATTTTCACCGCCTTTGATGATCAGCTCTTTCAGCCGTCCGGTCACAAAGATGTAGCCGTCTGCATCCATGCGCGCCAAATCACCAGATCGCAGCCAACCATCTGCCGTCATCGCTTTTGCGGTTTCGGCCTCATTCTTCAGGTAGCCGCGCATCACGTTGGGACCCTTTATCAGTAACTCCCCTTCTTGGCCGGGGGGGAGGGCATCGTTGTCTGGGCCCCGGATGCAAACCTCGTTGCCAAAAGCCACACCGGGGGAGCCGATTTTGCGCGGCCCCGGTGGTAGTGGGTTCGACAGGATCTGAGCGGCCGTTTCGGTCAGGCCCATGGTTTCAACAATCGGGACCGAGAAACGATCTTCAAAGGCTGATTGTACCTCCGGCGCCAGTGGCGCCGAAGCGGACCGTCCAAATCGTAATGTCTTTTGGGACGTTGTTGTTGGCGCGGTGTCTGAATGTAGCAGGTGAGAGATGATCGTTGGCACAACAGAAAACCAAGTGGCGTTATGTGCTTCGATATCAGGCCAGAACTGTTGGTTGGAAAACTTCGGCGCCATCACCATTTGGCTGCCCGAGATTAGCGTGCCCATCACAGAGACACAGAGCCCGTTTATATGACAGATCGGCAGCACGCAGTACCCCACATCATCTGATCGCAGGTCGTGGGCAATTGCAGTGGTCCATCCGCCCGCCATCAGCGATGCATGGCTGTGTAGGACCCCCTTTGGCACACCGGTGGTGCCCGAAGTATACATCAACAGCGCCATGTCATCAGGGCCAACCGGGTGCAGAGTTGCCGCTGGGCCGTCGCCAGGTTCAAACGCGGCCATACGAGCGGGTTTTACGCGGTCAAACTGATCCCGCTGCGAAGGTCCCACAAAGGCGTGCGTGGCCTCGCAATGGTCAAGCGCGTATGCCAAAGCCGTATCACCTGCGGCCAGATTGATCATAGTGGCGCGAAATCCGCCATAAACCGCTCCGAAAAAGGCCTCTACTGCCGGTCGCCCATTGGGCATCATGATCGCTACGCTTTCGCCGTGGTCGGTTCCGGAACTAGTAAGACTTGCCGCGATTGCGTGTGCCTTGCCGCGCAGGTCAGCCCACGTCAGAGAAGTTGCGTCATCAGTGAAATGATAGGCAGGCGCATCCGGGCTCTCATCCGCCCGGCGGTCGAGCCAGTCCCGGATGGTGCCAGCTGGAGGATGCAAGCTGTCTTGGGTCATTTACCTGCCAGCGCCCAATAGTCAGTAAAAACGCTGTCCAAGGACGGTTCCCGGCTAGGTATTTCGCGCACGATTTTGGTGGACTGCATGAAGTGGCGCCAATTGAGGTTGTCATTGGTGACATTGCCGCCCCAGGCACCGCATCCCATTGACAGCGAAAACGGCATGCCGTTGTTGAAGGCACCACCGGTGGCAAAGCAGTGTGCCTGGTTCACGATGATCCGGCTTGTAGGCAGGCGCTGGGCCAAAATGTGCGCGCGCGTGTCGTCGCTGGAATGTAGGCCGACAGAATGCCCGGCCCCCATGTGGCGCTGGATTTCGTCGGTCAGGGCCAGCGCATGATCAAAGTCACGGGCGCGATAAATTGCCAGCACACGGCTCAGTTTCTCACCCGACAGGGGATGGTCAGGCCCTATGCCGCTTGTTGGCACGGCGATGTATTCAGTGCCCGCAGGCACATCCAGGTTAAGCGCTGCAACCATGTCAGCGGCATCGCGGGCGATTACTTCTCGGTTCAGGTGCCCGCCTGGCCAAAGCTTGGCCACAATCGCGGGCTCATCATCCACCAATGCGCCGCCAGAGCGTGCCATCTCTGCCGCAAAGGCATCCCAGACCGCATCGACAACAACCAGTGCGTTCTCCGACGAACAGGAGGTTGCGTTGTCAAATGTCTTGGACGCCTTGATCTTATCTGCAGCCGCAGCCAGATCGGCCGTTTCATCCACTATCACGGTCACATTGCCTGCACCGACGGCAACAGCCGGTGTGCCGCAGGTTTGCGCGCGCTGCACGTTGTTCTGACTGCCGGTGCAAATTACTTTGTCGCACAGTTCCATCAACGCCTGGGTTTTGTCTTTGCTGCCCGGGGCAGGAACCATCTGAACCAGATCCGGGTCTTCGCCGATCTTGGCAAATTCCGCATGGATGTAGCCAAGCAAAAGTTCGCAGGAAGCCACCCCTTTGGGTGACGGTGCCACGATGATGGCGTTGCCGCATTTTAGGGCGTTTATGATGTTGTTTGCAGGCGTCGCGGCCGGGTTCGTTGACGGCACAATAGCGCCTACAACGCCCAGCGGGCGGGCATATTCAGTGATACCGGTGTCTGTGTCATCGACAATTACACCAAAGGTCCTTGCTTCCGCGATATCGCGCATCAGACCCAATGTCTTTCTGTGGTTTTTGGTGATCTTGTCTGGCACGTTGCCCAGGCCGGTTGTGCGCACGGCCAGTTCTGCCAGTTCGCGATTGCGGTTGGGTTCCATAATGGCCCAGGCAACAGCTTGGGCGGCGCGGTCATAGCGTGCCTGGCTACCGGCCTCGTAAAACTTCTGTTGGGCCGCACGGGCCTTCTTGATTAGGTGTTCGATATCGTCTGCCATGTCCGGCCTCTTGGGGTGGGACGCGCGCAGATCCGCGCGTCCCGTTGATATTGGGTTTAAAGCCCGGCCAACAGCTCTTTGAGTGTTTCTTCCCGAGCAGCCCACATAGCCAGAACTTCGTCCCGGGTCATGATGTGCATCGGGCTGCCGCCTGCCTTCATGCGCTTTGCAACGCGGCCGTTTTTGAACATCTCCGGCACGGTTGCGGCCAGTTTGTCGATCACGGCTTGAGGTGTGCCTTTTGGCACCATCACGCCGCGGAAGTTGACCGATGCATTATCGATGTCAAAGCCTTGCTCCTTCATCGTAGGTACGTCATCCATGAAGGAATTGCGTTCCAGATCAAAGACGCCGAGGATCTTGATCGTGCCCGCTTCGCGCGCGCGGAAAGCGTCGGACAGGTTGTTGACCCCGCCCATAACCTCACCTGCGATCACAGCCTTCATGGCACCAGCGCCGCCCTTTTTGTTAGGGATGTAGGCCAGCTTTACGCCTGCGGCTTTTTCCAACTGCAATGCAGCGATGTGGTGACCCACAAAAAGCCCTGCGCCGGAGAACGTCAGTTTGCCGGGATTAGCTGTCGCAAAGGCAATCACATCCGCCATGGAGTTCATTTCGCTGTCAGCGGCCACTACAAAGACAGCCGGGTCAGCGCCCCAGTTGGCGATGGGTTCAAAGCTGTCAGCGGAGTATTCCACGCCGCCTTTGATCGATTGCGCGATGAAGTGCGGGATGTTGTAGGCGCCCAGCGTGTAGCCGTCAGCCTCTGCCTGAGTGGCAAACCAGTTCCAGCCCACGCGCCCACCGGCGCCCGGCTTGTTGATGATGGCAATAGGCATGCCCAAAGCATCCTCATTGCCCGCTGTCATGGTCACGATGCGCGCCTGAAAGTCAGTCGCGCCCCCCGCGCCGTAGCTGACCATCAGCATCATTGGCCGATCCGGGTAGCTGTCTTGTGCAAATGCCGGGCCTGTTAGCCCAGCGATGGCCAATGCGGCCCCTGCGAGTAGTGTTTTCAACATTTTGTCCTCCCTGTTGAAACTCTTGATGATTAACGAAACAGAACTTCTTTGGGGGTGAAGACCCCCAGAGCTTGGGCAAACAGCAAATACATCACTGCCATGAAGGCGGCTGTGATGATTGCGCGCTTGACCCAAGACATGATTGCCCCGTGTGGCGCCGGGTCGTAGACGGCGATCAACACGAAGGTTGCGATTGCGGACCCGGTGTAAAACCCAAGACTTTTGGCGACCCAGAAAACAAAGATCGCCGCAATCACCAGGCCGGGTAAAAAGCGTTTGACTTGCTCAAAGGTGATTGCTTCGCCTTGGTCCCCGTCCACCAGCACGGCCTGTGCGACAACGGTTGCCGACAAGGCTACAAATGCTACCGAGATCAGGCGTGGAAACGCGAAGCCCTCTGCCGGTTGGGCGGTGAAGCTGACATAGGCAACCCAAAGGGCCACGCACAAGATGATCAGCGCCGGGATGAGCTTTTGTGCGTTCATGCGCCCGCCCCCCGCGCGCGTCGTTCCAGCCACACCGAATAAGAGATCGACGCCACCACAATTGCGATCAGCGTCAGGTTCAGCCAGCCGGTGAAAAAGTATGCGAACACGCCGTTTTGGGCATTTGCGATCATAGACCCTTCAACCCAGTTTCCTTCCGCAATAGGTCCAAGGATCAAGCCCAGCACCAACGGCGCGGCCGAAAACCCATAGCGTTCCAGAAAGTACATGCCGATGCCCAGCACAAACATGATGTAGACGTCGTTCATAGAGTTCTGGACTGAATAAGATCCAAATACCGCCAGAACGAGCACGATAGGTGCCATCACGCTGGGCGGGACCTGCGCGATACGGGCCGCGTAGCTGGCGATCATCAGGCCGAAGATGCACATCAGGAATTGACCGATCAGCATAGAGTTGATGAACGGCCAGACCACATGTGGATAATAGGTGAAGATGTCGGGGCCCGGGAAAATCCCATGGATGATCAACCCGCCTAACAGCACTGCTGCCGTGGGTGAGCCGGGGATCGAAAGGGTCAAAAGTGGCACCAGTGACGGGCCGACCATGGCATTGTTGGCGCTTTCTGCTGCAATGATGCCCTCGGAATGGCCGGTGCCAAACTTCTCCCGTTCCGCGCTGAAGTTCTTGGCTTGGTCGTAGGCGACAAGTCCTGCAATTTGACCACCCACGCCGGGAATAAGTCCGATGATAGATCCGACAATTGTACCCACAAACCAAGCACGCGCCCGCGCTATGACTTCGCGCACAGAGGCGAGCAGGGGGTGCGGTTGTACCTGGACCATGTCGATGTCTTGCGCCGCGCGCCCCTTTGCAAACATGGAAATCACCTGCGGGATCGCAAAAAGCCCGATCAGCGCTGCAATGATGTTGATGCCGCCGCCCAGTGCGGGGTTAAAGATAAACCGTTGTGTGCCAAGGATGTCATCGAACCCGATGGTCGAAAGCCACAGGCCGATACAGCCAGCCAAAAGCCCTTTGATCACGGACCCGCCGCCCAAAGTACCAATGATGGTCACACCCAGGATTGCGACCCAGAAAAGCTCACTCGGCCCGAAGCGTAGCGCGGCTTGGGCCAGATGCGGGGTCAGAAAGATCAGCAGCAGAACACCAAAGACGCCGCCGATCAGGGACGCCAGAAACGACAGTTGCAATGCGCGCGCGCCCTTGCCCTGGGTCGCCATCGTATGGCCGTCGAGCGTGGTGGCGATATTGGCCGGTGCGCCCGGGATCTTTAGCAAGATCGCAGACACGGCGCCGCCTGCCACGGTTCCGGTATAAAGCGCGCCGAGCGCCACCAGACCCACCACCGGCGGCGCATGAAATGTGAACGGGATTGCCAGCGCCACTGCCATGGTGGGCGACAGGCCGGGTGTTGCTCCCAGAATAAGGCCAAAGATCGTGCAGCCCGTCAGGACCAGAAAGGTCCAGGGTTCAAATACCGGCCCGAAATGCGCCAAAAATTCCATAAGGCCTCCTCCCAAGATCGATGAGAGTAGGTAATGAAAATAGTATTGCAAACGTTTTCATTGTCGCAGTATCAATAGCTTATGACACGCACTGATAAAAAGAATGCCGATATTCACACCGTGGCGCGCGCGGCTGGGGTTTCGATTTCGACAGTCAGCCGTGCGTTCAACCATCCTGACCAGGTGCAACCCCAAACGCGCAGACGGATCGAACGGGCCGTGCTGGAAACTGGCTATATCCGCAACCGGGCTGCGCAGATGATCAAGGGGCGGCGCAGTGGGACGGTTGGGTTAATCGTGCCGACCCTTGAGCACACAATTTTCGCAGAACTGGTGACTGCATTTTCGGACGCTTTGGAGCAGGCAGAGATTTCCATCATCCTGTCATCCAGCAACTATGACCTGGAACGGGAGTTTCGGCTGCTGCGCAAAATGATGGAGCATCGGGTGGATGGGGTTGCATTGATCGGTCACCAGCAATCCGCCGCATCCCGCCGCCTTTTGTCGGTGCAGCAGACCCCGGCGGTCAGCCTTTGGAACTATCACCCGGACAGTGCCTTTGATTGTGTGGGCGCGTCCAATTTTGATGCGGGCCGAACAGCGGCGCAGCATTTGATCGAATTAGGCCACCGCAAAATTGGCCTGGTTTTCCCCGAAACCGACGCCAACGATCGGGCTGCAGACCGGCTTGCCGGTGCCCGCGCGGCCTTGGCGGAAGCCGGGTTGTCGGGCGACGACGTGCCGCTGATTACCTCATCCTATTCGGTGGCCCGCGCCAAAGCCGACAGTGCCCCAGCGCTGGTGACGCGCAACACTACCGCACTTTTGTGCGGCAATGATGTGATCGGGCGTGGGGCTGCTTTGGCCGCCATCAACATGGGGATGCTAATCCCACGTGATCAATCGATCATGGCCATCGGCGACTTCAAGGGCACCGCGGAATTTGAGCCGAGCCTGTCGACCGTTCACATCCCGGCACCATTCATCGGTAATAGGGCTGCCCAAATGCTGTTGGACCGGATGGCCGATCCTGACCTGCCGGTGCAGCGACATCGTGTAAACGTGGAACTGGTGCCACGCGCCTCTACCGCGCCTTATGGTCATTGACCGAAGCTGAAGCGGAAACACGCCATCTGCTCACGATGGGTAGGCGAATTCTGATCAGGTCAGAATAACCATCGATACCAGGGTCGCGTGTTGCCTTCTTTGCCGCCAATCTCTGCGAGGCCGAAAGCCGCGCCGGTGTTGTCATAACATACGGCAGTGGCATACCCATCTGCGCCTTCGTTTTTGGAAATGATCTGCCCCCCGGCCTGCGTCACAATGGGGCCAGACTTAGCTAGTCTGTCGACGCTAAAGAGTGGCAGCCAATAGACCTTTTCGGACCGGACACTAGCAGGGGCGGCCTGAATGCCTGCGATTTCTTCACCGTTTGCGTTCAACACCCTGACGCGTTGACTGTCAGCATCGGCGTCGCGCACCAGATTGAAGCCCAGCACGCGGCTATAAAACGGCTCAACTGCTACGATGTCTTCTGTAAACAGCTCATTCCAGATCATCTGGCCGGACCTGGTGCCGTCCCCTTTGCTGTTGATGTCTGGGCCTTCATAGCATGTGAAGCCAGCCCCCAACGGATCACGTATCAATGCCATCGTGCCGTCGCCAAAAGGGCAGGGAGGCACATCTACCGTTGCGCCGTCTGTGGCTTTGGCCTCTGCCACCACCGCATGGATGTCCCGCACGGTTAGGTAAGACATCCAAAAAGGCGGCATTTTGATCTTTTGGAAAAACGGCGTCATGTCAAAGATGCCAGCAACTGTTCGGTCGCCTTTAGTCGCTAAATGGTATGCGACCTGATCCATGCCAAAGCGGTCATCGGGTGCGGGTAAACTGCGCCCCATATCGTGACAGGTCCAGCCAAACACGGTTTGGTAAAAGGTGGCTGACGCCCCCACATCGTAAGAAGACAAGTCGGTCCAAACAAAATTGCTGGCTGGGTTTTTGTTGGCTGTCATGGGGAGCTCCCGTTTCAACTTCACCTTTTACGCCAATTAATAGCATTGCCTGCGATGGCCAAAAAAATGCTGCCATGATCAGGTTTCCGGCAAGTGCTTGCCATATCAGAAAGTGACGGCACCCATTTCGGTAACTATTGCGTCCAGCGGCCAGTCTGTCGGCTCTTTCGGCAGGACGTCCAGTTCCTGCGCGGCATAAGCAAACCCCACCGCCCGAACCTGCTTTTTGGCAGCGATTTGGGCAAGTGAGCGGTCATAAAAGCCGCCACCGTACCCTAGTCGCGTACCAGTTTTGTCGAAAGCCACTAATGGCATGATCAGCACGTCCGGGATCAGCCGTTCACCCGATCTTGGGACCATTTCGCCAAACGGGCCGTCCACCATGTCTGACGTGGGCGTCCATTCGTGAAATTCCAGCGGTTGTTGTTCGCCGGTGATCACGGGCACACAGATGCGTTTTCCGGCGTCACTCAACGCAGCCATGGTGGCAAGCGGGCTGACCTCTGTCCGGATGGGCATATACCCGGCGATAACTTGGGCATTGGGTAGCGCCTCCGCAGCTTTCAGAAGTGCGGCGTTGGCCGCTTGGTCAAGTCCTTGACCATGGGCCGACTTGCGGGCGGCAAAGGCGATTTTTCTCAGGCTGGCTTTGTCTTGAAGGGTCACGCACGTGTCCTTTGAAAGTGTTGAGTGGCGGGCCCGCTGATGGCACATTTTCGCGCACCGTTCGCGACCGTGGACATGGTTTTTATTCCCGAGAGCCTGGATTACCCAGGTGGGCGCCAGGTGCGATAGGCCAGGGCCAGTCGCAGAGCCAGCTCCCTCGTAGAACTTATCGGCCAACGGAATAAGGTGTCTCACAAGAAGGGCAGAACCCGCCAAGGCGGTACTTAAATCGGCTGCCCCGATGCTTCAAGGGCTGTAAAGACTTGACGCGATGTTCATTCTTTGTTCATGTTTGCCGTTATGGAAGATCAAACCCGTACCCTACAGCCCGGCCAATTGATTGCCCGCGGCACTGCGCGCCATTTGCGTCAGCATGATTTCATCTGTCTGGAGGAATTTGTGCCAACAACAGGTTTGCGGGTCGACCTGATGTGCCTTGGTCCCAAGTCAGAGATCTGGGTTATAGAATGCAAATCCAGCCGCGCCGACTTTATGTCGGACGCCAAGTGGCAAGGCTATCTGGAATGGTGTGACCGGTTTTTCTTTGCCGTGCCCGCAGATTTCCCGACTGAACTGCTACCAGACAGTTTTGGTCTGATCATCGCTGACGGATATGACGCAGAGATCATCCGCATGGCACCCGAGGGCAAGTTGAACGCAGCGCGCCGCAAGAAAATGATGCTGAAATTCGCGCGAAATGCTGGCGACAGGCTAAGGCGCTGGACGGACCCGCATTTGGCGGAGGTGGCAGCTTGGTAAGTCTTCAACAACTTACCAAGCAACGACTAAACCAACCCCAACGTTAAATTGCTTCCCGAAGAGCCTTGCCAAACTACACCGCGAAAAAAGCTACTAACTTCTGATCTTGACGCGATTTTCTATCGCCGAAGGTTGTTAGCGGGTTCCACCCAAAGCACATCAAGTCCAGCCGATTTTTTTCGCGTAGTAACGCGCGCGCTGCCACACGTCATTCATGTAGTCGGCACCGGTTGTCCCTTCGTCCGATCTTGGAAAGGCCAGTCCGCGCCCGCCATTGTAACGCGAAATCGCGGTTGCCAGCGCTTCGACGTCACTCAGACCTGGGATCTGCTCTGTTCCTTTGAGTTTGTAAGCTAAGATACCTGCGGCTTGGTCAATATGGACAAGGCCGCCTGGCCCCTCACTCTTGTCCGCATTCCAAGATCTATCATCGATTTGCATAATGCCGAAACCGTGACCGCCGTCACCGTGTCCGGTGTCGTCAAGTTGGCTACCACCTCGTGTCTCCCGACTAGCTATGGCACACAACAAGGCAGGCGGCAGGTCGTGTTTTATGCCGACCTCCAAGAAGAGTTTCCTAAATGCCTTGACCCGTTTGAGGTCTGTTTTTGCCATGGTATTTGACGCAGCGACGCCGCGGATGCCCCGTTGCGGTAGTTTGTCTTGCCGGGCCGTTGCGTCAGACGCGCCGGCCGGTTCGAACTCGAACAGGATCTTGTTCAGCTCTCCGCCTTCGGTCACCTCTCCATCGCTGGTTTGACCGATATTGAACGGCTCGATGTAAGCAGCCGCAACATATCCGATCGTGCCCTGATAGCCGACCTCAGCCCAGTCGGCCCTATGCTGGCCTTCAAACATGTAACTGCCGCCCGTCAACTCTTTGACGTATCTCAACACAGTATTTGGTGCGAGACTGAGAAGACCCGGGGCAGAGATATCGGCCGTTTCACGCAGGTCCAGCCGGTTCTCGACCAATTCGGACACCGCATAGTATTCCGTTTCCGCATCGTCCTCCGATGTGGTTTCATGAATGAAAGCGCCAGCGACATATCCGGTGATCCCGCCATACCTGATCTTGGCCCAATCATCGCGCAAGATGTCCTGAAACTGGTATTTGCCGCCCCTTTCCATGCCCAAAAACCCAACAATCGCGCCGCGGCCGACAAGCCCCTCGATGTCACTGCCCGTGTCTGATTTTTTACGAATTCTCAGCCGTGTGGTTACTTCTGGGGCGACGACGTATTTCTTGCTGGAAAGGATGGGTGCGCCCGCGGCAGGGGACGGGGTCGGCGCCGCGTCGCCAAGATCCATGACGGCCATGTCCAGAAAATCTGTGCAATCAAGCAGGTCCGAACGTCGCCTGAACTTGTTGGTGCCAGAAAGCGTGCCGGATTTACTGCCAGAAAACATCTCGAAGTGCAGCATAGAGCTGCCACTTTCGAGCCTGCCGACTTTTGCGATGATCTCGCCAGCCGCAATAAACGCACCTTTCTTGTTGAAATTGCTCGGGACGCTTCCCGGCATTATCTCGCCGTATCGCACTATAAAATGACCGTGATCGACCTCCAGCGCATTGGTCCCGCTGTAGAAGTGGTAGGACGATTGAATAACCCTGCCATCGGCCACAGCACGTACCTCAACACCAGGGTCAAAAATCAGGTCGCATCCCGCGTGCCAACGTGTGCCGCCGCTTCTGCGCGCGCGAAAATACCGCGCGCCGGTTTTGTAGCTCACGCTCGGCTTCTGGAAAAATGGGAATAGCATCGGCCCAATTTCGTCACTCGGGACGTCTCGCGCATTTTCGACGAGTTTTGCAAGCGTCAGACCGCCTGGGTCGATGCGACCGTCAGGCACTGCATTTTCGGTAACGACGCGGTGTTGGAAAAGGATGATCCGGTCGCTGATATCGTCGGTGAAATCCCCGTCTTCGGGGAGGTCTTCGTAAGGCCCCGCCATCGGGTAGAGTAGATGCCGGTTCCTGTTTAGAAGCCTACAGGTTTTTCTGACATCTGATTTTAAGTTGGAACCGTTAATGCCAACGCTTTTTGACAACTCCATCATTCACTCCTTTTTTTTGTATGAAAATAAAAAAATTACTAATTCACTTTGGACGCTAACAAAATTATTAGATTCGTTCCAGAAGCCATGCCCAACAAAAAGTAACCTCTGGTTGACAGGCCAAGATTAATTTTTGGCGCCTATCCAGCTCAAAATCGGAGGGCGTCGTGGCCGAAAACTGGATTGCCGTTTTCAGCGGCTGAATCGCCTGGGTTTTGGCAATGTAAAGGACGGTTAGCCCGCCCGCTCCGCCGCCACCTCCGGCACTACAAGAGGCTGTGGTTCTGCACCCATCAGCGCCGGGTCATAGGCAGGCCGCGCAAAGACCTCTTGCACCATCGGCTTGAAGAACTCGAGCGGCAGAGTGTCGTAGTTCGGATCAAAGCTTGCCTGGTCCCAGCGCTCGCAGAAGGTCTCGCAATCCTTGAAAAACCGGTGGCCCCGGTGACGTTCGCGTTTGTCGGGGTCCATGCCATCCACGTGGTGGGCATAATAGATCATCTGGAAGTCACCGTGGGTTTCCACGACCCAACAGCATTGTTCCCGTACGTAAGGTTTCAGGATCGTGGCAGCGTATTCGTCATGGTTCATCGGCGCAAAGATATCCCCGATGTCGTGCAGAAGCGCGCTGACGACCCAGTCGATATCTGCGCCATCCCGCCAAGCGCGCGTAGCAGATTGGACTGAGTGACCGAGCCGCGTGATCTGATAGCCTGACAAGCTTTCATCGAGCGTCTCCATCGCCGTCAGCAACCGGTCGGCGGTGCCTGCTACATATTCTTCCTCATGACGGCCCAGAAATTCATAGTCTTCCTTGGTGCCGTCTTTCATCTGGGTGAAGCTGACCTGATCCATCAAAAAAATCTCCGCCAAAGGGCCTGCTGTTGCATGTCCCTTGTAAAGTAGCGGGCGGAAAGGGTCACGCCAAGCTGATAGCGACGCACCGGTGTTCGTTTTCAGGCAATCCCGATTACGTGAAAGGACTAGACCCCGGCGATGGGGGCGATAAATCTTTTACCAGACCAATGAATTTCGGAGTTGAATGACCCAGCCTTCTTTCCTGTCCCGGCTTTACGCCACCATAAAGTCGCGCTTGCGATTGCACCCAGCACCTGACCGGGGGGAGGATGCGCTGCCACGCAACCATGTGATCGTGATAGATGGCACCCAGTCGCGGCAAACCGAGGGGGATGAGACAAACGCCGGGCTGCTTTACAAGCTTCTGCTTGAGGCCTGCGATGATCAGGCGACAACCGTTTGGTATCATCCAGGTATTCAGGGCCACGGGTTTTGGAATTGGGTCACGATTGCCAGCGGATGGGGCATCAACCAGCTGATTTTCGACGGCTACAGCAGGATTGCCCGCCACTATCGTCCTGGCGACAAGATATTCCTTTTTGGGTATTCGCGCGGGGCGTATGCGGTGCGCTCAATCGCCGGTATGATTGGTGAGGTTGGCTTGGTCCACCATAATTCAGCGGATGAAGAGAACCTCCGCTTAGCTTTCAGTCTTTATGAAACAGGAGCACCAGGCAACAGGATCCGTGACTTCCAAATCTTGCACTGCCACAATCACGTTCCGATCGAGATGATCGGCGTTTGGGACACCGTTAAAGCTTTGGGGCTGTCCTATCCGTTGTTGACCTACTTGGCGCCCATGGCGACAGAGTTTCATTCGCTCAACATCGGCCATGGCGTAAAGGCGGGTTACCAGGCGTTGGCGCTGCATGAGGACCGCACGGCATATCGCCCCGTTCTTTGGCAAACAGAACCGGGATGGGATGGGACCTTGGAACAGGTTTGGTTTCGCGGCGCCCATGGTGATGTGGGGGGGCACGTCTGGGCAACTCCGTCGGCCCGCCCTTTGGCCAACATCCCACTTCAATGGATGGCGAAACGCGCCGAGGCCCATGGTTTGAAGTTGCCGCCGGGATGGCAGGACAGACACCCTGGTGATCCCCGCGCGCCGATGCAGGGCGCGCGATCTGGTATCGCGAAGTTTTTCCTACTGCGGCAACCCCGGAAGCAAGGTGAATTTCCAGGCGAAGCGGTGCACCCGGCCGCGCTGGAGGCCGAAGCGGACACCCATTTGCCGGTAGCCGCTACACCGGCATCCAATCCGATCCGATAAGTTCTCCGAAAGGCGGCGTGGCGCGCGTCCAGGCTGTTGGCTGAGGCTTGTTTGACACGAAACGCCACAAACCGACACCATCGCGAAATTTCGCTGCGCAGTTTGGAAGTAAGCAATGCTCTTTTGTTGCTTGTCCCAGGGCTTTGTGCCACAACTGCCAAGAGCGTTAAGTCGTCTAAGACGACGGGTGTGTATACGAATTGTTTACCAAAATTACATACGGGGCAGGTATGATTGGCAAATGGGCAAGATCGGCAGCGGTTGCGGTGGCATGTGTCGCCGCGGTTGCAACGCCAGCTTCGGCAACAACCCTGGCGGACGCGCTTGCGATTGCCTACAAAACGAACCCTCTTTTGAAGGCACAGCAAGCCGCGTTGAGGGCAACAGACGAAGGTGTAATTTCTGCTCGGGCGAATTTGCTTCCGGCGTTAAGTCAAACGCTGACAGCTTCACGAACAATCGACTACACTCGGTATTCCACTACCAGTAACCCGCTTCTTCTGCGCAATCCCATTACAGTTGTGTCCTTGAATACTCGACTGACCATGCAGCTTTGGGATGGTGGCGCGGACCGGCTGACGATCAAGGCCGCGCGTATGAATGTGCTGGCCACGCGACAAGCGCTGCGGTCCCTTGAACAGCAAGTCCTTTTGTTAACAGTACAGGCATATATGAATGTACGCCGCGACCAGCAATTTGTGCGGCTTGCCCGCAACAATGTGCGTGTCCTTCGCGAACAGGTTCGGGCCGCCCAGGATCGATTTGATGTCGGCGAAGTAACCCGAACTGACGTGGCGCAAGCGCAAGCGCGTCTTGCGGCTGCTATCGCTCAATTGGAGGCTAACCGGGGTAACCTGCAACAATCAGTGGATAGCTACATCGCAGTGGTCGGCAAGGCGCCAACAAATTTGCGCACACCGCCGCCTGCGCCAAAGATCCCCGGCAGCCCACAAGAGGCTGAAAAGGTCGCCAAACGTGAACACCCCGATATCATGCAAGCCCAATTCAATGCGAAGTCGGCAGAGATGACGGCTCGTTCTACTGCTAAGAACCGCAACCCCACTATTTCGTTCCAACTTGATCATTCACTGGGCGGCCGTCCCGGCGGTGCAAACCCGACCACAGATCAGCTTCGGGGTCAGATCGTCGGGCAATTGGACATTTACCAAGGCGGGCGTCTGGACAGCAACCGTCGCCGCGACGTAGCGCTTTGGCAGCAATCCTTGGCCAACGTGCAAAGGTCGGGTTACGAAGTGCGCCAAGGTGTCTACAACGCTTACACCGCCCTACGCACGGCGTCCGCGTCTATCCGCGCCAACCGAGAGGCCGTTCGGGCAGCACAAGTGGCCTTTGAGGGCGTTCAGGAAGAAGCCAAGCTTGGCGCACGCACCACGCTTGACGCATTGGATGCGGAGCAAGAATTGCTCAGCGCACGGTCCAACCTTGTGACCTCAATTCGCGATGAATACGTTGCTACTTATCAAGTTTTGGCTGCCATGGGGTTGCTGACGGCAAGGCATCTTAACCTTGGCGTCGACATATATGACCCGGACGTGAATACCCGCGCTGTTACGCGACACCAGTTGGGCAACCTGCCGAAGCTTGACAAGAAGCGCCGCGAACTTCTTGAAAAAATTACAAAAAGACGCGGAAACTGAGCCTGCCAAATCTGTTGTCTGGAGCGCGGTTTAGGATTACACTGCGCGTGAGGCAAAAGGAGTGGACAAATGTCCGACACAGGCAAAAAGCTGGACGTCGAAGACGTCCTGTCGTCAATCCGTAGACTGGTTTCAGAAGAAGCACGCACACCTGATGCGGCCGAAGAAGCTGACGGTGACGCAGAAAACAAACTCGTTCTAACCCCGTCTTTGCGGGTTCCAGGCGACGAAAAACCCAAATCCACATCAGAGATCGAGCAACGGATTTCCGACATTGAATCTCTTGTGACGTCTGAGCTGCGCGCCGAAGCGCCTGAAGTGGATCTGAACGAGGCATCCCCTGGCGTGGAAGCAGCCGCAATGTTCGCGCAATTGTCTGACAAGATGTCTGTCCAGAGCCCAGAGGAGTCGGAACCGACGGATGATGACCTCGGCGTATTGGAAGTTTCCAGCCTCGACATGCCAGACGAAGACTTCGCAGAAAAACTGCGGGCTTTCAGTGCCAAATCGGAAAACGTCCAGGCAGATCCGACAAATGATCCGGTGCCTGAAGAAAAGCTAGAGCAACAAGCAGATCCAGAATTGCGGACTGAACCAGCGCTTAAAGCTGAGCCGGAATCGAGCCGCCCGCTGGAACCCGTGCTTGAAGCTGAACCGTACGCTGAGCCAAACCGGGTTTCAGAACCGGAGATGGTTATGGAGGCACCGTCCCTGGCTGTGCCGCAACCCGTGTTTGAGGCGGAACCCGTAAAAGAACCCGACGCTTCTACTATGGAAGACGTCGATGAAGCACCGATGGAGGAAGTTGTCGAACAATTCGCTGACGACGACTTTCCATCTGATAGCCCGTTTCAAGCCAACTACGATTTGGAGACACCGCCTGAACCGGAGTTTGCGTCCCAGGCATCTGCTGATCCAGAAGTCGAAGAAGCAGCCTTTACACCATCCTTCGATCCAAAACCCGAGCCACCGTTAAAGGCTCCGGTCATAGAACGCGCTGACCTGATGGATGCCACTGATCCGGTGCTGGAGACACAAGAGACTGCTCAAGAGGAGCCACCCTTGTCTGCTGCAATGCCTGTCGACGGTTTTGATCTCACGTCCGATGACGGCAGCCAAATTGATGAAGATATGTTGCGAGAGATTGTATCCGATATGGTGCGGTCTGAATTGCAAGGCGAACTCGGCGATCGGATCACGCGCAATGTCCGCAAACTAGTGCGCCGTGAGATCCATCGCGCACTGGCCAGTCGAGATTTCGAGTAAGCAATCGTGACCATCGCAAAAAAATCACGTCGCCCGATCAGAATTTGGGCGACGAAGACTTCCCCTGCACCAAAAGGTCTATTGTGAGCCGCTGATTTGTCGTTGCAAGACGCCCAATAGTTAGACCGGCCAGCCGATGGTGCGCTATGGATTTTCGGAAATCAGTGGGTAATCGTGGCCGCCCGATCCATGTTGACCCCATTTTGGAATCTATTTGAAGGGTGTGCGGATCCAACGGAGGCCTTCCTTACAGGACCTTTCCCACCGAGATTTGCCCATTTTAGAATTGCCTCGCTGAAACCATTCTCTGACAGATTTGCAACGAGAATAACCTTTGAAGAGGCAGTCATAAATCCACAGACTTTCGCTGAAAAACTGGTGCTGTAGGCGGCGAATTATGTGTGTTGCACAGCACACAAATGTCTGATGTCAGCGCTTATGGGACCAATTAGGGTCATTTGCTAAGGGAGAGTTTGTTGCTCATCGTAGCCACCGAGCAGTGGACGATGAGAAAGACAACGAAGAGCCCTGGCGAGAAGATCGCCAAAGATATCAAGCGTGCAACGCGCAAGCACTATTCATCTGAAGAGAAGATCAGGATCGTGTTGGATGGGCTGCGCGGCGAGGACAGCATTGCAG